>DAOTEJ010000034.1:15365-21835 GCA_035454085.1 Burkholderiaceae bacterium | reverse complement strand
CGCGTTCGAGAAGGCCAACCCGGGCATCAAGCTCGAGATCCTGAACAAGAACACGGTGGCCTCGATCGCCTACATCCGCGAACTGGCGCCCGGCAAGCGGCCCGACGTGATGTGGGCCAGCGCCCCCGATGCCTTCGAGGTGCTCAAGCGCGACAAGCTGCTTGCCGCCGCGCCCGAGGTCGACAACGCGAAGATCCCCGCCAAGATCGGCAACTACCCGATCAACGACCCGCAAGGCTTCTACAAGGGTCAGGCGCTCGCGGGCTACGGGATCATGTTCAACACCCGCTACCTCAAGGCCAACAAGCTCGCCGCGCCCGCCGAGTGGAGCGACCTCACCAAGCCCGCGTGGTTCGGCCACGTGGCCATGACCTCGCCCTCGCGCTCGGGCACCATGCACCTGACGGTCGAGACCATCCTGCAGGGCGAGGGTTGGGACCAGGGCTGGAGCACCCTGCTGCAGATGGCGGGCAACTCGGCGCAGATCACCGAGCGCAGCTTCGGCGTGCCCGACGGCATCAACAACGGCCAGTTCGGCGGCGGCCCGGTGATCGACTTCTTCGGGCTGGCGGGCAAGGCCACCGGCTTCCCGGTCGAATTCGTCTACCCGCAGCTGACCTCGATCGTGCCCGCCAACATCGCCCTGGTTGCGGGCGCCGCCAACCCCGACGAGGCCAAGAAGTTCATCGCCTTCACCCTGAGCCAGGCCGGCCAGGAACTGCTGCTCGACCCGAAGATCTCGCGCCTGCCGGTGCTGCCCTACGCGCAGCTCGCGGGCAAGATTCCCGCCGGCTTCCCCGACCCGCAGGCCATCGTCAAGCGCAGCAAGGTGCAGTTCAACGCGGACCTCTCCGAGGACCGCTACGCCCTCGTGCACTCGCTGTTCGACCAGACCATCACCTTCCGCCTCAAGGAGCTGCAGGCGGCCACCAAGGCGATCCACGAAGCCGAAGCCCGTCTCGCGGTCAAGAAGAACCCGCAGGCCGAGGCGCTGGTCAAGCAGGCGCGCGAGCTCGCCTTCACGCCCATCGTGTCGGCGCAGCTGGCGGGCCAGCCCGAGTTCCTCAAGCTCTTTGCCTCGAACAAGAAAGAGGTCGAAGTCTCGCGCAAGATCACCGGGCTCGAAGAGCAGTGGAACTCCAAGGCGCGGGCCAACTACCTGAAGGCGGCCGAGCTCGCCCAGCAGGCCAGCGCGCTGCTGCGCTGATGCCTCGAGCGCGCGCCGGCCTGCGCGGCGGGCGCGCTTGCCGACATCCATGAACGCGATCAGCTCGCAGGCTGTCACGCCCGTGCCGGGCGCTGGCGGGCTGCGCGCGCGCTGGGGCGCCTCGTGGGGCAGCCTGGTGCTGGCCGCCGCCATCCTCGGATTTCTGCTGACCCTGCTCGCCGTGCCGGTGGGCATGGTCTTCGTGACGGCATTTCTCGACGGCACGGGCGGCTTCACCCTGGGCCACTTCGTGACCTTCTTCGGCACCGGGCTGATGCGCGAGAGCTTCTTCAACTCGCTGCTGGTGGCGGGCTGGAGCGTGGTCTTCGCCTCGCTGATCGCGGTGCCGCTGGCCTACCTCACGGTGCGCTTCCAGTTTCGCGGCGCACTGCTGATCCAGACGCTCGGCGTGCTGCCGCTGATCATGCCGCCCTTCGTGGGCGCGGTGGCCATGCAGCTCATCTTCGGGCGCAGCGGCTCGGTCAACCTGCTGCTCGACGAGCACTTCGGCTTCACCCTGCCGATCATGGAAGGCCTGGGCGGCGTGGTCTTCGTCGAGAGCCTGCACTACTTCCCCTTCATCCTCATGAACCTCACGGTGTCGCTGCGCGCGATCGACGGTGCCATGGAAGAGGCCGCGATCAACCTCGGCTGCCGTGGCTTGCGCCTGTTCTGGCGCATCGTGTTCCCGTTGGCTGCACCCGGCTTCCTGGCCGGCGCGGCGCTGGTGTTCGTGAAGGTCTTCGACGACCTGGGCACGCCGCTCGTGCTGGGGCAGACCAACCTGCTCGCGCCCCAGGCCTACCTGCGCATCACCCAGGTGGGCCTGGAAGATCCCCTGGGCTACGTGATCAGCGTGGTGATGATCGCGTTCAGCGTGCTGGCGATGTGGCTGTCGGTGCGGGTGATGAAGGGCAAGGACTACTCCACCCTGCAGAAGGGCGGGGCGGGGATCGCGCGGCGCCGCCTGTCACGTGGCGAGGCGGTGCTGGCCTACGCGGGCATCGTGCTCACCCTGCTGGTCGTGCTCTCGCCGCACCTGGGGCTGCTGCTGCTGTCGTTCGCGCGGGTCTGGAGCTTCTCGGTCGTGCCCGATGCCTGGACCCTGGAGCACTACGCCACGGTGTTTCGCGACAGCCCCTTCATGATCGGCAACACGCTGCTCTACTGCGGCCTGGCGGCGCTGATCGACGTGATCATCGGCGTCTCGATCGCCTACCTCGTGCTGCGCACCCGCCTGCCGGCCCGCCAGTGGCTGGACTCGCTGGCCAGCAGCGCGATTGCCGTGCCCGGCATCGTGCTGGCGATCGGCTACCTGCGCACCTTCCAGCACGTGAGCATCGGCGGCTTCGAACTGGCCGCCACCTGGATCCTGATCATGCTGGCCTACTCGGTACGCCGCCTGCCCTACGCGCTGCGCGCCTGCATGGCCGCCCTGCAGCAGATCAACCAGAGTCTCGAGGAGGCCGCCGAGATGCTCGGGGCCAGCGGCTGGCGCACCGTGCGGCGCATCGTCATTCCGCTGATGGCGGGCGGCATCCTGGCCGGCTTCGTCTCGAGCTTCATCACCGCGGCCGTGGAGTTGTCGGCCACCATCCTGCTCACCACCCGGGAGTCGCAGGCGCCGATGAGCTACGGCATCTACCTGTACATGCAGTCGGTCGCCGGCCGAGGCCCGGGCGCGGCGCTGGGCGTGCTGCTGGTGGGCGTGGTGGCCGTGGGCACCTACCTCTCGCACCGCGTGGTCGAGCGCGCCAACCGCACCCTGGAGCAAGCCAAATGAAGGCAGTCGCCGTCGAGTGCCGTGACATCGGTCTGGCCTACGGATCGAACCAGGTGCTCAAGGGCATCGACATGGCGATCGAGCCGGGCGAGTTCTTCGCGCTGCTCGGGCCCTCGGGCTCGGGCAAGTCGACCCTGCTGCGCCTGATCGCCGGCTTCAACCAGCACAACCGCGGTCAATTGCTGGTCGACGGGCGCGACATCACCGGCGTGCCGCCGCACGCGCGCAACATCGGCATGGTGTTCCAGAGCTATGCGCTGTGGCCGCACATGACGGTGGCCGACAACGTGGCCTTCGGGCTGGTGGAACGGCGCCGCCCGCGCGACGAGGTGCGCCGTCGCACCCAGGAAGCGCTCGCGCTGGTGGGCCTGGCCGACTATGCGCAGCGCCGCCCCAACCAGCTCTCGGGCGGACAGCAGCAGCGCGTCGCGCTGGCGCGCACCATCGTGATCGAGCCCCAGGTGCTGCTGCTCGACGAGCCGCTGTCGAACCTCGACAAGAAGCTGCGCGAGCAGATGCGCGTGGAACTCAAGCGCCTGCAGCGCAGCCTGGGCATCACCACCATCTTCGTGACCCACGACCAGGAAGAGGCCATGACCACCGCCGACCGCATGGCGGTGCTCGAGGCCGGCGTGCTGCAGCAGGTGGGCACGCCGCGCGAGCTCTTCGACGCGCCGGTGAACCGCTTCGTGGCCGAGTTCGTGGGCAGCACCAACCTGCTCGAAGGCCGGCTCGACGCCGCGCGCGGCCGCTTCGTGGTCGAGGGGCTGGGCGAGTTGCCGGCGCCCGAGGGCGCGGGCAGCGCGCTGTCGGTGCGCCCGCACGCGATCACCGTGACCGCGCGCGATGCCGGGCGCGACCCCGCGCGCGCCTGGTTCGAAGCCGAGGTCGAGAACGCCGAGTTCCTCGGCGAGTTCACCCGCTACGAACTGGCCGCCGGCGCGCGTCGCCTCACCGCCGACGTGCCGCACACCGCCCACGCGCCGCTCCATGCGCGTGGCGCGCAGGTGGCGCTGGGCGTCGACCCGCGCGAACTGCGCCTGCTGCCCTGAGCACGCCGGCCACTCGCGCGCACCAGCCCGCGCGGGCTGCGCGATGAACGCCCAGGCGCTCGCGCTGGTCATCGCCGGGGCCAGCCTGCACGCGGTCTGGAACCTGGTGGCCAAGCGCGCCAGCGCAGGCCTGGCCTTCGTGTGGCTCTATGGCTGGGTGAGTCTGGCGCTCTTCCTGCCGATCGCCCTCTGGACGACGCACGCGGCGCCCCTCGCGCTTGGCCTCGCCGCGTGGATCGCGATCGTCGCCAGCGGCGTGCTGCACGTGGTCTACGCGCTCGTCCTGCAGCGCGGCTACCGCGTGGCGGACCTGTCGCTGGTCTACCCCATGGCGCGCGGTACCGGGCCGCTCTTCGCAGTGCTGGGCGCGGTGCTGCTGCTGGGCAACCGGCCCGCGCCGTGGGGCTGGATGGGCATCGCCGCCATCCTGGCCGGCATCTTCCTGATGGCCGGTGGCGGGCTGCTGCGCCGCCTGGGCGCGGGCACCGACCCGGCGCTCGCCCGCGGCCTGGGCTGGGGGGCGCTCACGGGCCTGTTCATCGCGGCCTACACGCTGGTGGACGGCTGGGCGATCCA
This sequence comes from Burkholderiaceae bacterium, assembly GCA_035454085.1. Taxonomy (GTDB): domain Bacteria; phylum Pseudomonadota; class Gammaproteobacteria; order Burkholderiales; family Burkholderiaceae_F; genus DAOTEJ01. The sequence goes on along the minus strand of DAOTEJ010000034.1, from coordinate 17,217 downwards.
GGTGCTGGGCCTGGCACCACTGGCCTACTACGCCCTGGGGCTCGCGGTGCGCAGCGCGGTGCTCGCGCCCTGGGCGCTGCGCGACCGTGCCGGGCTGGCCGTCGAATGGCGGCGCAACCGCGGCCGCATCGTGGCGGTGGGCGTGCTCTCGCCGCTGGCCTACCTGCTGGTGCTTACCGCGCTGCAACTCGCGCCGCTGGCCTACGTGGCGCCGGCGCGCGAGGTCTCGATGATGATCGGCCTGCTGCTGGGGGCCTTCTGGCTGCGCGAGCGGGTGACGCCCGCGCGCATCGCGGGCTGCGTGCTGATGCTGGGCGGGGTGGCGCTGCTCGCCGCCCAGCCCTGAGCCTCACTTGAGCAGCCGGTCCTGCAGGAAGAGCAGGCGCGCGTAGAACAGGTAGTCGGCGTTCTCTTTCTTGGCGAAGCCGTGGCCCTCGTTCTCGGCGATCATCAGCCATACGGGCACGCCGTTTTTCTCGACGGTCGCGGCGATCTGCTCGGCCTCCTGCACCGGCACGCGCGGATCGTTGCGGCCGTGGACGATGAACATCGGCACGCGGATCTTGCCCGCGTTGTTCACCGGCGCGATGGCCTCCATCCAGGCGCGCATCGCCGGGTCGCGCTCGTCGCCGTACTCGGCGCGGCGCAGGTCGCGGCGGTAGCTCTCGGTGCGCTCCAGGAAGGTGACGAAGTTCGAGATGCCGATGTCGGGGATCGCGCCGCGGATGCGGTCCGAGTAATGCACCGCCACCGCGTTGGCCATGTAGCCGCCGTAGCTGCCGCCCTGCACCACCACGCGGCTCGCGTCCAGATCGGGTTGTTGCGCGATCCAGTCGAGCAGGGCGCCGATGTCCTTGACCGAGTCCTCGCGCAGCTTGCCGTCGTCGAGCTTCTGGAAGCTCTTGCCGTAGCCGGTGGAGCCGCGCACGTTGGGCTCGATGAACGCGATGCCCAGTTCGTTGACCAGGTAGTTGTAGCGCCCGTTGAATCCCATCCGCGCCTGAGCCTCGGGGCCGCCGTGGATCTCGATGAGCACCGGCCGCTTGCCCGTGAATTTCTTGGGCGGGCGCTGGATCAGGCCGGTGATGGTGCGGCCGTCGAAGCTCTTCCAGGCGATCGTCTCGATGGGGGTGAAGCCGCTCGTGTCCATGCCGGCGGTATCCGCGGCCAACCAGAGCGCATCGCGCCCGGCGGCCGGGCCCTCGAGCTCGACCACCCGGATCTCGTTGGGCGTGCGCGCGGAATTGGTGGCATAGGCCAGGCGCTTGCCGTCGGCGGACAGCGCCGTCTGCGTCACGGTCGCGCCGGCGGGCACGGTGAAGGGCAGGGGCACGGGCTTGAGCGTTGCGCCGTCGTAGAGCCGCGGCACGCCGACCCCCGCCTCGTTGGTGATGATCACGATGCGGCGTCCGTCGCGCGAACTGCTGCCGCCGCTCACGTCCCAGGGGATGTCCGAGGTCACGGGCTCGAAGACCTGGCTCGCCGGGTCGTAGCGCCAGGCCTGGCGGAACTCGCCCGCGCGGTCGCTCACCACGCCGAAGCGACGGCCGTCCGGGGAGTATCGACCCGGCAGAGTGAGCGAGGGCGCCTCGCCCTCGCGCGGCAACAGGCGCTTGCGCTCGCCGGTGACCAGGTCCGCCTGCCACACCTCACCCCGGCTGGCCGAGATGTAGCGGCTCAGCAGCAGGGTGCGGCCGTCGGGGTGCAGGTCTGACGGAAACCAGCCCGTGCCCGGCAGTTCGATCTTGCCCAGGGTCTTGCCGCTCTTCACTTCCACCAGCAGCACGGTGCTGGCCGCGCCTCCCGCGCCGGCGCCGCCCTGCGCGTCGACCTTGGAGCAGCGCATCAGCAC
>DAOTEJ010000034.1:0-15265 GCA_035454085.1 Burkholderiaceae bacterium | reverse complement strand
TCGTGCAGTTGCGCCCGCTCGGCTCCCGGTGCGCCCGCGCGCCGCGCCACCAGCAGGCGCTGGCCGTCGGGCGAGATGTCGACCAGGCTCGCGCCCTTGAACTCGGTGTAGGCGCCGACCCGCGCGGGCAGGTCGGCGGGCACGGGTGGCACGCCCTTGAGGGTCATGGCCGCGGGCGGGGCGAGCGTGGCGGGCGAGCCGGTGGCGGCAGGCGGGGCGGGCGTGGCGCAGGCAGCCAGCCAGACGCAGGCCGCGAGCGCACTCGCGGCGGGCAGGACGATTCGAGGCATGGGAAGCGGCAGAAGTAACGGAAAGACGAGGCTCAGTGGCCGTAGGCGGCGCGGATGGCTTCGACGCGCTCGCGATTGACTCCGAAGTCGCGGCGGCCGAGGCGCGAGGCGGAGCGTACATGGATCACGCCCTCGGCAGGCGAGTACCAGAACTCGGTGTCGTCGACGAAGCCCAGCCAGCGCGAGCTGAACTCCGCATGGAGGTAATCAGGCCGGTGGGTGACGATGCGCGCACCGGGCCAGGCAGCGACGATGCCTGCCAGGCGCGCCATGGCCGCCGCCCCGTCGCCGCTGACGGCCAAGGGGGCGATGCGGGCGTACTGCGCGCCGGGGCCGTCGTAGAGCACGGCCTGGCTGCTGACGCTGTTCTCGGTGGCCGAGGGCGGCTTCAGGCGCCCCTCGCGCACGCCGAGGTCGTCCGGGCGCTGGCCGGCGAGCGGGCTAGCCATGGCCGGGCCGGTCAGGATTGCGCTGGCGAGCAAGGTGGCCAGGGCAGCGGCGCAGGCCAAGACGAGGCTGAGCGCGCGCCGGCGCGCGGGCGTCTTTCCGATCGAGGTCGAGTTCGCCACGCTGCACCGCTCAGGACTCGACGCGGCTGGCCGCCGCATCCGGCGCCGGCGTGGCACGCGCCGGCGAGTGGCGGCCGATGAAGGCGCGGTCGATGCGGTCCTTCCAGCGCCACAGCCAGGCGCCTTCCAGCGCGAACGGCCCCCAGCTGGCGATGGCGCGTTGCGGCCCCTCGGCGAGCAAATAGAGCGCGCGCGACTGCGGCCGCCAGGCGTGCGGTGTCTGCCCGCGAAGCGCAGCCAGCAGATTGCGCGCCAGGGGCTCGCCGGCGCGCACGGCGAACACGCCCGAGCGCGGCCGCGGCGTGCGCGTGAGCGAGGCGCAGTCGCCGGCGGCGAACACGTAAGGGTGAGAGGTCGAGCGCAGGCACTCGTCCACCGCGATGAAGCCGCCCGGATCGCAGGCCAGGCCCGACTCGCGCGGCCAGGCCTCGGGCGCCGCGCCCGTGGCGAGCAGGTTGATGTCGGAGGCGAGCGTGCTGCCGTCCTCGAGCGAGATCAGGTGCGGCTCGAGCCGCACGGCGGTGTGCTGCACCACGCGCACCCGAGCAGCCTGCAGCGCCTCGAGCGCTAGCGCGCGGGCGCGCTCGCCGATGCCCGGCATCAGGCGCGAGCCGGCGACGATCTGCACCCGCACCGCGCCGTCCATCATGCGCAGGCGCCAGGCGATGGCCAGCGCGAGCTCCACGCCGCCGGCGCCGCCGCCGATCACGCTGACCCGGGTGGTCTCGCCCTGGTGGGCGAGCATGTGCAGGTACTGCTGCTGCCAGGTCTCGACGAAGTGCTCGATGGGTCGCAGCGGCACGGCGTGATCGAGCGCGCCGGGGATGGCGTCGAGGTTGGTGGTCGGCCCGATGCCGATCGAGGCCACGTCGAAGGCGTGCATCCCGTGGCGATCGTCGAAGGCCACCCGCGCCTCGAGGTCGATGCGCTCGACGCGTGCCAGCCTCAGCCGTGCACCGGCGCGCGCCGCCAGCGGGGCGAGCGGCACGGCGAGCTCATCGATGCGCTCGTAGTGCCCGGCGATCCAGCCCGGCAGCATGCCGCTGTAGAGCTGGCGCTCGTAAGGCGTGACCAGGGTCACCTCGATGTCCTGCGGCTGCTCGCGAGCGAGCCGTTGCAGCACGCCGAGGTGGGCGTGTCCGCCGCCGACCAGCAGGAGCCGCTTCATTCGCGCACCAGCCGCAGGTCGCCGTAGCTGGCCCGCGCGCTGCCGCCCGTGTTGTCGGCATCGGTGGCCAGCGCCACGCCGCTGAGCATCGGCACGCCGCCCTCGGCCTCGGCTCCGAAGGCCAGGGCGAAATCGCGGTCGAGCCGGCGCCGCTCGGTGGTCCAGCGGCCCAGGTCGCCCGCGGCCTCGGAGCGCAGCACGAGGTAGCGCACGCGATCGGTGTAGGCGTTGTTGAGTAGCGTGCCGGGCGCGGCCGTGCGGTCCCACACGTAGCACAGGGTGGCGGCCGGCAACTCGGGGTCGAACAGCGAGCGCCCCAGGCGGATCTTCACGCGGTCGGCGGCGCCCAGCCGCTCGAGGGGCAGGTCGAAGAACACGCAGACCTTGGCCGCGAGGTCGTCGCCCGCCTTGCTGCGCAGGTCGGCGCGTGCGGGGGTCTCGTCCACCCGCCAGCGCCACTCGAGCACGGGCGTGGCGGCCGGGTCGGCGCGCAGCGCATGCACCAGGGTGCCGTAGGAGGCGTCCGCGCGCGCCCGCAGCACCGGGCGCCCCTCGTCGAGTTCAATGCGGTACACGGTGTGGCGCGGGATCTTGGGCAGGGTCACGAGCTTCCAGGGGCCGGGCAGCGCAGCACCCGCGGCGCCCTGGGAGAAGGGTGTGATGTTGCCAGCTTGCGCGCGCACCGGTGTTGCGGCGGCTGCACTCAGGGCGCCAAGGGCCACCAAGCTGAGGGCGAGCGCCCGCCGGCGCAGGTCCGGACTCATCGCCAGGCCTGCGGGCTGACCCAGCCGGCCGCGCAGGCAGCGTCGAGGTCGGCGGGTAGGTCGAGGTCCGGGCAGGGGCGCAGCTCGGCGAGAGTCAGCCCCAGCGCGATGGCGCGCTCGCGCGTCTGTGCGAGCACCCGCGCGCTGCCCCAGTCGATGCGCTCGAACAGGCCGGACTGCGGGCGGGCCAGACCGATCAGCACGTAGCCGCCGTCGAGCGCGGGCTGCAGCGCGGCGTCGGCCCGCGCCAGCGCCGCTGCCGCATCGATCAGGTCCGCGGGCGTCTGCCCGGGCGCATCGGTGCCGATCAACAGCATGGGCGCGCCGCGCGGCGCCAGGACCGCAAAGGCGTGGGCCATGCGCTCGCCCAGGGTCGCGCCAAGCTGCTCGTGCAGTTCGACACCGAACTCGGCCGTGCACTCGCGCCAGTAGGGGTGAGCGGGATCCCCTGCCGTGTGCAGGCTCAGGCGAGCGCCGGGCACGGCACGCGCGCGTGCCAGGGCGCGACGCGTGAGCCAGGCCTGCAGGCGCGCCGCACCGTCCGCCCCGAGGCGCGCAACGAGGCGCGTCTTGGCCTCGCCGGCAACTGGCGCGCGGGCGAACACGGCGATCTCGACCGCGGCGGTGCGCGCGCTCATCGCACGTCGCGGTAGCGCCGCGCCAGCGCAGCGGGATCGGCGCCCAGCCAATAGGCGGCGCGCAGGCGCCACATCAGCAGCACGGTGCGCAGCACGCCGTCCTCGTCCCAGCGGCGACCCGCGGTCTGCACGGGCGTGGCGATGCACGCAGGCCGTGAGAGCCGCCGCGCGCGCCGCGAGAACTCGACATCCTCCATGAGCGGCAGCTCCGCGTAGCCGCCGAGCCGCTGCCAGGCCGCGCGCGTCACGAAGATCGCCTGGTCGCCGGTGGCGATGCCGGTGAGGCGCGAGCGCCAGTTCATCGCGCGCGCGATCACGCCCAGGGCGGCGGAGCGGCCGATGATGCGCACGTCGAAGCGGCCCCAGGCGGCGCCTGCGGCGAGTGCCGCGGCGATCAGCAGATCGGCGTTGGGGGGCAGTTGCGTGTCGGCGTGCAGGAAGAGCAGCGCATCGGCCGGCGTCGTGTCTAGCGCGGCCCGCGCGCCGGCGTTCATCTGCCGCGCCCGACCGCGCGGCGCTGCGATCACGAGGTCCGCCAGGGCGCGGGCGATGTCCGCGCTCGCGTCGCTGCTGCCGCCGTCGGCCACCACCACGAAGGCCCCGCGCGTGCGCAGGGGGGCGAGCGCAGCCAGGACCGTCGCGAGGCGATCCTGCTCGTCGAGCACGGGGAGGACGATGGCCAGTCGCATGGTGGGGGTCGGGGTAGCGGCCATGCTAGCCGAGTCGCTCGCCCCGAATCGCGCACCCGCGCAGGCCGCCGAGTGTGGCGCGAGCGCCAAGAAGGCGGCGCGCGGACGCGGCGCTGGGGCATGATGGCTTGCCGATCCCCGTGGGTCGGAGGCAGAGGCGGAGGGCCGATGGCGCACGACGTCTTCATCAGTTACTCGAGCAGCGACAAGACCACGGCCGACGCCGTGTGCGCCCGGCTCGAAGGCGACGGGGTGCGCTGCTGGATCGCGCCGCGCGACGTGATGCCCGGGATGGACTACGGGCAGGCCATCGTCGAGGCCATCCAGGCCGCGCGCCTGATGATCGTGGTGTTCTCGTCTCACGCCAACGAGTCCAAGCACATCAAGCGCGAGGTCGAGCGCGCGGTCAGCCACGGACTGGTCGTGCTGCCCTTCCGCATCGAGAACGCGATCCCTTCGGCCTCGCTCGAGTACTTCATCGGCAGCCTGCACTGGCTCGATGCCATGAGCCCGCCGCTCGAGTCGCACCTGCACGAGCTCGTGTCGATGGTGCAGCTCAACCTCGATCGGCTCAGGGTCGGGGGAGGGGGCAGTCTCCCAACGCCGCCGCCCGAGCCGCCGCGACCGCCAAGCCCGCCGTCCCCGCCGCCTCCGCCGTCCAACGGCGCCACGCCCGCACCGCCCGCTCCACCGACCGAGGTGCGACGCTTCTGCACGCAGTGCGGCCGTCCCAATCCGCGTGGCGACAAGTTCTGCACGGGCTGCGGCGCAAGCCTGATGGTGGCGACAACGATCAACTGCGTGCGCTGCGGGCGCGTGCAGCCGGCGGGCACGCACTTCTGCGTCCAGTGCGGGGCGGCCATGTAGGGCAGTGCGCGGCGCGATCCCGCCGCGGGTCGAGGCGGTTCCTCGGGGAGCCGCCTCCAATCAGGGAGGTGAACATGTTCTGTCCCAGCTGTGGTCACGACAATCCGGCCAATGCCCAGTTCTGCGGCAGCTGCGGTGCGACGATGGCGGCACCGACCCCGACGCCACCACCGGTGCGCGTCCCAGGCGGACCCGCGGCTGCCGAGGTGGTGAGCGGCGGGCTCAAGTGGGGCATCACGGCCGCGACGGTGTTCGTTCCGCTGATCGGCATCATCATGGGCGTGATCTACCTGCGTGACGCCAATCCCGAGAAGAAAGCGGTGGGCAAGCTCTGGCTGTGGGTGGGCGTGGGCATGGCCGTCCTCTTCCTGTTCGCCAACCTCGGGTCCAGCTAAGTCAGCCGGCTGCGGGCGGGGCAGCCCCCCGCAGCCGAGTGCTCAGGGCGGCGGTCCGTAAGCCGGCCGTGCATCGCGCAAGCGGGGCAGCGCGGCCAGCAGCGCCCCGAAACCCGCCTCGCCGCGCTGCCATGCCTGGTAGGCCTGCAGCACCTCCCATTGGCCGCGCGTGACCGTGCCGCGCTTCCAGGCGCCAGCGGCGTACTTGTTGGCCTCGGCCATGGTCGGATAGATGTGGATCGTGCCGAGGATCGCATTGAGCCCCAGCCCGTGCTTCATCGCCAGCACGAACTCCGCGATCAGATCACCGGCGTGGCTGCCGACGATGGTGACGCCCAGGATGCGGTCGCTGCCAGGACGGGTGAGCACCTTCACGAAGCCGCACGCCGCCTCGTCGGCGATGGCGCGGTCCAGATCGTCGATGCCATAGCGCGTCACCGTGTGCGCCACGCCCTGGGCCTGCGCCTCCTGTTCGTTGAGCCCCACGCGCGCGACCTCGGGCTCGGTGAAGGTGGCCCAGGGAATCACGCGGTAGTCGGCCTTGAAGCGCCGGAAGCGGCCGAAGAGCGCGTTGACCGCGGCGTACCAGGCCTGATGCGCGGCCACGTGGGTGAACTGGTAGGGGCCGGCCACATCGCCGCAGGCGTAGATGTTGGGATAGAGCACCTGCAGGTACTCGTCGGTGGCGACGGTGCCGGCCTTGACGCGCCCGATGCCCAGTTCCTCCAGCCCGAAGCCCGCGGTATTGGCCGTGCGACCCACGGCCACGAGTACGGCATCGAAGGCGACCTCCACGAGCCCGCCGGCGTGCTCGGCGCGCAGGCGCTTGCCGTTGGCGTCCTGCACGAACTCGCGCGCCGTGTGGCCGGTGAGCACGCTCAGGCCCTCGGCCTCGAAGCGGCGGCGCACCAGTTCCGAGACCTCGGGATCCTCGCGCGGCAGCAGGCGCGGGCCCATCTCGACCTGGGTGACCTCGCAGCCCAGGCGCGCAAAGGTCTGCGCGAGCTCGCAGCCGATCGGCCCGCCGCCCAGCACCAGCAGGCGTCGCGGGCGCTCGCGCAGCGACCACACGGTGTCGGAGGTGAGGTAGCCCACGGACTCGAGGCCGGGGATGGGCGGCACGAACGGCCGGGCGCCGGTGGCGATCACGATCGAGCGCGTGCTCAGGCTGCGCGTGCCCTGCGCGTCCTGCACCTCGACCGTCCAGGGCGAGGTGATGCGCGCGCTGCCCTGCACGCAGTCCACGCCCAGCGCGGTGTAGCGCTCCACCGAGTCGTGCGGGGCGATCTCGGCGATCACGCGCTGCACGCGCTCCATGGCGGCGGCGAAGTCGACCTCGACCGCGGCGCGCGCCATGCCGAGTTCCCGCGCGTGCGCAGCCTCGGCGACGAAGCGCGCGCTGCGGATCAGCGCCTTGGAGGGCACGCAGCCGGTGTTGAGGCAATCGCCGCCCATGCGGTGCTTCTCGACGAGCGCCACCTTCGCGCGGGTGGCCGCCGCGATGTAGGCCGTCACCAGACCCGCCGATCCCGCGCCGATCACCACCACGTTGTAGTCGGTGCGTCGCGGTCGCAGGTGCGCCCAGGGCGCGTAGACCTTGCGCGCCTTGAGCGCGTCGACGAGCTTCTTGGCGAGCAGCGGAAACAGGCCCAGCAGGGCGAAGGATCCGAGCAGCGCCGGCGACACCAGCCCGCCGAGCGAGCGGATATCCGCCAGCTGCGTGCCCAGGTTCACGTACACCGCCGTGCCGGCGAGCATGCCGAGCTGGCTCACCCAGGTGTAGGTCCAGGGACGGATGCGCGTGAGCCCCATCGCCAGGTTGACCACGAAGAACGGAAACAGCGGCACCAGGCGCAGCGCGAACAGGTAGAAGCCGCCCTCGCGCGCGATGCCCGCGTCGATCGCCGCGAGCTTCTCGGGGAAGCGCGCGCGCACGCTGTTGCCCAGCAGGTAGCGGGCGACCAGCATGGCCGCGAGCGCCCCGAGCGTGGAGGCGAACGAGACCACCACCAGCCCCGTCCAGAAGCCGAACAGCGCTCCGCCCGCCAGGGTGAGCACGGTGGCGCCGGGCAGCGACAGCGCGGCCACCGCCACGTAGATCGCGAAGTAGGCGGCCAGCGTGGCGACTTGGTGCTGCGCATAGAGCGCCGCGAAGGCCGCCTGCTGGCTCTTGAGAAAGTCGAGGCTGAGGTAGCGCCCGAGGTCGAAGCCGAAGAAGGCGACGATGGCTGCGAGGATCAGCAGGAACAGGACGAGCTTGCGACTCATGGGCGGGCCTCCTGGCGGGCGCTCAGGCGCAGGCAATCGCGGCGGCCGGCGCGCGACCCAGGGCCTGGTCCGGCGCATACGAAGGCCCGTGGGCGATGCGCTGCCGGTACGAGACGGCCGCCGGCGAACCGGCGGGCCACACCGCGTCGAACTCGCGCAGGTAGGCCTGTGCGTCGAAGTCCACGCGCAGCGCGTCCACCACCAGGGACTGGCCACGCACGGTCTCGTGCAGGCCGTAGAGCCGGGCAGGTTCGAGCGACCGCGGCAGAGCGCGCAGGGCGATGCGGGTGATCACGCCGTGCGTGCCGCCCGCGAAGTTGGCCATGCCGGCCGCGCCGTTGTTGATCACGAAGCCGTGGGGCGTGAGCTTGAGTGCCGGCGCGCAGGTGTGACTGCAGGCGTAGCCGTCCACGGCAGCGAGCTCGAAGGCCGCCGCGAGCGCCTCGTCGCGGCGCCGGGCCTGCGGCTCGGGCAGGTCGGCGTGCAGGGCGTCGTGGGCGAAGCGCCAGCCGGCCAGCGACCACGCGTCGCCGTGCACTACGCCGACCCGCGCCGCGCCGAGCTCGACGCGCGCGAACATGGGCAGCCCGGCGAGCGCCGCGCAGGCGCCGGGCACGGTGCGCGCCACCGCACGCAGGCGCTCCAGGATGGCGTTGCTGCGCGCCACGTCCTCGTCGGGCACGGCCTCGGGGTAGGCGCAGCCACAGCCGGCTGCGGCGTCGTCGGCGGCGAGCTCGGTCTCGACGTTGCCGCGCAGGGCGGTGTGCGCCAGCACACGCTGCTGCACGCTCGCGAACAGTTCCGGCGCGGCGTCGAACCAGTGGAAGTCGCCATTGAAGATCAGCATGGGCGGCTGGGTCTCGCGCGCCGCCAGTGCCTCGATGGCATCGAGCGCGAGCGCGTTGCCGTAGAGCCCGCCGATCACGTACACCGCCTCGGCGGCCAGCGGGGACGCGGTGGCGAGCGCGCGCGGCGAGTAGCCGTAGCTGGGCGGGCAGCTGCGCCCCGGCACCAGCCCGCCGGGCTCAGCCAAGCGCGCCTCCGCAGCTCGATCCCTGTCCCGCGGTGCAGCCGTAGCAGTGATCGGCCACGACGATGGGGTTGTCGGCCAGGTCCACGCCCAACCAGTCGCGCAGGTGCAGGCGGCCGTGGGTGAAGCGGCCCAGCGCGTCGGCCTCGCGCAGCGGCAGGCCGAGCATCTGGTTGAAGTCACAGTCGTAGAGGAATCCCTGCCAGTCCACGCTCACCAGGCTGCGGCACATCACGTGCTCGACGTTCTCGGCCTGGTGCGCGCCGCGCAGTCGGGCCATGTAGTCGCGGAACTGGCCCTTGCTCACGAGCGTCGAACCGAAGCGCGCGATCGGCATGTTGGCCAGGGCCAGCAGTCGGGTGAACACGATGCCGTGATCCTCGGCCAGGCGGCGGCGGTAGTCGGCCTCGAGCGCGGCCTGGGGTGGCGGCAGGCTGGGCCCCTGCGGGTTGTAGACCAGCGACAGGGGCAGCTCGGCGCGGTGGCCGTAGCCCAGCGCGTTGAGCAGGGAGAGCGCGGTGACGCTCTTGTCGAACACGCCCGCGCCGCGCTGGCGATCGACGTTGTCCTCGAGGTAGCAGGGCAGCGAGGCGACGATCTCGACCTGCTGCTGCGCGAGGAAGTCGGCGAGGTCTTCCTGCCCCGGCTCGAACAGGATGGTGAGGTTGCAGCGGTCGATCACGTGCACTCCGCGCGCGCGCGCCTCGCTCACCAGGCGGCGGAAGTGCACGTTGAGTTCGGGCGCGCCGCCGGTGAGGTCGAGGCTGCGGATGTCCTTGGCCACCAGCGCGTCGAGCACGGCATCGACGGTGGCCTCGTCCATCTGCTCGGTGCGGTTCGGGCCGGCGTTGACGTGGCAGTGCAGGCAGCTCTGATTGCAGAGGTAGCCGAGGTTGACCTGCAGGGTCTCGACGCGGCGGCGGCGCAGCGGCGGGAAGTCGGTGGCCTTGAGCAGCGGCAGGGTGGCGTGCATCGATGCCTCCGTGGTTGGGTCGGGGCGGGTTCAGAGGCCGAGGCGCCGCGTGGCTTGCCCCAGCAGGGTGAACTGATCGTCGACGCGCCGGCAACTGGCACACAGGCCCAGGTGCCAGCGCAAGCGCCAGTCTGAGACGGTGGCCAGCGGCGCATCCAGACGCTGCGACATCAGCGCGTGTGCGTGCCGGCAGTCGAGCCAGGGCTTCAGGTCGCGGCGAGCCAGTTCGTCTCCAGGCATTCTCTGAGTCTCATGCGGGCGCGGAACAACAGCACTGACACGTTGGTCGCGGAGTGGCCGCTTTCCTTACACACCTCGGCCACGCTCAACTCCAGCCACTCCCGCGCCAGGAAGACGCGGGCCTGGGCCGCCGGCAGCCGCTCCAGGCAGGCTTCCAGGATCTTGATGAATTGCGCCTGCCCCAGGAGCTGCTCTGGGTTGCCCCAGTCCTGGGCGGGCGCGGCGCGGTGACCGTCGGCGAGGAACAGCTCGTCGATCAGCGCCGGGCCCTCGGGGTCGCCGCTGTCGAGGCTGGTGTGGCGGGACTGCCGGCGCAGCGCGTCGACGATCTTGTGCTTGAGTATGCCCACCACCCAGGTCGCCGCAGTGGATTGGCCCCGGAAGGATTGCGGTTGTTCGAGGGCGGCGAGCAGCGTCTCGGACACCGCATCCTCGGCGCTTGCCGAGTCGCGCAGTTGCAGGCGCGCCAGACGCAGCAGGCGCGGGCGCAGCGCGGCGAGCGCGTCGGGATCCACTCAGGTGCCGCGCAGGCGGCGGATCAGGCTCGAGGTGTCCCAGCGCTGACCGCCCATGGACTGCACGTCGGCGTAGAACTGGTCCACCAGCGCGGTCACCGGCACGCGCGCGCCGTTGTGGCGCGCCTCGTCGAGCACCAGACCCAGGTCCTTGCGCATCCAGTCCACCGCGAAGCCGAAGTCGAACTTGTCCTCGACCATGGTCTTGCCGCGGTTGTCCATCTGCCAGCTCTGCGCGGCGCCCTTGCCGATCACCTCGAGCACGAGCTTCATGTCCAGCCCCGCCGCCTGCCCGAAGGCGATGCCCTCGGCCAGGCCCTGCACCAGGCCGGCGATGCAGATCTGATTGACCATCTTGGCCAGTTGCCCCGCGCCCGACTCGCCGACGCGGGTGACCGCCCGTGCGAAGGCCATGGCCACGGGCTTCGCGCGCTCGAAGGCCGCCTCCTCGCCGCCGCACATCACGGTGAGCAGGCCGTTGACCGCGCCTGCCTGACCGCCCGAGACCGGCGCGTCGATGAAGCTCAGGCCGCGGCCCGCCGCCTCGGCCGCCAGCTCGCGCGCCACGCGCGCCGAGGCGGTGGTGTCGTCCCAGAAGACCGCGCCCGGCGCCATGCCGGCGTAGGCGCCGTCGGGCCCCAGCACCACGCCGCGCAGGTCGTCGTCGTTGCCCACGCAGGCGAACACGATGGCCGCGCCGGCCGCGGCCTCGCGCGGCGTGGGCGCGCTGCGCCCGCCGAACTCCTCGACCCAGCGATCGGCCTTGGCCGCCGTGCGGTTGTAGACGCACACGTGGTGGCCGGCGCGCGCGAGGTGGCCGGCCATGGGATAGCCCATCACCCCCAGCCCGAGAAAGGCGACGCGGTGCGGGGTCACGGCTTCGTAGGTCTTGGTGTTCATGGGCAGGTCTCGCGCGATGGGGGCGGGCCGATTCTAGCCAGCGGCGTCGCAGCGCCCGAAAAAAAGCGGCCCGCGCGAGGGCGGGCCTGAGAGGGGAGGTCGAACCGTTCAGACCATGAAGCCCACGTTGCGCTGGGTGAAGTTGCCGAGGCTGGGAAAGACGGTGAGCAGATCGGTGTCGGAGGCGCCGAACCACTTGCCGAGCGTGGCGCCGTACTGGTCCACCGAGAGCACGGGCAGCAGGCTGCCCGAGCCGACCTCGTCGTCGTGGTTGAGGCCGGTGATGGGGAAGCGTCCGTAGAGATCGCCGCCCTTGACGCCGCCGCCCACCACGAACTGGTGCGAGCCCCAGCCGTGGTCGGTGCCGTCGCCGTTGGTGGTGAAGGTGCGCCCGAAGTCCGAGGCGGTGAAGGTGGTCACCGAGCCCGAGTAGTCGCGGCCGCCCAGGCTGGCGAGCACGCCGTAGAAGTACTGCAGGGCGGCGTCGATCTGGGCCAGCAGCCGGGGCTGCTCGCGATTCTGGAAGTCGTGCGTGTCGAAGCCGCCGATCTGCACGAAGAACACCTGGCGCTGCACGCCGAGCGTGGCCTGGGCGCCGATCATGCGCGCGACGGTCTGCAACTGGCTCGCCAGCCCGTTGGTGGCGAGCGTGCCGGTGGCGGGGTTGGTGTACTGCGCCGGGTTGGGAACGCCGCCCGTGCCGGCCGGCAGCATGGTGGTGGCAAGCCGCGACTGTGCGTCGATCGAGCGGCTCACCACCTTGGCGTGCTCCGACTCGAAGAGCTGGCCCGAGGTGCCGGTGATCAGCGAGCGGAAGGTGCCCGAGGCCGTGCCCGAACCGAACAGCGTGCCCGTCATTCCGCCGATGGCGGTGGGGCCGCTCGAGCCCACCTGGTACTGCAGTACGGTCTGGCCCGAGAGCCACACCGCCGAGCCCGAAGTCGAGATCGCCGTGAACAGCGGGTTGGCGGAGTTGTTTCCCGCCGCGACGAGCAGGTCGCCCAGCCGCCCGCCCCAGCCCACGCGCGCACCCTCGGGCGAGTACGACTGCCACAGCGACTGCTGGTCGTTGTGCGAGAAGAGCTTGGGCGGCAGCGGCACGCTGCGCGCGCGGTACTGCGCCTTGGTGGTGGGCACGATCAGCGGCCCGACGTTCGACACGACGGCGGCGCGGCCGGCGGCGAACTGCGACGTGAGCCAGGGCATGGCCGGGTGCAGGGCGAAGCTGCGGCCGCTTTGCGCGGTGAGCGGCGTGATCGGCAGCACTCCGCCCAGGCGCGCAGGCGTGTTGATCGCCGCTCCCGCGTTGGCCGGCGTGCCGGCGGCGAGCAGGGCGATCGGATCGACGCCGGTGTTGCGCGCCGTCTGGTAGGCGTTCCAGGAGGTCGTGTCGGTGGCCAGCACGACGTTGTGGGTGTCGCTGCCGCCGGCCAGGAACAGGCACACGAGGGCCCGGTAGTCGCTCGCAGGCGCGGCTGCCGCGGAACTGAGCGCGGCCAGGTTGAGGGCGAAGGGCGTGCCGGTGCCGAGGATGGACAGGGCCGAAGAGCGGCGCAGGAACTCGCGGCGGGTGAACTTGGAGGTCATGTCGCTCCCTCTCACTTCTGCGTTAGGTAGGCCGGCGAGGCCATGATCAGGAACACCGCCAGGCGCACGCGGTTGAGCCGCGCGTCGCTGGCTGCCGTGCCGCCGGCGGCCGGGATGCTGACCGAGTTGACCGCGTCGCGGATCTGCTGGCGCACGGCGGAAGGCAGGGTGTTGCCCGTGAGCAGCAGGTTGAGCCGGTCGACCAGGCTGTCGGCGTTGTCGGCCAGCGTCAGCAGCGAGGTGTAGTTGGGCTGAATGTCGCGGCGCGTGGCGCCGGTGGGCGTGCTGCCCATGCCCGATTGCACCCAGGAGCGCATCGAGTTGAGGTAGCCGACCACGGAACTCTCGTTGGTGATCTGCATCTCGGGCGCCACGAGTCCCGCGGCCGAGATCGCCGTGTTGGGCGGCGAGTACCCCGGACGGTAGAAGTTGAACACCGAGGGCGAGCGCATCGCCGTCTGGCCCAGCGAGCTGCCCGGGTCGTCGGTGCGGCCCATCAGCCAGCGGCCGCTGTCGGAAGAGGCCTCCGCCACGCGCGCCCAGTTGACGACGCGCTGCAGCGGTTCGCGGATGCGGCCATACGAGGGATCGGTGCTCGCGGTACGCGCCTCGGTGTCGAGCAGGATGGCGCGGATCACCGCCTTGAGGTCGCCCCGCGCGCCGGCGCCGTTGTTGGCCCACACGGCGGCCACGCGGCCCACGTAGGCGGGGCTGGGGTTGCTCGTCACCATGCGCTGGATCAGCTGGCGGGACAGGAAGGGCCCGACATTGGGATGCGCGGCGATCGTGTCGAGCGCGGTCTTGAGCTCGCCCTCGGGATTGGCGGCGGTGCTCGCGGGAATCGTCGTGCCCAGGAAGGTCTTGGCCGAGATGGAGTGGAACTTCGCGTAGGACTGCATCGGCTGGATCTCGCGGTCCGCCACCGCCGCGCCACCGTAGAAGCGGGTGTCGGTGCGGTCGGCCGCGTTCGGGCCGGCGTACCAGGAGTAGCCCGTGAACACGCGCGACAGGCCTTCGATGTCGACGTTGTCGTAGGTCTCGACCGGCGCGCCGTTGGCGATCACCACGCTGCCGTCGGGATTGAGCCGGTACAGGCCGATCGAGAAGAGCTGCATCACCTCGCGCGCGTAGTTCTGGTCGGGCACGCGCGTGCCGGACTCCTTCTCGTTGCGCAGCCAGGACAGGTACAGGCCCATCATCGGGTGCAGCGACACGTCCTCGATCAGCTGGCGGTAGTTGCCGAAGGCGTTGCGGCCGAGCGTGTCGTAGTACGAGGCCACGCCGCGCGGGGTGTTGGCCACCGTGCTGTCGTTGAGCGACACCACGAAGATCTGCGACAGGGCGAAAGTCACCCGCTGACGCAACTGGTCCTGGCCCGTGGCCGCCTGCTTCCACCAGGACTCGTAGAACTGGTTCTCGCCCGCGGTCTGGCCGGCGGCCACCAGCGTGGCGGCCACCGTGTCATAGGTCTGGCGATGCTGGATCTGCGGCGCGGCGAACTGCTCATTGAGCCACGCCGTGTAGCCGATGCTCATCAGGCGGTCGATGTCAGCCTGGGTGGCGCCGAAGGTGGCCTGTTGCAGGAAGCGCGCCGCGTCGGCCTGGGTGGGCGGCCGGTCGGTGGGCGGCGCGCCCGGTACGCCGGGCAGCCCGGGGACATTCGAGGCGGTGCTCGTACCGGATCCGGAATCGCCTCCGCCGCACGCCGCGAGCAGTGCCGCCGCGGTGAGCGAAGCGAATCGCAGGCCGGCCCGTATGGCCCAAGTGGTCATGGTTTTCCTCCTGATGCGAACGTCGAGCGCCCGAGTCTTGCTGACGGACTGGATTCTCGCCGTGAGGAAGTGTTGCCAGAGGTATCGGATCGCCAGGACAAGGGATGCCCTCATCCGCGCGGATGCGTCACGCGTGCGGATCCGCCAGCGCGGTGTGACGCTCGGTGACGTTGCGGTGAGTCGTCCGGGCTGGCGGCGCGGGCTTGCGTTCTGCGCGAGGCAGGAGTGGCGTGCCTCCTGTGTCGCGGCCGGCGCGGCGCGTGCCTAGGGCACGGCGGCGGCTTCCCAGCCGTCGTAGCGGCCGCCGTGCTTGGTGACGGCGCTGCTCACGGTCTGGCGCGAGGCACGCACGTTTTCGGTGGACAGCGGCATGGTGCGCGTGAGGATCAGCACCCAGGGCTGATCCTTGCCGGCCTGCGCGGCGCGCACCACCGTGAATCCCGCGGCCAGCAACTCTTTGCGCGCCGCGCTCATCTGCGCATCGCTGGGGAAGTTGGTGAAGTACTGCACCTTGTGCGGCTTGGACAGGTTGGCACCGTTGCGGCGCAGCGCCTCGAGCGTGTGCATGTCGGCCATCTCTTCAGCCGCGTGGCCCTTGGC
>DAOTEJ010000033.1:17111-25149 GCA_035454085.1 Burkholderiaceae bacterium | reverse complement strand
GTGAACGGGAAGCCGAGGTTGAGCATCTGCACCGTGATGATTCCCCACATGCCCCAGACGGCGAAACCGCACAGGAGCGCAGGCACCGAGATCGCCAGGTTGCGGTAGGCGATCTTCTTGCCCTTGGTCTCCCAGAACTGCTCGTCCTCGGGGCGCCAGTCGGCGATGTCGGCGCCGCGGTTCGCGCCGACGGCGGCGGGTGTGCTTGGAACGGTGCTCATTGATGGCTCCCAGATCGAATTCGTGTGGGTCCGCTCAGCGCGTCGCGGGGGCGTTGTGCCCGCTCACCACGTCGCGCGTGCTGACTTCGGTGCGGTACATCCAGATGAGCGACACCCAGACCACGCCGTACATCAGCATGAAGGCGGTCGAGCGCACGCCGGTGAGGTCGAGCAGCAGGCCGAACAGGATCGGCAGCAGGAACCCGCCCAGACCGCCGGCAAGGCCGACGATTCCGGAGATGGTGCCGATGTTGCTGGGGTAGTCGTCGGCGATGTACTTGAACACGCTCGCCTTGCCCACGGCCCAGGAGATGCCGAGGACGAACATCAGGAAGGTGAAGGTCCAGACGTTGTGCGCGAGGGTGAAGGTCACCGGGCCGCCCGTGGTCTGCACCGTGTAGCTGGTCGAGGGGTACGACAGCAGGAACAGGCAGATCCAGCTCACCCACATGACCGACCAGCTGACCCGGTGGGCTCCCCACTTGTCGCTCATCCAGCCGCCGATGGCACGCAGCACCCCGCCCGGCAGCGAGAAGCACGCGGCCAGCAGCGCGGCCACGCGGATGTCGAGCCCGAACTCGCCGACGTAGTAGTTGACCATCCACAGCGACAGCGCCACGTACCCGCCGAAGACGATCGAGTAGTACTGGCAGTACTTCCAGACGGTCGGGTCGCGCAGGCTCTCGAGCTGGCGCCGGTAGGTGACGTTGCCCGGCACCAGGTGCTTGGGATCGCTGTAGGTAAGGAACCAGAAGGCGATCGCCATGATCAGCATCGACACGGCGTAGACCTGCGGGACCATGGTCCACCCGTAGGCCACGAGCAGCACCGGCGCGACGAACTTGGTGACCGCCGCCCCCGCGTTGCCGGCACCGAAGATGCCCATGGCGAAGCCCTGGTGGCGCTTGTCGAACCAGCGCGCCACGTAAGGCGTGCCCACCGAGAACGAGCCACCCGCCAGGCCGACGAACAGGCCGATCACCAGGAAGTGCCAGTACGCGGTGGCGTACTGCATCAGCCAGATGGGCACCACGGTGGAAAGCATCAGCAGGAAGAAGACGATGCGACCGCCGAACTTGTCGGTCCACATTCCCAGAGGCACCCGGATCAGCGAGCCGGTCAGCACGGGCATCGCGGTCAGCAGGCCGAACTGCGTGCCGTTCAGGTCGAGCGTCTTCTTGATCGGGATGCCGATCACCGCAAACATCATCCAGACCGCGAAGCACACCGTGAACGCGAGCGTGCTCATGATCACGACCGACCACTGCTTGCGCTTGAGGCTGGGGTCCACCGCGGCGGCGGGGACGCTCTGGGCAGCCATGTTTGGCCTCCGTCTTGGTTAGTTCGGAGGCGAAGCTAGGCTTGAAGTCGCGGGTTTTCCTGACGCCGGTCAAGCCGCGCCGGCGCTTGATTCCTCAGAGCCAGACGCCGCTACTCCCGCGGAGGTAACTTGGTCTGCCGCCCTGGGGGGGCGATGGGCTTCGCAGGTCGGCCGGGCGCCACGGGCGCGCTCGGCGTGCGAGACTGCACTCCGAGCGGCCGACCGCGCGCAACGGGCGAGCGATCCGCCACGAACTGCCAACCATCACGACAGCTTGAACCCCTTGCCAGCGTGAACCCCTTGCAGCGTCTTTGGACGCACTCCATCCTGGTCCGCGTGGCCGTCGTGCTCGTCGCGGTCACCGTGCTCGCGCTCGGCGTGATGACCGCGGCGTGGGTGTTCACCCAGCAGTCGATGGGCAAGGGCAGCGCCATCAACGTGGCGGGCTCGCTGCGCATGCAAAGCTACGCGCTCGCCGTGGCCGTGGCTTCGCCCGGCGGCGACGCGCCGGCCCGGGCCGAGGCCATCCGCGCCGCTGCTGCGGAGTTCGAGCGCCGCCTTCACTCGCCCGCGCTGCGCGAGAGCGTTTCGACCGACCGCGACGACCCCGTGGCGCTGGTGTACGCCTCGATCGAACGGCGCTTTGAAAGCGAGGTGCGGCCGCTCGCGCTCGCGGCGATCGACCTGCCCGGGGCGCAGGCCAAGTTCCTGGCCTCGATCCCCGAGTTCGTCCAGCAGGTCGATGGCTTCGTGCGCCAGCTCGACGTGCAGCTCGAGATGCGCATGACCCGGTTGCGCCTGGCGCTGGTGGCGGTGGTGGTCGTGGTGCTGCTGCTGGGTGCCTCGATCCTGTGGCTGCTCAACGACCAGGTGGTGCGTCCCCTGCGGCACCTGGTGCGCGCCGCGAGCGAGGTGCGCGCCGGCGGCTTCAAGGTGCGCGCGCACGACACGGGGCCCGACGAGATCGGCCAGCTCGGCCAGGCGTTCAACTACATGGTCGAGGACCTCGCCCGCCTCTACGGCTCGCTCGAGAGGCAGGTGGCCGAGAAGACCGCCGACCTGGAGCGCAAGAACCGCTCGCTCGGACTGCTCTACGACACCACGCGCCTGCTTTCCGGTCGCAGCGTCGATACCGCCGCGCTCTCCAAGGTGCTCGACAACGTCGAGCAGGCGCTGGGGGCCGAGGGCGGGATCATCTGCGCGCGCCAGGGCAGCAGCGGCCGCGGCTTTCCGATCGCGGTCAGCGAGCGCGGCCTGCCCGAGTCCTGCGCCGAGCAGGCGTGCGGCAACTGCAGCGGTGGCGCCGCCGTGCACTGGCGCAGCGAGGCGGGCGAGGGCGGTGCCCGCCGCGTGGTGAGCATCCCCCTCACGGACAGCGGCACGGTGCACGGCGTGATGCCGCTCATGCTGCCGCCCGGCAAGGGGCTCGAACCCTGGCAGATCGAACTGGCCGAGACCGTGGGCCGCCATGTGGGGGCAGCCCTCGGAGCGGCGGCGCGCCACGAGGAGCAGAACCGGCTCGCCCTGCTCGAGGAGCGCTCGGCCATCGCGCGCGAGCTGCACGACTCGATCGCCCAGTCGCTCGCCTACACGAAGATCCAGCTGATGCGGCTTGCCGCGCTGCTCGAACACGAGTCCGACCGCAGGCAGGCCCAGACCGTCGTGGGCGAGGTGCGCGACGGCGTGTCCGACGCCTACCGCCAGTTGCGCGAGCTGCTGACCACCTTCCGCCTCAAGGTCGGCGGCCAGGGCCTGGAGGCGCTGATCAGCAACACGGTGGCCGAGTTCCAGACCCGCACGGGCCTGTCGGCCACGCTCGACAACCGGCTGATGGGCTTCGAGCTGTCGGCCAACGAGCAGATCCACCTGCTGCAGATCGTGCGCGAGGCGCTCACCAACATCGAGAAGCACGCGCACGCGCGCCACGTCGCGGTGAGCCTGGACCGCGGCGCCGACGGGCAGGTGCTCGTCACCATCGACGACGACGGCGTGGGCATCCCGCTCACGCCGGAGCGCCAGCACCACTTCGGCTTGTCGATCATGCGCGACCGCGCCGCCACCCTCGAGGGCGAGATCGACTTCAGCCGCCGCGCCGAGGGCGGCACCCACGTCACCCTGCGCTTCCGCCCGGCCTCGGCCTTCGCGGCGGCGGCCACCACCACCTCGCTAGAACGGCACTCGGCATGAAGCACACCATCCTCGTGGTCGATGACCACCCTCTGTTTCGCAAGGGCGTGATCCAGCTGCTCGCCATGGAGCCGAGCTTCGACGTGGTCGGCGAGGCCGGCCACTTCGACGAGGCGGTGCGTATCGCGCGCGAGAAGGAGCCCGACCTCACCCTGCTGGACCTCAACATGAAGGGGGGCAGCGGCCTCGAGGTTCTGGCCGCGCTCAAGGAAGAGGATCCGGCGCGGCGGGTGGTGATGCTCACCGTGAGCGACGCGCCCGAGGACCTGATGGCCGCGATCCGCGCCGGCGCCGACGGCTACCTGCTCAAGGACATGGAGCCCGAGGACCTGCTCGCGCGCGTGCGCGAGTCCCTGGAGGGGCGCACGGTGATCGGCGAGGCGCTGACCAACGCGCTGGCCACGGCCCTGCGCGACGAGGCCCGCGCCGACAAGCGCGACCTGCGCGAACTCACCGAGCGTGAGCAGGACGTCCTGCGCTGCGTGGCCAGCGGCATGAGCAACAAGATGATCGCGCGCGCGCTCAACATCACCGAGGGCACGGTGAAGGTGCACGTCAAGCACATGCTCAAGAAGCTCGGTTTCCGCTCGCGGGTCGAGGCGGCCGTGTGGGCCGCCGAACGCGGCCTGCGCGCGCCCTGATCGCACCCGGCCGGCCCGGCGCGCGGCCGGGCGCGGGTGCTGGCCTCAGGCCTTCTTGATCAGGCCCACCACGAACAGCAGGATGACTGCGCCGACCGTGGCCATCACGATCGAGCCGATCCAGCCGCCTGCCGAGAGGCCGAGCAGGCCGAACACCCAGCCGCCGACGAAGGCGCCGATCACGCCCACCACCAGGTTGCCGAGCAGGCCGAAGCCGCCGCCGCGCATGAGCTTGCCGCCGAGCCAGCCGGCGATCAGACCGATGATGATCCAGGCGACAAGGGATTGGCTTTCCATGGCTTTCCTTTCGGACAACTACTTCGCGCTGGTCGCGGGGGTGCCGTTGGCGGCTGCGGGAGGCAGCGCGTCGGGCGGGGAACTGCGCACCTTCTCGTAGACCGGTCCCCAGAGTGGGTGACCGAGTTCGGCCTCGCCTAGCTTGAAGCCGGGGTCGGCACGCAATGCTGCCACGAAGGCCTGCTCGCAGTCGGCGGGGCGCGAATAGGAGCAGGCGAGGAAGGCGAGGTACTTCCACGCCGTGGCCGCGTCGGCCGGGTCGGACAGATTCAGGGACAGTGCCTTGCGCAGCAACTGCTCCGCGCGTGCATGCTGGCCTTCGTCGTAGGCGCGGATGCCATCGATCAGGCTGCGTTCCGCGGGCTGCGCATACAGGCGGGTGATGCTCGCGCTCGGCGCCGGAGGCGGCGTCGTGGCGCAGGCCGAGATCAGCAGCGGGGCCAGCAGCCCCGCGATGCGCAGGCGTCGATGCATGAGGCGAGCCTAGCAGGCCCGCCCGGCCGACCCATCACTCGGGCACGGTAGCGCCGAAGCGGTGCTGGATGCGCACCTTCTCGCCCGCGCGCACCTCGATGCGGCGCACCACCGGCTCGGCTCCGGGGTTGCGCAACTCGATCACGTGGCGCCCGGGGCTGATCTCCAGTTCGGTCAGCGGCGGGGTGACGCCGCGCACTCGTCCGTCGACCAGCACCTCGGCCCAGGGGCTGACCGCAAGCTGCACCACGCCGTCGGTGAGCGCCGCGGCGCGCGGCGCCGCCTCGCCGCGGGCAGGCGCGGCGCGCGAAGCCGCGCTGGGTGCTGGCGGTGGCGTGCCGGCGCTAGCCAATGGGGCGGGCTCAGTCACCGGCTCGGGCGCGGCGGCAGCCGGAGGCGGCGGCGCGGGGGCGGCGGCCTCGGGTGTGAGCATCAGGCGCGGCTCCGGCGGCGCCGGCCACCACCACCATGCCAGGCCGCCAACCAGCGTGCCGGTGAGCGCGACCGCGAGCCAGGTCGGCACGCGCCGGCGCCCGGACTCGATCGGCGCTGCGCTGGTCGCCGGCGCCTTGGTGTGCTCGAGATAGAGCCCGAGCGCGTCGCGCAGGTCGGCGGCGGACTGAAAGCGCCGCCCCGGGTCGCGCGCGAGCGCGCGCTTGACGATGGCCGCCAGCTCGGGCGCGATCTGCGGGCGCAACTTCTCGATCGACACCGGGTTCGCGGCCTGCACCTGCAGCAGCGTGGACTCGAGGTTGCCGCCGTCGAACGCGCGCGTGCCCGAGAGCATCTCGTAGAGGATGGTGCCCAGCGAGAACACGTCGCTGCGCGAATCGATCGGCCGTCCCTCGGCCTGCTCGGGCGACATGTAGTTGGGCGTGCCGATCAGCTGCTGGGCGCGCGCCGAGGCGCCCGCGGCGGCCGCGGCCGCCACGCCGAAGTCGAGCAGCTTGGGCTGCCCGTCGCGCGCCAGGAAGATGTTGCTGGGCTTGAGGTCGCGGTGCACCAGGCCGCGCTTGTGGGCGTGATGCACGGCGTCGGCCACGCGCATGATGATCGTGGCGGCCTGTCGCGAGCTGGGGCGCGCGCCCTCGTCGAGCCAGACGTGCAGATCCTTGCCGTAGAGCCGTTCCATGGCGATGTAGGCCAGCTCGCCGGCGCGGCCCGCATCGAACACGGTGACGATGTTGGGGTGGCTCATGCGCCCGGCGCTCTTGGCCTCGCGCAGGAAGCTCTCTTCGAGCGTGGCGCCGAACACCGCGTTGGGTCCGACGGGCACGGCCTTGATCGCCACCTCGCGCGCCAGCACCGGGTCGGTGGCGGCGTAGACCACGCCGTTGGCGCCGCGGCCGATCTCGCCCAGCACCGCGAAGCGGCCGATCGTCGCCGGTGCCTCGGGCGCGGGGCGCACCGGCGGGGTCTGCGGCATGGTGCTGGTGAGCGTGGCATCCATGCCCGCATTATCGCCGCTCATGCTGCCGCGCCCATGACGGCAGCGTGGACGGTTCCCTCTCAGGAGGGGGCGCCGCCTCCCGCAAACCCGGGGTTAACGCGAAGTCGTGCCCACCAGGGGCTTCACGTTGGCCTGCGGTGCATGGCACAGCATGCAGTCGTAGTAGGCGCCGCTGAGCCCGGCGCCCGCGCCCGGCGACCTGAGATAGTGGCTGGCCGGGGCCGGCTGGGGCTGGCCCTTGGCGACCTTCTTGCCCTGCAGTGCCGGCTTGTCGTGGCAGGCGAGGCACTGGTTGGCGTCTGCCTTGATGGGCAGCATGCTCTCGACCGGGTGGACGATCACCGGCGGCGTGCCCAGCGGCGCCGGCCGCGAACTGCCCGCGTCCAGAGCGTAGGGCTGCTGCACGGGGGTCTCGAAGACGTCGGTGCGCGACAGGCCCATCTCGCGCTCGGTCACGGCCTTGCCCTGGGCGAACGCCACGCTGCAGCCCAGGGCGGCGGCGAGCGCCAGTAGCAGTGACTTGTTCATCGTGTTTCTCCTTGAAGTTGGGGCGCGGGGCGGCAGCGCACGCGCAGATCGAAGCCGAGCGAGTCTTCCGGGCACACGGCGATGCAGCGGCCGCAGGCGATGCACTCGCCCGAGGCCACCATGCCGCGCGCCTCGGCCTGGTTGAAGTTGAGCACCTGGGGTTCGGGACAGACCTTCACGCAGTCGCCGCAGCGCGTGCACGAGGCCGAGTCGTAGCGCACCTTGAGCTGACCGGCACGCCCCACCAGCGACCAGAAGGCCCCCAGCGGACACACGTGGCCGCACCAGCCGTGGCGCACGATGGCGAAGTCGAAGGCGAACACCCCCACCGCGGCGGTCAGGCCCAGGCCCGCACCGAAAACAAGTTCGCGCCACAGCATGGCCTGCGGGCTCACCCACTCGAAGGCTGCCAGACCGGTGAGCGCCGACAGCAGCAGCGCCAGCGCCAGCACCGCGTAGCGCACCTCGGCGCGCATGCGCAGCAAGTCGGCGCGGCCGCCCAGGCGAGCGCGCAGCCACTCGGCGGCCTCGGTGACCGCGTTCATCGGGCACACCCAGCCGCAGAAGCTGCGGCCGCTCGCCAGCACATAGACGCCGAGGGTGAGCGCCGCGCCGATCAGCACCTCGGTGGCGAGCCAGTGCCGCGCCACCAGCATCTGCAGCACCGCGAACGGATCGGCGAATGGCACCGTGCCCGCGAACTTCGAGCCCGACAGCGTGCCCGCGAGCAGCGGCCGGCCGACGACGGTCCAGCCCCAGTGCGCGGTGCCGAAGAACAGGAGCAGCAGCCCGAACTGCACGCCGCGGCGCGCGATCGTGTAGCGCATGTGCCAGAGGCGGCCGGCCAGTGTGGCGGGCGGCACGAAGTGGCGCACGGGGCGGGCGACGGCGCTCATGGCGGTGCGTTGAGGTAGTCGAG
>DAOTEJ010000033.1:13034-17011 GCA_035454085.1 Burkholderiaceae bacterium | reverse complement strand
GGCGCCGCCGACGCCGCCTCGGCGCCCGGCGCGGCCTCGGCGGGCGCCGCGTCCTTCCAGCCCAGGCGGTAGTGCTCGCCCATCTTGCCGCGCACGGTGGCCGGATCGACGATGTTGATCGAGGCCACCTGGGTCGGGCAGGCCTGGGTGCACAGGCCGCATCCGGTGCAGGCATCGGCGTGGACCACTGGCACGAAGACCGCGTGCCGGCTGATCTGGCGCGGGTGCGGCTGGATGCTGATGGCCTTGTCGCGCACCGGGCAGACGCGGTGGCAGACCTCGCAGCGCAGGCCCTGCCACGACAGGCAGGTCTCGGGGTCGATCACCGCCAGGCCCATGCGCGCGTCCTCGATGCGCGGCAGTGCCGCGTCGAGCGCGCCGGTGGGGCAGGCCTTGGCGCAGGGAATGCCGGGACACATGTAGCAAGGCACGCGCCGGGGATCGAAGTAGGGCGTGCCCGGCGCCGGCCCGGCGTCGATGGTGGCCAGTTCCAGCGTGCCGTAGGGGCAGGCCGGAACGCACAGCCCGCACTTGATGCAGGTCGCCGCGAAGTCCTGGGTGGCACCCGGTGGCCGCGGTGCCCAGGGGGCGGCGTGCACCGAGCGCACCAGGAAGGCGTTCCACACCAGTCCGCCGCAGGCGGCCACGGCCGCGCCCTGCGCGGCACGCAGCAGCCACTCACGGCGACGGGTGGGGGGGGCGCTGCTCATCGCTTCGAGGGGCACGACGCTCGCGCGCCGTGCCCGCGGCCTCACGCCTTGCTGACCTTGACCGCCGACTTCTTGAAGTCGGGCTCGAGCGAGATCGGGTCGAGCGTGTCGAGCACCACCTTGTTGATCTGCATGCCCTCGTCGAAGAACGCGGCCCAGACGCTGCCCCTGGGCATCTTGTTGCGGCCCTGGGTCTCGACCACCGCCTTGACCTTGCCGCGGCGCGACTCGATCCAGGCCACGTCGTTGCGCTTGATGCCGCGCGCGGCGGCGTCGGCCGGGTTCATGTAGAGCACGGCCGTGGGGGCGGCGCGGTGCAGTTCGGGCACGCGGCGGGTCATCGAGCCGGTGTGCCAGTGCTCGAGGATGCGCCCGGTGCACAGCCACAGGTCGTAGTTCGCGTCGGGCTGCTCGGCCGGCGCGGCGTAGGGCCGGAAGAAGATCTTGGCCTTGCCGGGCAGGGGCACGGGCTTGGGATCGGTCACCCCGTCGAGGTTGCCGGTGGGGATGGCCTTCATCAGCTTGCCGTAGAAGTCGAAGCCCAGGCCCTTCTTCACGTAGGGGTCGAACTCGTCGTTGAAGCGGTAGACGGTTTCCTTGCCGTCGACCACCGGCCAGGTCAGGCCGCGCAGGTCGTCGCGCATGTAGGTGTCGAAGTCCGCGAGGTCGTGTCCGTCACCCAGCGTGAACTGGCGGTACTCGTTGAACAGCGCCTTCTCGACGAACCACTTGTCGCCCAGGGCCTCGGCCGTGCCGTTGAGCTTGCCGCGCAGCTTGGGATCGGGCCACGCGACCTTCTTGTTCTCGGGCGTGGCAAAGAGCACGTCGTAGAGCGTGGCCTCGGGCGAGTAGCCCATCTTCTGCGCCTCGGCCAGCACGTCGGGCAGGGTGTTGTCGGCGAAGCCCTCGGCCTTGAGGCCCGGGATCTTCTTCTCGCCCCACACGTCCTTGAGCTTGAAGCGTTTGGAGAACTCCATGAGCATCCAGGTGTCGGTGCGCGCCTCGCCCGGCGCGGCCACCTGCTGGCGCCAGGCCTGGGTGCGGCGCTCGGCGTTGCCGTACAGGCCCCACTTCTCGAAGATCATCGAGCTCGGCAGGATGAGGTCGGCCACCTTGGCCGACAGCGTCGGGTAGGCGTCGGCCACGACCACGAAGGCGTCGGGTCGGCGCGCGCCCTGCAGCCAGTGGTTGCTGTTGGGGGTGGACTGGAAGATGTTGACCACCTGGGTCCAGACGAAGTTGATCTTGCCGTCCTCCAGGCCCTGCAGGATGTGCATGATCGACGCGCCGACGTGCGGGTTGAGCGTGTTCTCCGGCAGCTTCCAGAGCTTTTCGGTCTTGGCCCGGTGGGGCTTGATGTTGACCAGCATGTCCGAGGGCAGGCGGTGGCAGAAGGCGCCGACCTCGCGTGCCGAGCCGCAGGCCGAGGGCTGGCCGGTGAGCGAGAAGGCGCCGTTGCCCGGGCGCGCATGCTTGCCCAGCAGCAGGTGGTTCGTGTAGCACTGCTCGTTGACCCACACGCCGCGCTGGTGCTGGTTGAAGCCCATGCACCAGAAGCTCACCACGTCGCGCTTGGGGTCGATGTACAGGTCGGCCAGCGCCACCAGCTTCTTCTTGAACGAATCGAGCGACTCGGCGTCGTCGCCCTTGGCGAGCTCGGCCACGAAGTCCAGCGTGTAGGGCTCGACGCCGCGCTTGAACTCATCGAAGCTGATGCTCCAGTGGCTGCCCGCCCCGGGGCCGGCGTTCTTCTGCTCGACCTTGTCGCCCTCCTTGCGGCGCTGGGCGATGGCCTCGTACTTGTCGAGCGTCACCACCTTCTGCTTGGCGAGGATGTCCTTCTCGGCCGGGTAGGCGTACTGGTCGGTGGGGCGCAGCCCGTAGCCGATGTCGGCGGGGCCGGTGGCAAAGATGCAGTGCTTGTCGACGAAGGCCTGGTTCACTGCGCCGCGCGCGATGATCTCGCGGGCGATGTAGTTCTGGATCGCCAGGTCGGTGCTGGGCTTCATGATGATCTCGAGGTCCGCCAGTCCCGAGCTCATGTTCGTGCAGGTCGTCAGGTTGACGATCTTCGTGTCCTTGTGGGTGAGCTTGCGGTCCGTGACGCGCGACCACAGCACCGGGTGCGCCTCGGCCATGTTGTTGCCCCACAGGATCATGGCGTTGGACTTCTCGATGTCGGCGTACACGTTGGCCGGCTCGTCGATGCCGAAGACCTGGTAGAAGGCCACCACCGCGCTGGCCATGCACAGGCGCGCGTTGGGGTCGAGGTTGTTGCTGCGAAAGCCCGCCTTCATCAGCTTGCTGGCGGCATAGGCTTCGGGGATGGTGTACTGGCCCGAGCCGATGATGGCCACGCCGCTCGGCCCCTTGGTCTCGTAGGCCTTGCGGAACTGGCGCTCCATCTCGTCCATCGCCACCTTCCAGCTCACCGGCTGGAAGGGCGCGTTCTTGTCGAACTTGCCGTCCTTCACGCGCATCAGCGGCTGCGTGAGGCGGTCGGCGCCGTAGAGGATCTTGCCGTTGAAGTAGCCCTTGATGCAGTTGAGCCCGCGGTTCACCGGCGCGTCCGGGTCACCCTTGGTGGCCACCACCTTGCCGGCCTGGGTGCCCACTAGGATTCCGCAGCCCGTGCCGCAGAAGCGGCACACGCTCTTGTCCCAGGCGATGCCGGCCTCGGCCGACTTGGCCTGGGCGGCGGCGTCCTGGCTGACGGGCAGGCCCACGGCCAGGGCGGTCGAGGCGGCGATGCCGGACTTGATGAAGTCGCGGCGGTCGATGGTGTGATTGGACACGGCAGGCTCCTGCGGATGGTGGGGGGCGAGGCGCGCGCTCAGGCGGCGGTCTCGAAGCGGTGGTAGACGAGCGCGGCGTCGATCACGCCGGGCAGAGATCGGATGCGGGTGAAGCCGTCGGTCTCGGCGTCGACCGAGGCGGCTTCCTGGACCAGGACGATGCGGCCGCTGGCGCGGTCGATCTGGTGCACCTCGACGCCGGGCAGGGCGGCGAGCGTGGCGGCCATGGCGTCACAGTGCGCGGGCGCGACCGTGGCGACGATGCCCGAGTAGTTCATGGCGGGACCCCCGTTGCTTCAGTGCAGCAATGGTCCTGCGCGAGGCTGCGCTGCCCCTTGATAGCTATCAAGGCGGTACCGGCAGAGGTATTCCTTAGGGAGTAGATCGATCGCCCGAGGCCCAGCCTCATGCGCGCGGGCTGGCGGCGCCACCGGGCGAGCCGGCGGCACTGTGCCGCCCACTGTGCGCCGCC
>DAOTEJ010000033.1:0-12934 GCA_035454085.1 Burkholderiaceae bacterium | reverse complement strand
GCTGGCGGCGCCACCGGGCGAGCCGGCGGCACTGTGCCGCCCACTGTGCGCCGCCGACTATGCGCCGCCTACTGTGCGGCGACGGCGCGCCGCCAGCGTGCGATTGCGTGCCGAAAGCTCGCCGGCTGCATGCCGGCCGCGGGCGATCACGCGCGGGCTGCGCGCGTCCGAGCGGCGCCCGCCGAACCCCTCAGCGCGCGAACACGATGCGCTCGGCGCGCAGCAGGCGTGCCAGCAGTGCGAGGCAGACCAGGGTGCCGGCCAGCGCCAGTGCGCCGGGCGCCATCAGCTCGGGCCAGCCCACCGCCTCGCCGCGCAGCACGCGCGCCAGCACCATCTGCTGGCCGAGCGCCGGCACGGCCAGCTGCCAGGGCGCGTCGCGCAGCGACAGGAACAGCGGCAGGATGGGCAGGAAGTTCACCAGCATGGTGATGTAGCTCGCGTAGGTCTGCGCTTCCTTGTAGCTGCGCCCGTAGGCGGCGGCGAGCATCAGCAGCGCCGCCATGAAGCCCGCGAAGGGCAGCAGCACGGCGAGGAACACCGCGAGCTCGCGCGGCCCGAACTGCATCAGCGCGGCAAGCGTCTCGGAGCGCACGAACTGCATCGCCAGCGCAAAGCCTGCCAGCGTGAGCAGCACCACGGCGATCGCCGAGGTGGCTACCACCCCCCACTTGCCCAGCACCACGGCCCACGCCGGCACCGGGTTCATGAGCAGGGGCTCGAGCGAGCCGCGCTCGCGCTCGCCGGCCGTGACGTCGATGGCGACGCTGATGGCGCCCACCACCGAGCCCAGCATCGCGAGCCAGGGCACCAGGAAGAGCAGCTGGGCGCCGCGCGATCGCGAGGGGGCGAGATTGACCTCCTCGACGCTGAAGCGTGTCAGCAGCTGGGGGCTCACGCCGCGTGCCATCAGGCCCTGGCTTGCGAGCTCGCGCTGCCAGGCGCGCAGCAGGCCGGCCGCCGCGCGGCTCGAGGCCTGGGCCTTGGTGCCGCTGTCGTCGAACACCAGCTGCAATCGCGCATCCTCGCCGCGCGCCAGGCGGCGCTCGAAGTCCTCGGGCACCACGATCACCGCCTGCTGCAGCCGGCCGTCGCGCTGGCGCTCGCGGAAGTCGGCGGGCGCCTCGCTCACCCGCGCGCCGGCGCGCGCCAGGAAGTTGGCGAGTTGCGGCGCGTGCTGCCCGCCCGCCACCAGCACCTCGCGCTTGGCGGCGCTGGCCTCGATGTCCGACACGAAGCTCGCCAGCAGCAGCAAGGACACCGGACCGGCCACGATCGAGGAGATCAGCACCACCATCCAGGTGCGCCGATCGCGCAGCGCGTCGGCCAGTTCCTTGAGGTAGACCGTGAGCGCGACCTTCATGCGGCCTCCCCGAAGGCCAGGCGCACGAAGGCGTCCTCGAGCGCGCCGCCGGCGGCGATGGCTTGCGGCGTGCCGCTGGCAACGGTGCGGCCGTGGGCGACGATCACCAGCGTGTCGGCCAGGGCGTCGACCTCCTGCATGATGTGCGAGCTGAACACGATGCACTTGCCGCGTTCGCGCAGATGGCGCAGCAGGGCGCGCAGGGCGCGCGTCGAGAGCACGTCCAGCCCGTTGGTGGGCTCGTCCAGGATGAGGTGCGCGGGGTCGTGGATCAGCGCGCGTGCCAGCGCCACCTTCATGCGCTCGCCCGTGGAGAAGCCGGCGGTGGGCCGGTCGAGCAGGGAATCCATGTCGAGCAGCCGCGCCATCTCGGCCAGCCGCGCCTGCCAGGTGGCGTCGGCCAGGCCGCGCAGACGCGCGTAGTAGGCCACGTTCTCGCGCGCGGTGAGGCGGCCGTAGAGCCCGCGTGCGTCCGAGAGCACGCCCAGGCTGGCGCGCACCGCCAGCGGCTGCGCCTGCACATCGAGCCCGCCCACGCGCGCCGTGCCGCCATCGGCCCGCATCAGCGTGGCCAGGATGCGCAAGGTGGTGGTCTTGCCGGCACCGTTGGGGCCGAGCAGGGCCGTGATCTGGCCGTCGGGCGCGGTGAAGCTCACGTCGCTGACCGCGGCGATGCGCTGCTGGCGGCGTCCGCGGCCGCTCACGAAGGACTTGGACAGGTGCCCGACTTCGATCATGGGCGCGCGACCGGCTGGAAGAACACTGGAGCGGGCACCCCGAGCAGGCAGGCCTCGTCGATCCCCTCGAACGAGGCGCTGCGCACGAAGCGCGTGATCAGGTCGGGGGCGCAGCCGACGGTGGACACCCCGTGGCCCAGATGCGGCGCGACCAGGTGGCGCGCGTTGCCCAGACGGGCCGCGACCGACTCGCCATGGCGCGGCGGTGTGGCCGGGTCGGCCCCGCCCGAGAGGATGAGCACCGGCACGGGGCTCGCCGGCACGGTGTAGAACTCGGCCGGCACGGGGCGCGTCGGCATCACGCTGCAGGCCTGCGCGTACAGGTCGAGCATGCTCGTGCCCAGGCGCGTGGCGGCGGCTCGCGCCCGCGCCTCGGCGTCGATGCGCGGCAGGTCCTCGGCGCACACCACGGCGTAGTGCATGCCCTCGGCGAAGTTGCGGCTCACGGGGCCGGCCAGCGCCATGGTCAGAGCGGCCAGCGGCTCGTAGCGCCCGGCGCCGGCCTCGGCGAGCGCGTGGGGTAGCACGGCGGCAAAGCCCGGCACGTACAGCGGCGCGCGCAGCAGCGCCGCGATCAGCGCGGGCGAGAGCGCGACCTCGCTGCTCTGTGCGGTGAGCGGATCGGCCACCTTGACCCGGTCGCCGCGCGCTGCGGCCTCGCGCAGGCGGTCGACCGTGGCGTCGAGGTCGGGCGTGCGCGCCCGGCAGGCCGCGTCGGCGCGGCAGCGCGCCAGCACCTGGGCCAGCGCGGCCTCGGCGTCCACGCTCATGGCGGCGGGCAAGGCCATGTCGGGCGGCGCCACGCCGTCGAGCACCATGCTGCGCACGCGCTCCGGGAACTGGCGCAGGTAGTCGAGCGCCGCGCGCGTGCCGTAGGACGCGCCCCACAGATTGATCCTGGCGGCGCCGAGCGCGGCGCGCACGGCCTCGAGGTCGCGCGTGGCGATCCAGGTGGGCAGCAGGGCGGGGTCGATCGGCGCGCGTCGCACGCACTCGGCCAGCCGCTCGATCGAACGGGCCGGGTCGAGCTCGGTCAGGCCCTGCTCGGGCTCGGGGCACTCGAACGCGGCCGAGCCGCCGGTGCCGCGCTGGTCCACGAACACCAGGTCGCGCCGCGTGTTGAGCGCATCGAACACCGGCCCCAGTTGCCCGGCCACGCCGGTGGCCGCCTGGCCGGGACCGCCCGCCAGCACGAACACCGGATCGGCGAGCTTGATGCGTGCCAGCGCCGGCAGCACGGCATAGCGCACCGTGATCTGCTTGCCGCCGGGCGCGGCGGGGTCGGCCGGCACGGTGACCGAGCCGCAGCGGGCCTCGCGCTCCAGGCCGGGCAGGCGGCACGGCTCGAGCTTCGCGGCGCCCGAGGCCTTGCCCACGCGCTCGCAGCCCGCGCACAGGGCGAACAGGGCGAGCAGGCCGATCAGCAGGGGGATGCGCAAGAGGTTCATGGCGGCGCGCAGCATAGCCAAGCCGCGGCGGCGCCGGCCGGGCGCGCGGCCAATGGCGGCAGGCGCTGCACGAGCTGCGCCGGGGACGGCGCGAGCTGCACTGGCCGCGGGGGCGCGGCTACTTGGTGCCGAACAGCCGGTCGCCCGCGTCGCCGAGGCCGGGGACGATGTAGGCGTGCCCGTCGAGGAACTCGTCGAGCGCGGCCACGTACATGGGCACGTCGGGATGGCGGGCCTGGAACACGCCCACCCCTTCGGGCGCGGCCACCAGGGCCATGAAGCTGATGTCGGCGGCCGGCACGCCGCGTTTTTTGAGCACGTCGACCGCGTGCGCCGCGGAGTAGCCGGTGCCGACCATGGGATCGACCAGGATGAAGCTGCGGCCCTCGACCTCGGGCAGGCGCACCAGGTATTCGACCGGGCGCTTGTTCTCGTCGCGATACAGGCCGATGTGGCCTTCGCGCGCCGAGGGGATGAGTTCCAGCAGCCCGTCGGCCATGCCTGTGCCGGCGCGCAGCACCGGCACCACGGCGAGCTTCTTGCCGGCGATCACCGGTGCGTCCATGGGCGTGAGCGGGGTCTCGATGCGCTTGGTGGTGAGCGGCAGGTGGCGGGTGATCTCGTAGCCCATGAGCAGCGAGATCTCGCGCAGCAACTGGCGGAAGGTGCGCGTCGAGGTGTCGCGGTCGCGCATGTGGGTGAGCTTGTGCTGCACCAGCGGGTGATCGACGATGAACAGGCGCGGGAAGCGGGGATCCTGACGCATGGAAGCTCGGGCAGTGGAAGGCAGCGGGCGCTGCGCGATGGCGCCAAGCATACGACCGCACCAACCGGCGCCGGCACCGGCCGCGTCAAGTGCGACCGCCGCGCGCTAGGCCAGCAGCTTGAGCCCGATCACCCCGGCCAGGATGAGCGCGATGCATGCCAGGCGCAGCGCGGTGGCGGGCTCCTGATGGATCAGCATCCCCGCGACTGCCGCCCCGGCCGCGCCGATGCCCACCCACACCGCGTAGGCCGTGCCCACGGGCAGCACCTTCATCGCCAGCCCCAGCAGCCAGAACGAGGCGAGCGCAATGCCCGTGACGATCACGCTAGGCACCAGGCGCGTGAAGCCCTCGGTGGACTTCATGCCCACCGCCCACGCGATCTCGAGCAGGCCGGCCACGAGCAGCAGGCCCCAGGCCTGGGCGGGGCTCATGCGGTGCGCGCGGCGCGGCGCGCGGCCGCGGCCCGGCGGGGCGCGTTGGCGAGAGCGAGGGCGAAGCCCAGGGCAGGGCGCATGGCGCGATCTTAGGGCCGCCTTCGGCTCGGGGGCCGAGTCGCGGCTCCGTACAATCGCGCAGTGACTTCCTCCTCCCGACCGCTGGCCGTCGGCATCGCGCTGGCGGTCGCCGGCAGCGTGCTGTTCTCGGCCAAGGCCATCGTGGTCAAGCTGGCCTACCGCCACGGGGTCGATCCCGTCACCCTGATCGCCCTGCGCATGCTGCTCGCGCTGCCGGTGTTCGTGGCGACTCTGTGGTGGTCGACCCGCGGCGCGCCGCCGCTGGCGCGCTCCGATCACGCGCGGCTGGTGGTGCTGGGGCTGCTGGGCTATTACGTGGCCAGCATGCTGGACTTCCTGGGCCTGCAGTACATCACCGCCGCGCTCGAACGCCTGGTGCTCTATCTCAACCCCACGCTGGTGCTGCTGATCTCGGCCGTGGTGCTGGGCAAGCGCATTGCGCGCGCCGAATGGTGGGCGCTGGGTCTGGCCTACGGCGGCATCGTGCTGGTGTTCGCTCACGACGTGAAGCTCGAGGGCGGGCAGGTGTGGCTGGGCACGGCGCTGGTGTTCGGCGCGGCGCTGAGCTACGCGGCCTATCTGGTGCTGTCGGGCGAACTGGTGCGCCGCGTGGGCACCGTGCGGCTGGTGTCCTACGCGATGTGCGTGGCCAGTGCGGCGGTGCTCGTGCAGTGGGCGCTGCTCATGCCCTGGGCCTCGATTGCCCAGCCCGCGCCGGTGTGGTGGCTGTCGCTGGTCAACGCGCTCGCCTGCACGGTGCTGCCAGTGTTCGCGACCATGGCGGCGGTGGCGCGCATCGGCGCCGGGCGCACCGCTCTGGCGGCGATGGTCGGGCCGGTGGCTACCATAGGCCTTGCCGCGATCTTTCTCGACGAGCCGGTGACCGCCTGGCAACTGGCCGGCACGGCGCTGGTGCTCGCGGGCGTGGCCGTGCTCACGCGGTCCGCGCCGCAACCCTCAAAGGAGACTCCCGCATGAAGACCGAAGCCATCGTCGTGCGCAGCCACGGCGGCCCCGAGGTGCTCGAATTCGCCGAGATCGAGGTGCCGGATCCCGGGCCGGGCGAGGTGCGCATCCGCCAGCACGCCATCGGCGTGAACTTCATCGACATCTACTACCGCACCGGCCTGTACCCGGCGGCCACCCCGCACGGCCTGGGCTTCGAGGGCGCGGGCGAGGTCGAGTCGGTGGGCAAGGGGGTGGACTTCCTCAAGCCCGGCGACCGCGTGGCCTACCCGCAAGGCCCCCTGGGCGCCTACTCCCGCATGCGCACCCTGCCGGCGGGCACGGTGGTCAGGCTGCCGCGCGGCATCGGCTACGACGAGGCCGCGGCGGTGATGCTCAAGGGCCTGACGGTGCAGTACCTGTTCCGCCAGACCTACCGCCTGCAGGGCACCGAGACCATCCTGTTCCACGCCGCGGCCGGCGGTGTCGGCCTGATTGCCTGCCAATGGGCGCGCGCCCTGGGCGTGAAGCTGATCGGCACGGTCAGTTCGCCCGAGAAGGCGAAGCTCGCGCGCGAGCACGGCGCCTGGGCGACGATCGACTACAGCAAGGAGAACTTCGCCGAACGCGTGAAGGAACTCACCGGCGGCGCCAAGGTGCCGGTGGTCTACGACGGCGTGGGCAAGGACACCTGGGAAGGCTCGCTCGACTGCCTGCAAGCGCGCGGGCTGATGGTGAGCTTCGGCAACGCGTCTGGTCCAGTCACGGGGGTGAACCTCGGCATCCTCGCGGCCAAGGGCTCGCTGTTCGTGACCCGGCCGACGCTCGCCACGCACGTGGTGCCGCGCGCGCGGCTCGAGGCCTCGGCCAGGGAACTGTTCAGCCTGATGCAGGCCGGCAAGATCAAGGTCGAGGTCGAGCGCCGCTACCCGCTGGCCCAGGCCGCGCAAGCCCAGGCCGATCTGGAAGCGCGCAAGACCACCGGCTCGCTCGTGCTCCTGCCCTGAACGATCCTTTGCATGCGGCCTCGTGCGCAGGCCCTCAGTACACGCCGGGAACGAAGCGCGCGGCGCGCTTCATGTAGTCCGCATAGCCGGGAAAGCGCCGCGCGAGCAGCGCTTCCTCGCGCAGCGCCTTGGCGTTGAGCACCAGCGCGAGCGCGGCGAGGATCAGCAGGCGCAGCGGGCGCGGGTCGATCGCCACCAGCCCGCCGCAGGCAGCGAGCAGCGCGGTGTACATGGGATGGCGGATGTATCGATAGGGGCCGCCCGTGACGAGCTCGGCATCGGCGCGCACCTCGGGCCGGATGTTGAAGTTGCCGACCTGGTTGTGGCCCAGCGCCCACATCCCCAGCACCGTGCCCAGGGCGAACAGCGGCAGGCCCAGCAGCCAGCCGCGTCCCAGCCCCTGCACCTGGGTGGTGACCGCCAGCGTCGCGAGCAGCACGAGCTGCGCGGCGACCAGCGCGCCCGAGGGCAGACTCATCCGGCCGGGCCGTGATAGGCGGTGACGCGCTCGACTTCCTCGGCCGAGCCGAGGAACACCGCCACGCGCTGATGCAGCTTGCCGGGCTGGATCTCGAGGATGCGGCCACGGCCGTCGGTGGCCGCGCCGCCCGCCTGCTCGACGATGAAGGCCATCGGGTTGCCCTCGTACATCAGGCGCAGCTTGCCGGGCTTGTCGGGCTCGCGCGCGTCGCGCGGGTACATGAAGACGCCGCCGCGGGTGAGGATGCGGTGCACGTCGGCCACCATGCTCGCGATCCAGCGCATGTTGTAGTCCTTGGCGAGCGGCCCGGTCTTGCCGGCGAGCATCTCGTCGACGTAGCGCCTCACCGGCGGCTCCCAGTGGCGCATGTTGGACATGTTGATCGCGAACTCGCG
Source organism: Burkholderiaceae bacterium (assembly GCA_035454085.1). Taxonomy (GTDB): domain Bacteria; phylum Pseudomonadota; class Gammaproteobacteria; order Burkholderiales; family Burkholderiaceae_F; genus DAOTEJ01. Next base: position 5,276 of record DAOTEJ010000033.1, on the reverse strand, counting down.
GGTGGCGCGCGGGATCTGCACGCCCTCGGTGGTGAGCAGGAAGCTGCCGGTGTCGCGGTCGAGCGTGAAGACCACCACGCCGTGGCCCACGGTCAGCACCAGCTGGGTCTGCGGGCCGTAGACCGCATAGCCCGCCGCCACCTGGCGCGTGCCCTTCTGCAGGAAGGCCTCGTCGACCGGGTCCTGGCGGCTCTCGGGCGCGGGCAGCACCGAGAAGATGGTGCCGATCGACACGTTCACGTCGATGTTGCTCGAGCCGTCGAGCGGATCGAACAGCAGCAGGTAGCGCCCGCGCGGATAGGCCACGGGGATGGCGTGAGCGGTCTCCATCTCCTCGCTTGCCATGCCGGCCAGATACCCGCCCCACTCGTTGGCCTCGATCAGGATCTCGTTGGAGATCACGTCGAGCTTCTTCTGCACCTCGCCCTGCACGTTCTCGGTCTCGGCGCTGCCCAGCACGCCGCCCAGCGCACCCTTGCCCACCTTGTGGCTGATGGCCTTGCAGGCGCGCGCGACGGTCTCGATCAGCAGGCGCAGGTTGGGGTCGAGCGCGTGCTCGCGCTCCATGCGAATCAGGTAGTGGGTCAGCGTGATGCGGGCCATGGCAGTGTCCTGTGCGTGCTTGTAAGTGCGCCTACGCGTTCTCGAGCGCCTTGCCGACCACCTCGCGCACGTCGCTCGACAGCCCCTGGCGCGCGGCCACCTCGGCCAGCGCTGCGCGCATCGCCGCGGCGCGCTCGGGCGTGAACTTGGGCCAGCGCTCGAGCGAGCGAGCCAGCTGCGAGGCCACCTTGGGGTTGAGCGCGTCGAGCGCCAGCACCTGTTCCACCCAGAAGGCGTAGCCGCTGCCGTCGGTGAGGTGGAACTCGGCCGGATTGGCCCAGCAGAAGGAGCGGATCAGGGCGTAGACGTTGTTGGGGTTGGCGAGCGAATAGCCGGGGTGGCGCATCAGCCGGCGCACGCGCTCGAGCACCGGCGGTTCGCCCGCCTGGCGCACGGCGCGGGCCTGAATTTCGTACCACTTGTTCATCAGCAGGGGTTCGCGGGCCCACTCGCGCGCGGTGCGCACCAGCCAGTCGGCCTTGTCGGGCGCGGCGCTGTTGACCAGGGCCGTCAGCGCCGCGAGGCGGTCGGTGAGGTTGTCGGCGGTGTTGAACTGGGCACGCGCGAGGTCGAGGGCCTGCTCCGAGCCGGCCGCCACCAGCAGCGCGAGCGCGCCGTTGCTCAGCGCGCGCGGGCCGGCCTGCTCCGGACCGGGCGAGTAGGGGCCGCCGGTACGGTGGGCGGCATGGGCGGCGAGCAGTTCGGGCTCGAGCCGCCGGCCGAGCTCGGCGCGCACGAACTCGCGCGCAACGCGGATCGCGCCGGGGTCGACCACGGCGCGCTGCTCGGCGACAAAGCCCTCGCCCGGCAAGGCCAGCGCCAGCTCCCGAAACGCGGGCGACAGACGCTCGTCGAGCAGGGTGGCGCGCACTGCCGCGACGTAGGCTTCGTCGAGCGCCAGCGTGCGCCCGGCCTCGACGCTGTCGGCCAGCCGCTGCAGGCGCGCCAGCGCCAGAGTCTGGCCGGCCTCCCAGCGGTTGAAGGGATCGCTGTCGTGCGCGGCGAGGAAGGCGAGCGCCGCCTCGTCGTGATGCGCGTCGAACACCACCGGCGCCGAGTAGCCGCGCCCCAGCGACAGCACGGGCTGGTCGGGCAGATCCACGAAGAGGTAGCGCTGCTCGCGCGCGGTGAGTTCGAGTACCCGGGTGGTCGGGCCGGCCTCGGCTTCGCCCGCCAGGCGCAGGGGCAGGTCGCGTCCGTCGGCGCCCACCAGGCCCAGGGCCACCGGAATGTGCAGGGGCAGTTTGCTGGGCTGGCCCGGCGTGGGCGGGGTGGTCTGGGTGAGCGTGAGCTCGAAGCTCGCGGCCACGGGGTCATGGCGGCCCCGGGCCTCGACGCGCGGCGTGCCGGCCTGGTCGTACCAGCGCTCGAACTGGCCGAGGTCGCGCCGGTTGGCGTCGGCCATGGCGGCGCGGAAGTCGTCGCAGGTGACCGCCTGCCCGTCGTGGCGCTGGAAGTACAGATCCATGCCGCGGCGAAAGCCCGTGCGACCGAGCAGGGTGTCGTACATGCGCACGACCTCGGCGCCCTTCTCGTAGACCGTGGCGGTGTAGAAGTTGTCGACCTGCTGGTAGCTGTCGGGGCGCACGGGGTGCGCCATGGGGCCGGCGTCCTCGGGGAACTGGGCGGTGCGCAGCGTGCGCACGTCCTCGATGCGGCGCACCGCGCGGCCCGAGTCCGAGCCCATCTGGTCGGCCGAGAATTCCTGGTCGCGGAAGACGGTGAGGCCTTCCTTGAGCGAGAGCTGGAACCAGTCGCGGCAGGTGACGCGGTTGCCGGTCCAGTTGTGGAAGTACTCGTGCGCGACGATCGACTCGATGTTCGCGTAGTCGGTGTCGGTGGCCACGGACGGATCGGCGAGCACGTAGCGCGCGTTGAAGATGTTGAGACCCTTGTTCTCCATCGCGCCCATGTTGAAGTCGTTGGACGCGACGATCATGAAGCGGTCGAGGTCGAGCTCCAGACCGTAGCGCTCCTCGTCCCAGCGGATCGCGCGCTTGAGGCTCGCCATCGCGTAGGCGGTGCGCCCCTCCTGGCCGGGGTCGACCCACACCTGCAGCAGCGCCTCGCGGCCGCTGGCCAGGCGCATGCGCTCCTCGGTGAGCGCGTAGCGACCGGCCACCAGGGCGAACAGGTACGAGGGCTTGGGGAAGGGATCCTCCCAGCGCGCCCAGTGGCGCCCGTCGGGCAGGCTGCCCTGCTCGATCAGGTTGCCGTTGGCAAGCAGCACCGGGCTGCGCGCGGCGTCGGCGCGCAGCGTGACGTCGTAGCGCGCCATCACGTCGGGCCGGTCCTGGAAGTAGGTGATGCGGCGGAAGCCCTCGGCCTCGCACTGCGTGAGGAAGTTGCCGTTGGAGGTGTACAGGCCCGACAGCTGGGTGTTGGCCTCGGGGCGGACGCGGTTGCGTACCGTCAGGACGCAGCGCTCGGGCAGCCCGCGGATGCACAGTCCGTTCGCGCGCACCTCGAGGCGAGCATCGGCCAGCGGCGTGCCGTCGAGCCAGACCCCGAGAAACTCGAGGTCCTCGCCGTCGAGCCAGAGCTCGGTGGCGCCGTCCTGGACGCGGCGCAGATGCAGCCGGCTCGTCACCGTGGTGAGCGCCGGGTCGAGGTCGAACTCGAGCTCGGCCCGCTCGGTGACGAAGGCAGGGGCGCGGTAGTCCGCGCGCAGGACGGTCAGGACTTGCTCGTTGCGCATGGGAGGCGGGCGGCGAAGGGCGGCCGATTGTATCGGCCCGGGTGGACTGGGCAGGCGCCCGCGCCGCAGCAATCACTCCCGAGCGACCGGCGGGCGCCCCGAGCTGCGGTGGACCGAATCCGTGCGCGCCGCATGCGGCCGGCAACAGGCTCAGCCCCCGGCGGCGGGCCTCGCAAGCAGCAGCGTGAGCACCGCCTGGTGCTCGGCGTCGATGCGCCGCACGACCTCGTGCGCGGCGCTGCGGTTGGCGCGGTCGCAGAAGCCTGCGGCCTCGCCGCACAGGCCGGCAAGCCCCAGCGCGCCGAGGAACTCCGCGCTCGACTTGAGAGCGCGCGCCGAGCGGCTGCCCCCCTCGAAGTCGCCCGATCGGACCGCCGCGTCCATGGCCTCGATGAGCTGGGCCGAGCGCAGCGCGAAGGACTCGATCACCGTGGGTGCGAAGGTGCGGTCGCCGGGCTTGACCTCGCCGAGCCGCGCCACCGTGCGCCGCAGGCGCTCGGCATCGGAGCTGCGCATCTGGGTGCCGACGCGACCGCGCTCGGCCAGCACGCGTTCGAGCGCGGCGCCGAGCAGGCCCGCGGCCACGGGCTTGGAAAGGTGCTCGTTGAAGCCGGCGTTGAGGCAGCGCGCGCGGTCGGCGGGCGAGCCGTAGCCGGTGACGGCGATCACCGGGAAGGCGGGGGCCTGCGACTCCGCCTCCGAAGTGCGCAGCAGCTCGAGCGTCTCGAAGCCGTCCATGCCGCCCATGTCGATGTCGAGCAGCATCGCGTCGAAGCGCCCGGTGCGGGTCAGAGCCAACGCTCGCTCGGGCAGCGGCTCGATGCGCGCGCTGAAGCCCAGCAAGGCGAGCATGTGGGCTTCGAGCGAGCTCGAGATGGGATCGTCGTCGACGACCAGGATGCAGTTGGATTCGATCGAGGCGGACATCGTCCGGCGCAGGGGGACGGCGGCAAGAGCGTCGAAGGCTAGCACCCCCTCCGGCGAACTCGGCGCGCCGCTCGCGGGATCACGCGATCGTCGGCTTGCCCGGGGTGGGACGGTTGGCCACGGCGATGCCGCCCACGATCAGCCCGGCACCGAGCACGTGGTACCAGGCGATGGGTTCGGCGAGCAGGGCGTAGGCCAGGGCGGCGGCAAACAGCGGCGTGAGGTTGGCGAAGTGCATGGGCAGGATGGGGCCGGCCCGGGCCACGCCGCGGTCCCAGGCCCAATACGCCGCGAGCGAAGGCAGCAGCGCCACGTAGAGGAGTCCACCGACGGTGGGCCAGCCCCACGCGATACGCGCGCCGGTGAGCGCGGCTTCGGCCCAAGCGAAGGGCAGGATCATGAGGGTGCCCAGGCCGATCTGCGCGGTCAGGAAGGGCCCGAGCGCCAGCGGCGGCCGGTGACGCCGCAGCAGCCACGTATAGAGGCTCCAGCACAGCGTGGCGATCAGCATGATCACGTCGCCCGCCGCCAGTTGCAGCGTGGCAAGCCGCGCAGGCTCGCCGCGGGTCACGACCACCAGCACGCCGGCGAGCGACACGGCCGCGCCCAGCCACTGCAGGCGACTGACGCGCGCCCCGAAGCTCAGCGCGCCGACCATGAGGGTGATCACCGGCCCCGACGCGGCGATCAGGGTCACGGACAAGACCGAACTGGTCTGCAGCGCCAGGTACTGCAGCGAGTTGTAGGCGGCCACGCCCACCGCGCTGATCGCCAGCAGCGGCAGTGCCCATCGGCGCAGCAATGCGCGCTGCCGCCAGAGCGTGGGCAGGGTGAATGGGGCGATCACGGCAAAGGCGAGCGCCCAGCGCAGCAGTGACAGGGCCAGCGGCGGAAACTGCCCCACCAGGGCGCGGCCCACCAGCGCGTTGCCCGCCCAGAAGATGGGCGGCAGCAGGAGCAGGGCCGCGGTGCGGGCGTCGAGTCTCGGGTTCATGAGGCCCGCGATGCTACGCGCTCACGATCGCCGCCTCGGCCACTGGCCAGCTGC
>DAOTEJ010000032.1:0-25440 GCA_035454085.1 Burkholderiaceae bacterium | reverse complement strand
CGAGCGCCGCGTGCACGCAGCAGTAGTCGAACTCGATGCCCTGGCCGATGCGGTTGGGGCCGCCGCCCAGGACCATCACCTTCTTGCGGTCGGTGGGGGCCGCCTCGCACTCGTCCTCGTAGGTCGAGTACATGTAGGCCGTGCGCGTGGCGAACTCGGCAGCGCAGGTGTCGACGCGCTTGAACACCGGTCGCACCCCCAGCGCCACGCGCGCGGCGCGCACCTCGCTGTCCGAGGCACCCAGCAGCCGCGCCAGGCGACGGTCCGAGTAGCCCCGCCGCTTGAGGAAGCGAAGCTCCTCGGCGTCGAGGCTCGCCAGCGGTCGGCCGCGCAGGCGCGATTCGATCGCGACGAGTTCGCCGATCTGCGCCAGGAACCAGGGGTCGATCGCCGTCTCTTCGTAGATCTCCTGGGGCGTGAGCCCGGCGCGGAAGGCGTCGGCCAGGTACCAGATGCGCTGCGGGCCGGGCTCGCCGATCTCCTGCACGATCTCGTCGCGGTCCGTTGAAATCTCGTCCAACCCGTCGGCGCCCACTTCCAGGCCGCGCAGGGCCTTCTGGAAGGATTCCTGGAAGGTGCGGCCGATGGCCATCACCTCGCCCACCGACTTCATCTGCGTGGTCAGGCGGTTGTCGGCCTGCGGAAATTTCTCGAAGGCGAAGCGCGGAATCTTGGTGACCACGTAGTCGATGGTCGGCTCGAACGAGGCCGGCGTGGCGCCACCGGTGATGTCGTTCTTCAGTTCGTCAAGCGTGTAGCCCACGGCCAGCTTGGCGGCGATCTTGGCGATCGGGAAGCCGGTGGCCTTGGACGCCAGCGCCGAGGAGCGCGACACGCGCGGGTTCATCTCGATCACGACCATGCGGCCGTCGCGCGGGTCGATCGCGAACTGCACGTTGCTGCCGCCCGTGTCCACGCCGATCTCGCGCAGGATGGCGAGCGAGGCGTCGCGCATCACCTGGTATTCCTTGTCGGTCAGGGTCTGCGCCGGCGCCACCGTGATCGAGTCGCCCGTGTGGATGCCCATCGGGTCGAGGTTCTCGATCGAGCACACGATGATGCAGTTGTCCGCGCGGTCGCGGACCACTTCCATCTCGTACTCCTTCCAGCCGATCAGGCTCTCCTCGATGAGCAACTCGTGGGTGGGCGACAGCTCGAGGCCGCGCGTGCAGATGGCGACGAACTCCTCCATGTTGTAGGCGATGCCGCCACCCGTGCCACCGAGCGTGAAGCTGGGGCGGATCACCGCGGGGAAGCCGAGCCTCTCCTGCACCGCGAGCGCGTCGGGCAGCGAGTGGGCAATGCCCGAGCGCGCGGAGCCCAGTCCGATCGCGGTCATGGCCTCCTTGAACTTGAGGCGGTCCTCGGCCTTCTCGATCGCGGCGGGGCTGGCCCCGATGAGCTCCACCTCGTACTTGGCGAGCACACCGTGATGGAACAGATCCATCGCGCAGTTCAGCGCGGTCTGGCCGCCCATGGTCGGCAGGATCGCGTCGGGCCGCTCCTTGGCGATGATGCGCTCGACCACCTGCCAGGTGATGGGCTCGATGTAGGTGACGTCGGCCATCTCGGGGTCGGTCATGATGGTCGCCGGATTGCTGTTGACCAGGATGACCTTGTAGCCCTCGTCGCGCAGCGCCTTGCACGCCTGGGCGCCCGAGTAGTCGAACTCGCAGGCCTGACCGATGACGATCGGGCCGGCGCCGATGATGAGGATGCTCTGAATGTCGGTGCGCTTGGGCATGGTTCTCGGTCGCTTGGGCGCGTGCTCCGTGCGGAGGTTCCGCGCCCGGTCGAACTTTCGGGGCCGGGCACGAGCGCCCGGCCGGTTTCAGTGTCCAGTCTGTCCTGCGGTCTGCCGGCCGCGGCCGGCAGCCATTCAGGCTTTCGCGTAATTGCCCGGTGCCAGCTCCCGCTCGACCAGTTCGATCAGGATGTGGATCACCTTGATGTGCAACTCCTGCACCCGATCGGCGTAACGGCCGGCCGGGGTGACGATGGCCACGTCGGCCAGATCGACGATCGGCGTGCCAGCCCGGCCGGTCAGAGCGATCACCTTCATTCCCGCGGCGCGTGCGGCCTGCGCCGCCGCCACCACGTTGCGGCTCGTGCCGCTGGTGGTGATGGCCAGCAGCACGTCGCCCGCGCGCCCTACCGCCCGCGCGTAGCGCGCGAAGACCTGCTCATAGCCGTAGTCGTTGCCCACGCAGCTCAGGTGCGAGGGGTCGGACATGGCGATCGCGGCATAGCCGGGTCGGTCTTCGCGGAAGCGGCCCGAGAGTTCCTCGGCGAAGTGCATGGCGTCGCACATCGAGCCGCCGTTGCCGCACGACAGGACCTTGCCTCCCGCACGGAAGGTGGCGGCGAGCAGCGCGCCCGCCTCGGCGATGGCCGCGTGCGCGGTGGCGTCGGCGCGCAGGTGCTCGAGCGCGTCGCGTGCCTCGGCCAGCGCCGCGACGACGTGCTCGGCGCTCACTGGCGCACCTCCATGGACGCGACGAAGCGGTCGAACAGGTCGCCGATGTCGTGCGGCCCGGGGCTCGCCTCGGGGTGGCCCTGGAAGCAGAAGGCCGGCGCATCGCTCAGCTCGAAGCCTTGCAGCGAGCCGTCGAACAGCGACACGTGGGTGGGTCGCGCGTTGGCCGGCAGGCTCTTCTCGTCGACCGCGAAGCCGTGGTTCTGGCTGGTGATGTAGACCCGGCGAGACGCCAGGTCGAGCACCGGGTGGTTGGCCCCGTGGTGGCCGAACTTCATCTTCAGAGTGCGCGCGCCCACCGCCAGGCCCAGGATCTGGTGACCCAGGCAGATGCCGAACAGCGGGAGCTTCTGAGCGATGAAGCGGCGCGCGGCCTCGATCGCGTAGCTGCAGGGCTCGGGATCGCCCGGGCCGTTCGACAGGAACACGCCGTCGGGCGCCAGCGCGAGCACCTCGTCGGCCGGCGTGGTGGCGGGCACGACGGTGACGCGGATGCCGCGATCGGCGAGCAGGCGCAGGATGTTGCGCTTGACTCCGAAGTCGTAGGCCACGACGTGGAAGCGGAACTCCTCGGGCGTCACGAAGCCGGGCGTGCCGTCGGCGCGCGCCAGCTGCCAGCTGCCCTCGGTCCACTCGTAGCTCGAGGGCGTGCTCACCACTTGGGCGAGGTCCTGGCCCGCCATGCCCGGGTAGGCGCGCGCACTGGCCAGCGCCGCGGCGATCGCGTCCTCGCCCAGTTGCGCATCGGTGCCCGCCACGAGGCAGCCGGCCTGGGCGCCCTGCTCGCGCAGCACGCGCGTCAGGCGCCGGGTGTCGATGTCGGCGATGCCCACCACGCGCTCGGCCACGAGGTAGTCCTGCAGGGTCTGGGTGGCACGGAAGTTCGAGGCCAGCGGCGGACAGTCCCGCACCACCAGCCCGGCGGCGTAGACGCGGCCGGCCTCGGTGTCCTCGGGATTCACCCCGGTGTTGCCGATGTGCGGGTAGGTCAGCGTGACGATCTGGCCCTGGTACGAGGGATCCGTCAGGATCTCCTGGTAGCCGGTGATCGCGGTGTTGAACACCACCTCGGCAACGGTCGATCCGGGGGCGCCGATCGATCGGCCGCGAAAGACCGTGCCGTCGGCCAGCACGAGCGCCGCGGCGGGGCGGGGGTCGGAGATCAGGGGGGTCAAGCGGGCTCCTGTGCGGCGCACGCAACGCCTGAGGCTTGCGGCCGCGATGCGCGGCGTCCGATCGGGTCGCCGCCGGAAAGCGTGGATAAACTCGCGAATTATATCCGGGCAGGCCTGCGCGCCCGACGACCCCCGACCCGCCTCACCCCAGCCTCCCGGCGCCCAGTGCGCCCCGCGCCTCATGAGCAGCACCCTTTCCCGCCTGGCCCGCCACACCGTGCTCGTTGCCGACACGGGCGACGTGGCCGCCATTGCGCGCCTGGCCCCGCGCGACGCCACCACCAATCCCTCGCTGATCCTCAAGGCCGCCAGCCAGCCCGCGTACGCGCCCCTGCTGGGCGCGGCGCGCCGGGCGCCAGCGGGCGAGCCGGCCGCCGCGCGCATCGACCGCGTGCTGGTGGCCTTCGGCACCGAGATCCTCGGCCACATCGGCGGCCGGGTCTCGACCGAGGTCGATGCGCGCTTGTCCTTCGACACCCGAGCCACCGTCGAGAAGGCCCGCCGTCTGATCGCGCTGTACCAGGCCGAGGGCGTGGACCGGGCGCGGGTGCTGATCAAGATCGCCGCCACCTGGGAGGGCCTGCAGGCGGCCGAGGTGCTCGAGCGCGAGGGCGTCGCCTGCAACCTCACCCTGCTCTTTTCCCAGGTCCAGGCCGAGGCGGCCGCCCAGGCCGGCGCGACGCTGATCTCGCCCTTCGTGGGGCGCATCTACGATTGGCACAAGAAGGCCGCGGGCGCAGCCTGGGACGAGGCCGCCATGTCCGGCGCGAACGACCCCGGCGTGCGCTCGGTGCACGCGATCTACACGCGCCTCAAGGGCGCCGGCAGCCGCACCGAGATCATGGGCGCGAGCTTTCGCAACACAGGCCAGATCGTGGCCCTGGCGGGCTGCGACCTGCTCACCATCGCGCCGGATCTGATGGACCAGCTGGCCGCGGCCGACGCGCCGCTCGAGCGGACACTCGATCCGGCCCAGGTGCCGGCGGGCGCGCCGATCGCGGTGTCCGAACCGCAGTTCCGCTTCCGCCTGAACCAGGACGCCATGGCCACCGAGAAGCTGGCCGAGGGCATCCGCCTGTTCGTGGCCGATACCGAAAAGCTCGAAGCCCTGATCGCCTCGCTCTGACCCTGCCATGCTCGTCATTCCCTATCAGACGCGCTTCACCCTGGGCTCGCTGCCGCTGGCCACCCTGGTGCTGATCGTCCTCAACGTGTTTGTCTTCTTCGGCCTGCAAGGCCGCGACGGCGCCCTGCTCGAGTCCGCCCGCGACCAGTACTTCGCCTCCGAGCTGCCGCGCATCGAGCTGCCACGCTACGTGGCGCACCTCGAGTCGCGCAGCGACGCGCAGTCGCGCAGCACGCTGCGCCGCCTGGGCTCGCTGGCGCGCAACCCCCAGCCCTGGCCGCTGGTGCAGACGATGCAAAACGACCGCGAGTTCCAGAAGCTGCTCGCGGCCGGCGCGATCGTGAAGCCCGAGGAACCCGGCTACCGCGCCTGGCGCGAACAGCGCGACCGCTTCAACGCTCTCATGGCGCAGGGCTTCACGCAGCGCTGGGCCCTGACAGGCTGGGACGAGCCCGCCCGTCTGTTCACCTACTCCTTCCTGCACGGCGACGGCCTGCATCTGCTCACCAACATGCTGGTGCTGCTGCTCGCCGGCCCCTTTGCCGAGGCGGCGCTGGGCAGGCTGCGCTTCCTGGCGGGCTACCTCTTCGCGGGCGTGGCGGCGGGCGTGGCCCATCTGGCGGTGAGCAGCATGCCCCTGGTGGGCGCCTCGGGTGCGGTGTCCGGGGCGATGGCGATGGTCGCCGTGCTCTACGGCGCGCGGCGCGTGCCGGTGTTCTGGACCATCGGCGTGTACTTCGACACCGCGCGAGTCCCCGCGCTGGCCCTGCTCCCGGTGTGGATCGCCATCGAGGTGCTTGCCTGGGCGGCCCAGCCCGACAGCCCCGTGGCCTATTGGGCGCACCTGGGCGGCTTTGCCGCGGGAGCGGCCTTCGCCTGGTACTTCCGGCCGCGCGACGAACAACGCATCGACCAGATCGTCGAGGAACACGAGGCCGAGGACCGGCAGGCCGCGCGCCGCGCCCGCCTGATCGACGAGGCCCAGCAGGCCGCCGCCCGCATGGACACGCGCCGCGCGCTGCGCGCGTATGGCGAGTTGGCCGCGGCCGAACCCGAGAACCTGGCCTTTGCCGTGGCGCGCTTCAACATCGCCTTGCTGGCTCGCGACCGCGCCGTCTACGTGGAAGCCGCCAACGGCGTGCTCGACATCCGCACCCGCGGGGCGCGGACCCAGTTGCGCCCGGTCTACCTGCAGATGACCCAGCCCAAGCTGCTGCCCCTGCTGAGCGTGGAGGAGCAACTGCGCCTGGCGCGCCGCCTGGTGGCCGCGCGCGAGGATGCCGCCGCGCTGCGCGTGCTCGATGAACTTCTGGCGAGCGAGGAGCTGCGCCAGCGCCACGCCCGCGCCCTGGCCGACTGCCTGCTCGGGCTCTACACCACCTACGCGCGTCACGGCCTGCGCCACCAGGCCGAGAGCGTGCGCGAGCGCCTGGCGCGCTACTTCCCGCAGCCCATCCCGGCCGCGGCCGCACCCGCCACCGTGCGCCCAAGCCCGCGGCGCAGCGACACGGCGGCCCGCGCCGAGGACGGCGAGCGCACCCTGCCGCTCGAGTGGGACATGGCCACCCAGTTCAACACCCGCCCCTACGAGGAGCGCTGAACCGGCCGCTTCAGGCTGGCGGCGCGGGCTGAGCGGGTTCGGACACCTGCAGGAAGCGGCGAGCCTGCGCGGCTGCCGCACTGCCGGGGTAGGCGGCGATCACGTGCTCGAACAGCCGACGGGCCCCGGCTGCGTCGCGTGCCCCTTCCGCGAGTAGCCGGCCGCCCAACAGGTAGACCTCGGGCAGGTCGGCGTGGCCCGGCCAGCGCTTGTCGAAGCCACGCAGCAGGGCGCCGGCCTGCTCGAAGCGCCCGCGCTCGAGCGAGCGCCGCGCCAGCGGCACGACCAGGCCCGCCTCGTTCAGTTGCCAGCCCGCACGCCGCTCGGTCTCTTCGGCCAGCACCTGCAGGGCCTCGTCGAGGTTGCCGCTCCTGACCAGCAAGCCGAGGTAGCGCTCGCTCAGTTCATCGAGCCGGGATGCGTCGCCGTCGGCGATCAGCAGGCGCCGCAGACGTCCGTGCAGCGACAGGTCGTTGGGGCGCTCGGCCAGGTCCTCGCCCACCAGGGAGATGGCCTCCTTGAGTTCGCCCGCAGCGACGTGCTGGCCGATGAGCGCATCGCGCTGGCGCGTGCGCAGGTCGATGCGGCCCTTGAGCACGGGGCGCCCGCTGTCGCCCGGCCCCAGCACGGCCACACCCAGCGCCGAGTGGTACTGGTACATCACGTAGCCGATCAGGGCGCACATGATCAAGAAGAAGTAGTTGCCCACGAAGCTCGAGATCCCCATCAGCAGCCAGTAGCGGTCCTTGAACAGCGGCGCCACCAGCTCGAAGGCCTGGTTGGATCCCGTCATCAGCAGCAGCAGGAACAGGCAGAGCACGAGGTAGGGCGCGCCGATGCCGTGGACGATGCCCAGCAGCCGCACCGGGTTCATGGCCTCGCGCAGGCTGTCGCTCTGGGCCATGGACATGACCGAGGCGGGCGTGGCCAGCGCCACCAGCACCATGCCCACGAGCAGCAGAAAGCCGCTGCCCGACAGCGCGCCGACCAGCGCCACCAGAAACAGCGCGATCAGGAAGATCGCGAACATCTTGTAAGGCCGCCAGGGATGCGCCTCGCTCGCGAGCACGGGGTAGTCGTCAGGCTTGAGGTAGCCCTGCGAGGCGCGCTCGATCACCAGGAAGCCGTAGCGAGCCAGCACCACGGACGTGGCCAGCGCCGCCGGCACCAGCACCAGCCACGAGCCCGAGTACAGGGCTGCGGCCATGATCAGCGACAGCACCACGTTGCGCGCCAAGGGCTGCCGGTAGGCGGGAAAGCGGAAAAATCGGGGCATGCGGCGCCAGAAGGGCGTGATCGGCGCGTCCTGCCCCGCCCAGGCCCTGAAGTTCGACTCCACCGAGATGTCCGCCGCGCCGCGCGCCGAGTTGCCCGCCCCGAATGCTAGCGGGTTCGCCGCCGGGCCGCGCCGCCGCGCACGGCCAATGTGGCTTTGCCGCCCCGCTGCACCCGGCCAGCGTTGCGGGCGCAGGGGTCAAGGAAACTCAGAGCTTCTCGGTCTCGCCGCTGCGGGGCTGCCACTTCATCAGGCGCCGCTCGATCCGGCCCACCCCCCAGTCCAGCACCAGGGCAAAGGCGGTGAGCACCAGGATGCCGGCCATCACGGTGTTGATGTCGAAACTGCCCTCGGCCTGCAGGATCAGGTAGCCGACCCCGGCCGCGGAGCCCAGGTATTCGCCCACCACCGCGCCCACGAAGGCCAGCCCCACCGAGGTGTGCAGCGAAGAAAACACCCAGCTCATGGCGCTGGGCAGGTAGACGTGGCGCAGCAGCTGGCGCCGGTTGGCGCCCAGCATGCGCGCGTTGGCCAGCACCACGGGGCTGACCTCGCGCACCCCCTGGTAGACGTTGAAGAACACGATGAAAAACACGAGCGTCACGCCGAGCGCGATCTTCGAGCCCATGCCCAGGCCGAACCACACCGCGAAGATCGGCGCGAGGATCACCCGCGGCATCGAGTTCGCCGCCTTGATGTAGGGGTCGAGCAGGGCCGCGGCAAAGGGCGAGAGCGCCAGCCACATGCCCACGCCCAGCCCCGCCGCGGTGCCGATGGCGAAAGCGGCCACCGTCTCGGTCAGCGTCACCGCGAGGTGGCGGTAGATGTCGCGGTCGACCACGAACCAGTCCCACACGCGCGCCAGGATCCTGAGCGGCTCGCCGAAGAAGAAGGCGGCCTGGCGATCGTTGTCGAACAGGAAGGGCGGCACGATCCCGGGCGTGGTGAGCAGCCACCAGAGCAAGAAGAAGCCCGCGGCCAGGCCCAGTTGGGCCAGGCGCAGGCGCGGGCCGCCAATGCGCCGGGTGCTCATGCCACCTTGCCCTGGGTATAGCCCTTGAGCACCTCGCCGCGCAGCACGTCCCAGATGGCGGTGTGCAGTTCTATGAAGCGCGGCGTGACGCGCACCTCGGCCACGTCGCGCGGGCGGGGAAGATCGATCGCGAACTCGCCGATCGGCCGCGCCGCCGGGCCGGCCGACATCACCACCACGCGGTCGCTCATGGCGATGGCCTCGTCGAGGTCGTGGGTGATGAAGAGCACGGCCTTGCGCTTGGCCGCCCAGATCTCCAGCACCTCGTTCTCCATGAGCTGGCGGGTCTGGATGTCGAGCGCCGAGAAGGGCTCGTCCATCAGGATCAGGTCCGGGTCGAGCACCAGCACCTGGGCGAGCGCCGTGCGCTTGCGCATGCCCCCCGACATCTGGTGCGGATAGCGGTCGCCGAAGCCCGCCAGGCCGACGCGGCGCAGCCAGTCCTCGGCCTGCGCGCGGGCCTCGGCGGGCGGCACGGCGCGGAACTCCAGGCCGGCCATCACGTTGCCCAGCGCCGTGCGCCAGGGCATCAGCGCGTCGGACTGGAACATGTACCCCGCGCGCCGGTTCAAGCCCGCCAGCGGGGCACCGGACACCTTGACGCCCCCGGCGCTGGGTTCGAGCAGGCCCGCGGCAACGTTGAGCAGGGTGCTCTTGCCGCAACCCGTGGGACCGACCACCGAGACGAACTCGCCCGGGGCGATCGTCAGGTCCACGCCCTGAACCGCCGTGTAGCGCTGAGCGCTCCGCCCTTCGCCGGACAGGAAGGTGATGGCCACGCCGGAAAGCTCGAGTGCCGGGCTCATCGCGCCGCCCGGGCGCCCATCGGGAACGGCCATCACTTGTACTTCGCGTTGGCCTTCTTCACGAACTCGTTGGTCCAGGTGGACTTGAGGTCGAGCTTGGCGTTGGCAAGCGCGGGATCGACGCTGGCGAGCGCGCGCAGCGCGGTGTCGGCGCCCTTTTCGGGAATCATGCCGTCGGGCGAGAGCGCAGGCTTGGCCTTGAGGAAGGCGTCGATGTAGACCGCGCGGTCGCCCAGCAGGTAGCTCTCGGGCACGGCCTTGATGATGTCCGACGGGCCTGCCTGCTGGATCCACTTGTCGGCACGCACGATGGCGTTGGTCAGGGCCTGGATCGTGGCCGGGTTCTTCTCGATGAAGGCGACCGGCGCGTAGAGCGTGGCCGCGGGCATCGGTCCGCCGAACACGCGCTCGGCCTCGGCCACGTCGCGCGTGTCGCTCACCACCTTCACGTCGCCGCCACGCTCGAGAATGGTGATCACCGGATCGAGGTTGGCGATTGCGTCGATCTGCCCCGAGCGCAGCGCCGCCACCGCGCCCTGCGAGGCGCCCACGCCGATGATGGCCACGTCGCTGGGCTTGAGCCCGTGCTTGGCGAGCACGTAGTTGGTCATGACGTTGGTCGACGACCCCGGTGCCGTGACCCCGATCTTCTTGCCCTTGAGGTCGGCAATCGTCTTGTAGCCGGGCATCGTCTTGGTGTTGACGGCCAGCACGATCTGCGGGGCCTTGCCCTGGAGCACGAAGGCGCGCATCGGCTGGCCCTTGGCCAGCATGTTCACGTTGTGCTCGAAGGCGCCCGAGACCACGTCGGCGCTGCCTCCCACCACGGCCTGCAGGGCGCGCGCGCCGCCGGCGAAGTCGACGATGGTGACGTCGAGCCCTTCGTCCTTGAAGAAGCCCTTTTGCTCGGCGACGGTCAGCGGCAGGTAGTAGAGCAGGTTCTTGCCGCCCACCGCGATGGTGATCTTCTTCTTCTCGGGGGACTGGGCGGCCAGGCCCAGCGGCAGGGCGGACAGGCCGGCGGCGATCAACAGGTCGCGGCGGTTCATGCGGGTCTCCTAGGCGTTCTTGTGAGGCGCGCCCTCACGGGGGGTGGCGCGCGGAAGATTCAGCGTATCGCACCTGTCGCGCGCAGTCTTTGCAGTTGCGCCTCGCTCAGGCCGAGCGCGCTCAGCACCTCGTCGGTGTGCTCGCCCAGCCGCGGGCCGAGCCAGCGCGTGCCGCCCGGCGTGGCCGAGAGCTTGGGGCTGACCGCCGGCACCGCCAGCGTGCCTCCGCCCGGCAGCGGCGCGCGCTCGATCATGCCGCGCGCGGCGAACTGCTCGTCGCGGAACATGTCCGCCACGCTGTAGATGCGCGAGACCGGCACGTCGGCCGCGGTCAGGACCGCCAGCGCCTCGTCGATGCCGCGCGCGCCGCACCAATCCTGGATGGCGGAGTCGATCTCGGCCACGCGCGGCACGCGCCCGTCGTTGCGCGCGAGCGCCGGATCGTCGGCCAGGTCAGCGCGGCCGATGGCCAGCATCAGGCGGCGGAAGATCGCGTCGCCGTTGCCGGCCACCACGATCGCCTCGCCATCGGCACAGGTGTAGGTGTTCGACGGCACGATGCCCGGCAGCGCGCCACCGGTGCGCGCGCGCACCACGCCCGCGTGGTCGTACTCGGGCACGGTGGACTCCATCAGGTTGAACACCGCCTCGTAGAGCGCCACGTCGATCATCTGGCCCTCGCCGCGCTCTCGCCCCCCCGTGGCGTCGCGGTGACGCAGTGCCATGAGCGCCCCGATCACGCCGTGCAGGGCCGCGATCGAGTCGCCGATCGAGATGCCGATGCGCACCGGCGGCCGGTCGGGAAAGCCCGAGACGTAGCGGATTCCGCCCATCGACTCGCCGATCGCCCCGAAGCCCGGCCGCTCGCGCATCGGGCCGCTCTGACCGTAGCCCGACAGGCGCAGCATGATCAGCGACGGGCGCTCGGCCCGCAGCGACTCCCAGCCCAGGCCCCACTTCTCGAGCACGCCCGGACGGTAGTTCTCGATCACCACGTCCGCCTCGAGCGCTAGGCGCCGGGCAATGGCCTGCGCCTCGGGATCCTTGAGGTTGAGCGCGATCGACTTCTTGTTGCGCGACTGCACGTACCACCACAGCGAGGTGCCCTCGTGCAGCACGCGCCAGGCGCGGATCGGGTCGCCGGCCCCGGGGTCCTCGACCTTGACCACCTCGGCGCCGAACTCGGCGAACATGCGCGCGGCAAACGGCCCGGCAATCAGCGTGCCGAGTTCGAGCACGCGCAAGCCGGCCAGCGCACCGCCGCTCATGCCGTTCTCGGGGCGCGCAGCGCGCGGTCGCCGCCCTCGCGCTTGGCGGTGTACATCGCGTCGTCGGCCCGCTGCAGCAGGGTCAGCGCGTCCCCCGCATCCGAGGGCGCGAGCGCCCAGCCGACGCTGGCGTGTATGTCCATGGGAGGATCCAGATGGGCGCCGCTGGCGCGCGCCGCCGCCAGCAGATGCTCGGCGACCCGCTGGGCGCCGGCCTCGTCGTTCACCCGCGCGAGCACGATGAACTCGTCTCCGCCGAAGCGGCCCACCGCGTCCTCGGTGCGCACCACCGTCTGCAGCGCCGCGGCCAGGCGCGTGAGCACGGCGTCCCCGGCCGCGTGGCCCAGGGCATCGTTGACCTGCTTGAAGTTGTCGAGGTCGACGAAGAACAGCGCCAGTTCGCCAGGCTCGTGTCCGGACAGGGCTGCATCGAGGCGCGCCGTCACCGCCCGGCGACTGAGCACGTCGGTCAGCGCGTCGCGTTCCACCGTGCGTTCCAGCCGCTGGCGCGCGAGCATCATCTCGTGCACGTCGAGCGTGACCGTGTAGATCCCGGCCACGACGCCGTCGTCGTCGAGATCGGGGACGTAGCTGGTGCGCACCCAGCGCCGGTCCTGGTTGCCCAGGGTTGCCAGCCGGGTGTACTGGACGGACTCGCCCGCGAGCGCGCGCTCGAAGTAGGGACGGTGCTCCGCCCAGAGCTTGGGTCCGCGCACGTCGCCGATCCGACGCCCCAGGATGTCGGGCTCGGCGGCGTCCGTGATCTCTAGGTAGGCCTTGTTCACGAAGAGCAGGCGGAACTCGCGGTCCACGTAGGTCAGCGGATAGGGGATCTTCTCGGTGAAGCGCAGCAGGCGGCGGCGCTGGGACTCGAGCGCCTGGCGGCCCAGCACGTCGTCGTGGATGTCGAAGGCGATGGTGTAGATCGCCTCGATCCGCCCGGCGGCGTCGCGATCCGGGAAGGCCTGCACCCGCGCCCAGCGCGGGGCGGCGCCACGGTGCGTGAGCAGGCGCTCGTAGCTGGTCGTTCGGCCCTCGAAAGCCGCGCCGAAGGCGTCGCGGGCCGCAGCCCAGGCCTGTGGCCCGTAGATCTGCTCCAGGGTGCGCCCGAGGATCTCTTCCCGCGGCCGCTTGGCCCAGGTCACATAAGGCTGGTTGCAGAAAGTCAGCCGGCCTTCGCGGTCCCAGCGGCCGATCGGCAGGTCGATCGCGTCGACCAGGCGCTCGGTGTCGGCAACGCGTGCCTCGGTTGCGCCCGCGGCGAGCGGGACAGGGTCGTCCATGCTCAGTGCGCCCCCACCCCGCTGACGAAGATCGTGATCGTGACCACCAGGCCGACCAGCCACACGACCGAACGCGCCAGGTGCCAGTTGGCCAGGTAGCAGGCCAGGTAGGCCAGGCGCGCCGCCACGAAGATCAGTGCGAGGCTGTCGAGCCGCGAGGGCTCGGCCCCCGCGAGGTGAGCCACGATCACCGCCGCGGCGAAGAACGGAAAGGCCTCGAAGCTGTTGGCCTGGAAGTTGTCGGCGCGCTTGCGCCAGCCTTGCTGCTTGGCCAGCCACTCGCGCGGGTCGCGATTGTTGTAGCGGCTGGCGCCCGCCTTGGCGATGGTCGCGCCGAGGTAGGGCAGCAGTCCCGCCACCAGGACACACCAGAAGGCAATGCTCACGCTCGCGATCTCCGGATCAGTTCGGCGCACGCGGCACCGCGCGCGTCCGCGGCGAGCATATCGCGCGCCAACCTAGGCGGCGCGGCGGTCCAGCATCGCTTGCGCCAGGGTATTGACGTCGGTGTACTCGAGCTCCGCACCGGCCGGCACGCCGCGCGCCAGGCGCGTGAGCCTGAGTCCGGGTACGCGCGCCTGCAGCAGCTCGGTGATGTAGTGCGCGGTGGCGTCGCCCTCCGGCGTGAAGGAGGTGGCCACGACCACCTCGCGCACCAGGCCGTCGGCCGCCCGCGCGAGCAGCTTCTCCATCTGGATCTCGCGCGGACCCACGCCGTCGAGCGGCGAGAGCCGCCCCAGCAACACGAAGTACAGGCCCTGGTAGGCGAGCGACTGCTCGATCATCAGCTGGTCGGCCGGCGACTCGACCACGCAAAGCAGGCTCGCGTCGCGGCGCGGGCTGGCGCAGGTGTCGCACAGCGCGAGTTCGGTGAGCGTGTTGCAGCGGCCGCAATGCCCCACCGAGGCGGCCGCCCCCAGCAGCGCCTCACCGAGCGCCACGGCCGCGGCGCGGTCGTGCTGCAGCAGGTGAAAGGCGATGCGCTGCGCCGAGCGCGGACCGATGCCGGGCAGGCGCTTGAGCGCATCCACCAGCTTGTCGATCGAGGGTCCGAGCTTCATGTGAGGTCGAGTGCCGGGCGAAGAGTTGGCAAATTGCCGCGAATGTATGGTCCGGCCAGGACGGCATCGGCGTGAGACTGGCGGTCAGGGGCGAAGCCCCCAGCGACGCGCCCCCCAGTGTTGCCCTTACCTCAGGGCCAGGCGCCGGGCCGCCCCAAGCCCGGCCCTCTGATCAAGCCACTCGATGTGCACGTGCGACGGCAAGGCCGTCGCGTACACATCGAGTGCCTCCTAAAACGGCAGCTTGAATCCGGGCGGCAGGGGCATGCCGGCGGTCACGCTGGACATCTTCTCCTGCGTGGTCTGTTCGACGCGACGCACCGCGTCGTTGAACGCCGCGGCCACCAGGTCTTCGAGCATGTCCTTGTCGTCGCCCACCAGGCTCGGGTCGATGCTCACGCGCTTGACGTCGTGCTTGCAGGTCATCACCACCTTGACCATGCCGGCGCCCGACTGGCCCTCGACCTCGATCGACTCGAGCTCGGCCTGCATGCGCTTCATGTTCTCCTGCATCTTCTGCGCCTGCTGCATCAGCCCGGCGATCTGACCCTTCATCATGCTGTTCTCTCTTTCAATCCTGGGAGCGGGGCCGGACCGACGCGGGGTCCACTTCGGCACCGAACTGTTCGATCAATTCTCGCACGAAGGGGTCGGCGACGATGGCCTCCTCGGCCTCGCGCTGGCGCTGCGCCCGGGCCGCTTCGTCGAGGCTGGCGGCGGTTGGCCCGGCGGGCGCGCCGACCTCGGCCTCGACGCGGCATGGCCCGCCAAGCGCCTCGGCCAGCGCGGCCTCGAGGCGCTTGACGGTGCCCGGCTCGGCGAGGTGCTTGGCATCGACGCGCAGCCGCAGCGTGTTGCCATCCCGGCCGATCAGTTCGGAGCGCCGTGCAAGCTCCCGCGCCAGGGCATTGAGCGGCAGCGCGGCCACGAAGGCAGGCCACTGCGCAGCGGACTGCAGCGGCGCGGCCACCGGCTCGCTCGCTGCCGCCGCCGCAGGCACCTCGTCCAGAACGCGCTCGGCCGGCACAGGGGCAGGCGGCATGGTGGCTCGCGCCGTCGCGGCTGCCGGGGCGGACTCAGTCGCGGGCCTGGCAGCGAGCGCCTCAGCAGAGTCTTTGGTGACGGCGCGCTGCGGCCGGCCCACCGCGGCCTGGGCCGGCTCGCGTGTGGCGGGAACGCTGTCGTCAGTGGCACGCGGGCGCGCTGCGGCGCGGGGCGCAGCACGGGGCGTCGCCACCGAGGTGCTAGGCGGTCGGGCCGCCACCAGCGCCGCGGCGCGCGGCGAGGCCGTGCCGGCCGGCGCGAAGGCCAGCATGCGCAGCAGGCTCATGCTGAAGCCGGCGTACTCGTCGGGCGCGAGGTGCAGATCGTTGCGGCCGTGCAGGGCGATCTGGTAGTACAGCTGAGCTTCCTCGGGACCGAGCAGTGCGGCCAGGCGCGCGATCTCGGCGGCATCGGCCTCGTCCTCGGCCACGCTGCCGGGCACCTGCTGGGCCAGCGCCACGCGATGCAGCAGGCTCGCCAGGTCGCGCAGGCCCTGCCCGTACGACAGGCTGCGCGTGCCCATCTCGTCGGCCACCGCCAGCGCCGCGCGCGCGTCGCCTGCGTGCACCGCCTCGACGATGCGCACCAGCGTGTCGGAGTCGATCGCACCCAGCATGCTGCGCACCGCATCGAGCGAGACCGGCCCCGCGGCATACGCGATCGCCTGGTCGAGCAAGGACAGGCCGTCGCGCATCGAGCCGCGCGCCGCGTGGGCCAGCATGCGCAAGGCGGCGGGCTCGGCCTCGACACCCTCCTGCTCGAGGATGAACTCCATGTGCCCGGCGATCGCCGCCGGCGTCATGTTCTTCAGGTTGAACTGCAGGCAGCGCGACAGCACCGTCACCGGCACCTTCTGCGGGTCGGTGGTGGCGAGGATGAACTTCACGTACTCGGGCGGCTCCTCCAGCGTCTTGAGCATCGCGTTGAACGCGTGGTTCGACAGCTGGTGCACCTCGTCGATCATGTAGACCTTGAAGCGCGCGTTGCTGGGCGCGTACATGGCGCGCTCGAGCAGGGTGACCATCTCGTCCACGCCGCGGTTGCTGGCCGCGTCCATCTCGATGTAGTCGACGAAGCGGCCGGCGTCGATCGCCGTGCACGCCTCGCACACGCCGCAGGGTGCGTCGGTCACGCCGCCCTGCCCGTCGGGGCCGACGCAGTTGAGGCTCTTGGCCAGGATGCGCGCCAGCGTGGTCTTGCCCACGCCGCGGGTGCCGGTGAACAGCCAGGCGTGGTGCAGGCGTCCGCTCTTGAGCGCGTGGGTGAGCGCGCGCACCACGTGCTCCTGCCCCACCAGGGTCGCGAAATCGCGCGGGCGCCACTTGCGGGCTAGGACTTGATAGGACATGGGTCGAGGGATTCCGGGTAGAGCGCTGCGGACTCGCGGCCGGGCGAGCCGATTCTAAGCAGGCGGCACGGCGCGCCCGAACTCGGCCAGCGCCTCGCCGGTCATGCGGCAGATGCGCCAGTCGGCCATCACCTCGGCGCCCAGCGACTCGTAGAACTCGATCGCCGGCTGGTTCCAGTCGAGCACGCTCCACTCGAAGCGGCCGCAGCCGCGCGCCACCGCGGTGCGCGCGAGGTGGCGCA
This sequence comes from Burkholderiaceae bacterium, assembly GCA_035454085.1. Classification (GTDB taxonomy): domain Bacteria; phylum Pseudomonadota; class Gammaproteobacteria; order Burkholderiales; family Burkholderiaceae_F; genus DAOTEJ01. The sequence continues at coordinate 8,653 of DAOTEJ010000032.1, read as the reverse complement.
TCAGCGCCTTGCCGTAGCCGCGCCGGCGCGCCTCGGGCACCACGAACAGGTCCTCGAGGTACAGGCCGCGCCGCGCCAGGAAGGTGGAGTAGTTGTGGAAGTACAGCGCGAAGGCCACCGCGCGCGTGCCACCGCGCGCCTGCTCCCAGCCGATCAGGGCCTCGATCACCGGGGCGGGGCCGAAGAGCTCGGCGCGCACCTGCTCCTCGGTGGTCTGCACGAGGTGGGCGAGCTTCTCGTAGTCGGCCAGCGCGCGGATCAGCTCGACGAGCACCGCGCAATCCTGCGGGCGGGCGGCTTCGATGCGGAAGTTCATGCGCTAGCGCACAGAGTCCTGAGGCGGGGAGTCGGCTCGAGCGCCGACGGATGCGCGCCGCCCCAAGGCGGGCGACGACGCAAGGTGAAGGAGGCGAGCCTTGTCCTCGGCACTGCAGGAACTCCGCTGTGGCTGCTTCGTTCCCGACCTGACCAGGTTCACGGCTCCCGCATGCGAGGGGGCCCGCCCGCTGCGCAGTCTACCTCAGCACCCCGCCCTGCCCGCCCGGCGCCCACTCGCGCCAAGCCTGCATCAAGGGGAAATACAAGCCCAGACGGATGGTGCGGCCGGGCTCGAGCGCGGCGACCAGGCGCGCGTAGCGCTCGAGTTGCGCGCGGTAGCGCTCCTGTTCTCGGTCCAGGAAGGCTTCGCGGCCGCCGCCCTCGTGGCTGCCGGTCTTGTAGTCCACGATCCAGCGGATGCCCGCCTCGTCCACGAAGCTGCGGTCGAGCGACACGTCCACCAGTTCACCTGCATCCAGCCCCGTCAGGCGCCACTCGGAGCGTGCTTCTCGCGTGGCCTCGAGCAGCCAGCGCCCGCGCTGGTCGGCCCAGGCGGCGGCGAGCGCGGCACGCACGCGCGCCCCCGCCGCGGGGCGCTCAGCGGCCGGCACTCCCGCCTGCGCCAGCTCGCGCTCGATCCGCCTCGCCGCCTGGGGCAGTTCTTCGGGCTTCCAGCGCCCGCCGGGCTCGGTGTAGCGGGCGAGCCAGGCGTGCACCACGGTGCCCACGTGGCGTGCCGCCTCGCCCGCCCAGCTGAACTCGATGGACTCGCGGCGCGCCAACTCGGTCTCGGGCGGCGCCGGCGGCGCCAGGCGCGGCGTGGCCGGCGCGCGCCAGGGCAGCGGCAGGCGCCTCAAGGACTGCTCGATCGTCGGCGCGCTTGCCTCACCCGGCTCCTGAGCGGGCGGCGTCGCCCCAGCAAACGCCGCGCTCACGGCCGGCCACAGGCGGGCCAGCAAGCTGTCCGCAGGCGGCTCGGCTAGGCTCGCTGCGCCCTTGTCTGCGCGGAAACTCGCGCTGCCCAGCAGGTGCAGGCGGCGCTTGGCGCGCGTGGCTGCCACGTAGAGCAGGCGCCCGGCCTCGAGCCTCTCGCGCTCGCGCTCCACGCGAGCGAGGTAGCGGCCGATCGGCTCGTCCTCGTCGCCCGCCTCGGCAAGCGGCGCGAGCAGCAGTTCACGCCCGCCCGCGGCCCGGGCGCGCTCCATCCAGGCAAGCAGCCGCCGCGCATTGCCGCGCGGCCGCCGCTGCAGCCCGGGCACGATCACCGTGTCGAACTCCAAGCCCTTGGCCTTGTGAATGGTCATGAGCTGCACGGCGCGCTCGTCCACGGCCTCGGGTCGCGCATAGAGCTGGGCCAGCCGCTCGTCGAGTTCGGCCAGGCGCGGCAGGGCGCCCGCCTGCCCGATCTCGGCCAGCAGGCCGAACCAGGCCTCGGCGTCCGCGAGATCGGCGGCTGATGCGCAGCAGGCGGGGCCGGCCAGCGCCAGCCACGCCTGCTCGACCAGCGTGTGCAGCGGCGCGCGCCGCACCTGCGCGTGCACCGGCCAAAGCGCCGCGCGCAGGCGCAGCGCGCGCTCACGGCCCTCGGCACTCAGGCGCGCCAGGCAGTCCGCGTCGTCGAGCAAGGCCGGCACCGGTGCGACCGTGCCCTCGGCCAGGGCGGCCAGGTCGGCCAGCGCAAGCCCGCACCAGGGCGCGCGCAGCACCGCGAGCCAGGCGACGCGATCGGCCGGATGCAGCAGGGCCCGGGTGAGCGCGTGCAGGTCCTGGATCACGGCACGGCTTGCGAGTGGGTCGATCTCGACCGCCGCGCAGGCCTCGCCCGCGGCGCGCAGGGCCGGCGCGATCGCCGCGAGGTGGCTGCGCCCGCGCACCAGCACGGCAATGCTGCCGCCGGGATCTTCGGCGCGCGCGGCGCGCACCGCCTCGACCACGAGCGCGGCCTCGTCCTCGGGCCCGCCCGTCAGCGCGTGCACGGCGACCGCGACACCGGGCAGGGCCTCGTGCGCGGCCTCGGCCGGGCTGTAGGTCACGGCACCGGCGGCAAAGTCCTCCTGGGCCGGGAGCACCTGCGGGAAAGCAGCGTTGACCCACTCGACGACGCCCGCCTGCGAGCGGAAGTTGCGCGTCAGCAGCAGTGAGCGCGGGCGCAGGTCGTCGTGCAGGCCATGCCTGCGGGTGCGCAGGAAGAGCCCGACATCGGCCTCGCGGAAGCGGTAGACGCTCTGCATGGGGTCGCCCACCAAGAAGACGGTGCGTCCGTCGCCGTCCTGCCAGCCGCGCGTGAGCAGGCGCAGCAGCTCGTGCTGGCTGTGCGAGGTGTCCTGGAACTCGTCGACCAGCAGGTGCGTCAGGCGCGCATCGAGCGCCACGGCAAGATCCGTCGGCCCCTCGCCCGCGTCGAGGGCGGCAATGGCGGCGGCGGCGACCTCGGCGAAGTCGGCCTCGCCGCGCGCGGAGAACACCAGCCTGAGTTGCGCCACCGCGAGCTTGAGCACGGCAACGATCGCGCCCAGCACCTGCCACTGCGCCTCGGTGTAGGTCGCGGCGGGCAGCCCGCGCAGCGCGCCGAGCGCGGCGCGCAGATCCTCGTCCTCGGCCATCGAGGCCGCCTGCTCCACGACCTCTTCCTTGAAGCGCGCGTGCTCCTGCTTCTGCTGCGCGTTCGCGCCCTCGGTCTTGGGCGGCACGCCCAGCTTCTTGTTGAAGGCCTTGCGCCAGTCGTCCTCGTTGGTCAGCCAGAAGTGCGCGAGCGCCGCCCACGCGGCTTCGTCCTGCGGCGCGGGCAGCGCGTCAAGGCCTAGGCAGGCTGCCAACACGTGGTCCCCATCCGGACCCAGGCGCTGTGCCGCCTGCGCCGGCAGGCTCCAGAAAGCCGCATCCGCCGGCGCCAGCTCGCGCACCCGTTCGTGCGCCGCGCGCCGGGCCGCTGCCAGCGCCGCCTCGAGCGTGGTGCGCTCGTCGTGCTCGGACTGCAGCAGCAGGCGCAACCACTGGTCGCGCTGCGCCAGCATGTCGGCGATCAGCTCCTGCAGGCGCGGCACCCGATTGTCGAGGTGCGCGAGCACCGCGGCCACCGAGGCGCTGTGCTCGGGCGTGCCCTCGTCGAGCAGGGCCACGGTGGCGCGCGCCGCCTCGAGGTGCAGTTCGCGGGGCTGCTCGACCACGCGCGGCATGCCGCCCAGTCCGGACGCGAGCGGCATGCGCCGCACCAGCGAGGCGCACAGGGCGTCGAAAGTCTGCAGACGCAGCCGGCCGCTGTTGAGCACGAGGTTCCAGCCGCGCTCGGCGTCGCGCGCGAGCACGGCCTGCGCCAGGCGCCGGGTCAGGCGCTCGTGCTCGCTGGCAGGTTCGGGCTCGTGCGCCTGGCCGAGCGCCTCGAGCAGGCGCACGCGCATCTCGGCCGCGGCCTTGCGCGTGAAGGTGATGGCCACGATCTGCTCGGGCTCGTCGACGCGCGCCAGCAAGGTCAGCAGGCGCTGCACGAGCAGCGAAGTCTTGCCCGATCCCGCCGGCGCCTGGACGATGAACGAGGCCTGAGGATCGAGCGCGGCGGCGCGCGCGACGGCGTCACTCGAGCTCATGATCTTCTTCCTCGGCAAGCGCGACGCGCTGATCGATGCGGCACAGCAGGCGCAGGTCGCAGTGCTCGCAGGTCCGGCCCGGCCGCTTGGGATCGACCGCGGCCTCACCCGCCGCAAAGGCCTGCACCAGCGCCTCGCAGGCGGCGCGCCAGCGTGCCGGCAGTTCGGCCCACGCGCCGTGAGCCTGCGCCTCGCGTTCGCTCCAGGCGCCGAGCCCGGTGAGCAGGCCCTCATCGCTGGCGGCCCCCACGAACCGCACTGCGTCGGCGCGAATCTGCGCGTAGGCCAGGGCTGCGACCGGCTCGCCGGCAAGCACCGCGTAAAGCGGCAACTGCGGCGCCTCGGGCCGCTCGCCATGCCAGCGCGTGCTCGCGTCGCGGCCGGTCTTGTAGTCGAGCACCACGAGGCGGCCATCCTCGAGCCGATCGATGCGGTCGGGGCGCAGGCGCAGGGAGCGCCCCGCCAGTTCGTAGTCGGCGCCCTGCTCCAGGCGCTCCACCGTGAAGGCGGCGCCACGCTCGCGCTCCACCGCCAGCCAGCGCACGAAGAGCCGGGCCAGGCGCTGCTGCTCGAGCAGCGCGTAGGCGTCCGACAGTTCCCGCTCGCGCCGCAGATGGGCCACGGCCTGGGCGGCCGCGCTTGCGCACAGGCGCTCGAGCGCGGCCTCGTCGTGCGCCGCCAGTCCGCGCGAGCCCTGGAGTTCGCGCCAGACCAGGGCGGCGGTCTCGTGCACCAGACTGCCGCGCGCGCGGTCGTCGAGCCCGTCCTGGGCTGCTTCGAGCGCGCGAGCGCCCAGGCGATGCCGCGCAAAGGCGCGGAACGGGCAGGCCGCCTGATCGGCCAGCGCGCCCGACCCTCCCGGCAGCACGCTGGCCGCCAGAGGCGGCGCCTGCACATCGACTTGCGCTTCGAGCCCCGGCGCGGCCTGCGCGAGCACTTGCGCCGCAGTGCTCGACGCGTCCAGCCCCAGGTCGGTCAGTGCAATTCGCGGCACTGCGGCCACCAGTGCGCTGGGCGCGAGTTCCTGGTCGCCCTCGCGGCAGGGGCGCGAGTAGACGATCTCGGGCGCTGCCGCGGAAAGCCGCGCCAGCAGGCGCTGCGCCATCGCCAGCTGAGATTCGGGCGTGGCGCCGGGCACCCCGGCGGCGCGCTGCGCGCTGATCGGCAGCCAGGGATCGGGGCGCGTCGGGCCCGGCCACTGCGCCTCGCTCAGGCCGCACACCCAAAGGTGATCGAAGGTCAGCGGCACCGCCTCGAGCGTGCCCAGCACTTGCACCGGTGCGGCGCTGCCCTCAGGCTGGAAGTCGGTGTCGGCGAGCAAGCCGGCGTAGTGGCCGCGCCACTCGGCGAACGCCAGGCGAGGCGTCCAACCGTCGAGCGTGGCGGTCTGGGCAATGAGCTCGCGCAGCCGCTCCCAGGCCTGCCACGCGGCCGAGGCGAGCGGCGCCTCGCCCGGCAGCCCGGCGTGGGCGAGCAGAGCGAACACGGGCTCGGCCCAGGCCGAAGGCTCGCGTCGGCGCCCCAGGTGCGTGGACTGCCAGTCGAGCACGGCGCCCAGTCGCCGCGCCAGGTGGGGGCACCGGGCCTGCGTCGCCGCGCGGCGCAGCGCGGTCGGCGTCAGACGCGGCTCGCCCTCGCGCCGCAGGCGGGCATCGAGCAGGGCCCGCGCGGCGGACTCCTGCGAGGCCTCGCCCAGCCAGGGCGAGAGCAGCAGCGCGCTGGCGCGCTCCAGTTCCAGCGGGCCGGCGGCGAGTTCGAGCACGGCGAGCACCGTGTCGGCCAGCGGCGTGGCCGCCAGCGGCGCGGCCGCCGAGACGTTGAACACGCTGCCTTCGGCCGCCTCGGGCAGCAGGCGTGCAAACACCTGGCGCAGGGCCACATGGCAGGAAGCCAGATCGGGCACGACCACGGCGATGCGCGCGCCGGGCGCTGCCTCGAGCCGGGCGCGCGCCCAGCGCGCGGCGGCCTGCCACTCGGCCTGCGCGTCGTGCAGTGCGACGAGCCGCGGCGTGCCTGCGAGCGTGGCGGGCGCCAGCCGTTCGAGGACCGTGCCGCGGGACTCGAGCACCTCGAGCAGGTCGGCTAGCGCCGGCTCGAGCAGGTCGAAGCCGGCCAGCACCACGCGCGCAGGCGCTGCCAGCGCCCCGCGGCGCAGCGCCGCCGCGACGCGCCCCGGTAATTGCGCCTCGGCAATCGTCCCGCGCTTGAGCAGCGCGCGCTCGAAGGCCTGCGCCCAGCGCGCAAAGGCCGCCTGGTCGTCGCTCACCGCTTCGCGCCCGAGCCGCCCGCCCAGCGCCCAGGACTGGGCCAGCGACCAGGACGCGCCGGCCGAGCGCGCCATCGCCCGCAAGTTGCTAGTGCGCCCGGCGAGCGCTTCATCGGCGGCGAGCACGCGCTCCCACGCGACCTGCTCGGCCAGTGCTCCGATCAGCACGCCGCCGCCGGCGTCGCCCGCCTCGCCGAAGGCGCGGCGTAGCCAGGCGCCCAGCGGCAGGATGTCGGCAGCAGGCCACGCCGCTCGGCCCTGGGCGCGCTGGGCGGCGTCGTGCGACTGCTTGAGGTGCCGCGCCAGGCGACGGCTGGCGCTCAGCACTGCGGCGCCCGAGGCCGCAGCGGCGCACAGGGCGGGCTCGTTCAGCGCCGGCAGGCGCTCCAGCAGGTTGTTCATGCGGCCGATTCTAGGAACCCCCGGGTTCACCGGATGAGCCTGGCGCAAGGCTCGCGCCCGCCAGGGTCTGCCATGGGCTGGCCAGGCGCCCTCGAAGTGCTACCATCGCAGTACTTCCTGCAGGCCGACCCTTCGGTTGCGCGCCTGCCCAGCCCCGAGGTCCGCCTCCTGGCTCTCCAGCCCCTGACTTCCCCCCTGACACACTCTGGCGCCCCGCGCCTTCCGGAAGGATCCAGATGAGCAGCCACATCAAGTACGTGAGCGACGATTCGTTCGAGCAGGATGTTCTCAAGGCCGAGGGCATCGTGCTGGTCGACTACTGGGCCGAGTGGTGCGGCCCGTGCCGCATGATCGCGCCCATCCTCGACGAGGTGGCCGAGGGCTACGCCGGCAAGCTCACGGTGGCCAAGGTCAACGTCGACGAGAACCAGGCCACGCCCGCCAAGTACGGCATCCGCGGCATCCCCACCCTGATGCTGTTCAAGGGCGGCGAGGTGGTCGGCACCAAGGTGGGCGCGCTCTCCAAGTCGCAGCTCACCGCCTTCATCGACAGCAACCTCTGATCAGCTGATCTTCCCGTCCGGGCCTTCGCGGCCCGGGCGCCCTCCCCCGCGGGCGTCCAGCAAGTCAAGCGCGCCCCACGCTCCCCACCGCCATGCACCTCTCCGACCTCAAAGCCCAGCACGTGTCGCAATTGCTCGAGCTCGCCCAGAGCCTCGAGGTCGACAACGCCAACCGGATGCGCAAGCAGGAGCTGATGTTCGCCATCCTCAAGAAGAAGGCGAAGACCGGCGAGCAGATCTTCGGCGACGGCACGCTCGAGGTGCTGCCCGACGGCTTCGGCTTCCTGCGCTCGCCCGACACCTCGTATCTGGCGAACACCGACGACATCTACATCTCGCCCTCGCAGATCCGGCGCTTCAACCTGCACACCGGCGACTCGATCGAGGGCGAGGTACGCGTGCCCAAGGACGGCGAGCGCTACTTCGCGCTGGTCAAGGTCGACAAGGTCAACGGCGTGCTGCCCGAGACCCTCAAGCACCGCATCCTGTTCGAGAACCTGACCCCGCTCTTCCCCAACCAGCCGCTCAAGCTCGAGCGCGAGATGAAGGGCGAGGAGAACATCACCGGACGGCTGATCGACATCATCGCCCCCATCGGCAAGGGCCAGCGCGGCCTGCTGGTGGCCAGCCCCAAGAGCGGCAAGACGGTGCTGATGCAGCACATCGCGCACGCGATCGCGGCCAACCATCCCGACGTGGTGCTGATCGTGCTGCTGATCGACGAGCGCCCCGAGGAAGTGACCGAGATGCAGCGCTCGGTGCGCGGCGAGGTGGTGGCCTCGACCTTCGACGAGCCCGCCGTGCGCCACGTGCAGGTGGCCGAGATGGTCATCGAAAAAGCCAAGCGCCTGGCCGAGAGCAAGAAGGACGTGGTGATCCTGCTCGACTCGATCACCCGCCTGGCGCGCGCCTACAACACGGTGGTGCCCACCTCCGGCAAGGTGCTCACCGGCGGCGTCGACGCCAACGCCTTGCAGCGGCCCAAGCGCTTCTTCGGCGCGGCGCGCAACATCGAGGAAGGCGGCTCGCTGACCATCATCGCCACCGCGCTGATCGACACCGGCAGCCGCATGGACGACGTGATCTACGAGGAGTTCAAGGGCACCGGCAACATGGAAATCCACATGGAGCGCCGCCTGGCCGAGAAGCGCGTCTACCCCGCGCTCAACGTCAACCGCTCTGGCACCCGCAAGGAAGAACTGCTGCTCGAGCCGGCCATCCTCCAGAAGGTGTGGATCCTGCGCAAGCTGCTCTACGGCATGGACGAGATCGAGGCCATGGAGTTCCTGCTCGACAAGATGAAGGCGACCAAGACCAACGCTGAATTCTTCGACATGATGCGTCGGGGGGGTTAGTAGGCCCCCCGAAGCGCCTGCGGCGCTTCCCCCTCCGGGGCGCGCCACCGGCGGCCCGGTCAGGCTGGTTGCGGGGTGGCCGTGGAGGTGCTTTCCCGTGCGCGGCACCGTCCCGGCCCGATCGCACCCGCCGCCCGGGCCTGCCCGGACTAACCCGGTTTGCCC
>DAOTEJ010000031.1:0-26457 GCA_035454085.1 Burkholderiaceae bacterium | reverse complement strand
ACCCAGCGCCTGGTAGACGCGGCTCAATAGCGGAACCGTGAACTGGGATGGCGCGAGTGAGATCCGCGCTCGACTCGCCCGAACTGTGCTCGGTCTGGACCGACGCGTACCAGGAGCGCGCCTACTCGGATCGCTGCGGCGCCCACTGACCCTAGCGTCCGTAATGCACGGACGAGAGGCTGCGGATCACTCCCAGGCACGTTTTGGCGAGGCTGGAGTGTCGGAACGTTTGACACGTGATGACCAAAGAGCCCCGAGAGAGCGTGCTAAGTCATTATTTCGATTAGAACTTCCAGCACTGGCCTGAAAAGTGCTTCATTCGATAGTGAGTTGCCCGGCGTTCACTTTTCAGACGCTTCTAAGTGCTCCCCCCGACCAAGGTGTCTTCATGAAAACTGCCGTCCTTCGCTCGCTCGCCGTTGCCGCCTTTGCGGTCGCCGCCAGTTCTTCCTCCTACGCGGCGACGCTTGACTTTTCAGGTCTGCCTTTCTCCAACCCCAGTCCTTTGGTGCTATCCAACGCCACGCTGACCAACTTCACGTCGGGCACCATCTTTGTTGGCGCATCGGCGGCGGGACAGTCGGATGGCTTCTGTTTCGCAGGCTCGGGCTGCGAGGCCGACGGAGAGATCTCGTTCGTCAGCGCCGTGTCGAACCTCAGCTTCGACACCGACGGCTGGAACCCTGGCGATACGGTCACCATCACGGCCTACAACGGCGCCACGGCGCTCGGCTCGCTGACCGCCACGTCCGACACCAACCTGAACTTCTCGTCGTTCGGCGCCATCACGCGCCTGTTCTTCGACGACTCGTCTACTGGGGCGGGCATGGGTTACTCGACGTTCAGGTTTGACGCGGGAACCGTGTCCGTGCCGGAGCCCGGCACGCTCGCGCTCGTGGGCCTGGCGCTACTGTGTGGCGCGAGGCTGCGCCGCACACGCTGAAACGCGCCTTCGGTTCAGATGTCGCCGGGAAAGGCGGGCCAGTCAGGCCCGCCTTTTTTCATGCTCGCATGACATCGGCGAAAGAGGCCGCTTCATTCCCACTCGATCGTGGCTGGCGGCTTGCCGCTGACGTCGTAGACCACGCGGTTGATGCCGCGCACCTCGTTGATGATGCGGTTGCTCGCGCGGCCGAGCAGCTCGTAGGGCAGGTGCGACCAGTGCGCGGTCATGAAGTCCGAGGTCTGCACGGCGCGCAGGCTCACCACCCACTCGTAGGTACGCCCGTCGCCCATCACGCCCACGCTCTTGACCGGCAGGAACACCGCAAAGGCCTGGCTGGTCTTGTCGTACCAGCCGGCGGCACGCAGCTCCTCGATGAAGATGGCGTCGGCGCGGCGCAGCAGGTCGGCGTATTCGCGCTTGACCTCGCCCAGGATGCGCACGCCCAGGCCCGGGCCGGGGAAGGGATGGCGGTAGACCATCTCGTGCGGCAGGCCCAGCGCCACGCCTAGCTCGCGCACCTCGTCCTTGAATAGGTCGCGCAGTGGCTCGAGCAGCTTGAGGTGCAGGGTCTCGGGCAGGCCGCCCACGTTGTGGTGGCTCTTGATCGTGGTGGCCTTCTTGGTCTTGGCCCCGGCCGACTCGATCACGTCGGGGTAGATCGTGCCTTGCGCCAGCCACTTCGCGCCGGAGAGCTTCTCGGCCTCTTCCTGGAAGATGTGCACGAACTCGCGGCCGATGATCTTGCGCTTGGCCTCGGGGTCGGACACGCCGGCCAGGGCATTCATGAAGCGCTCGACCGCGTCGACCACGATCAGCTTGAGCCCCATGTGCTTCTGGAAGGTCTCGACCACTTGCTCGCGCTCGCCCAGGCGCAGCAGGCCGTTGTCGACGAACACGCAGGTGAGCTGCTTGCCGATCGCGCGGTGGATCAGCGCCGCAGCCACCGAGGAATCGACCCCGCCCGACAGGCCCAGGATCACTTCCTCGGCGCCCACCTGGGTGCGGATCTTCTCCACCGCCTCGCTCACGTGGTCGCGCATCACCCAGTCGGCGCGGGCGCCGCAGATCTCGAGCACGAAGCGCTCGAGCAGCGCCTTGCCCTGCATGGTGTGGGTGACTTCGGGGTGGAACTGCACGGCGTAGTAGCCGCGCGCCTCGTCGGCCATGCCGGCGATGGGGCAGCTCGGGGTGCTGGCCATGAGCTTGAAGCCTGGCGGCAGCTCGGTGACCTTGTCGCCGTGGCTCATCCACACCTTGAGCATGCCGTGGCCCTCGGGCGTGGCGAAGTCCTCGATGCCCTTGAGCAGCCGGGTGTGCCCGTGCGCCCGCACCTCGGCGTAGCCGAACTCGCGCGTGTGGCCGCCCTCGACCTTGCCGCCAAGTTGCTGCGCCATGGTCTGCATGCCGTAGCAGATGCCCAGCACCGGCACGCCCAGTTCGAACACTGCGGCCGGGGCGCGGTCGGTGGACTCCTCGTAGGCGCTCATGTGCGAGCCCGAGAGGATCACGCCCTTGGGCGCGAACTCGCGGATGAACTCGGCGCTCACCTCGCTGGGATGGATCTCGCAGTACACGTGCGCCTCGCGCACGCGCCGGGCAATCAGTTGCGTGACCTGGGAGCCGAAGTCGAGGATGAGGATGCGGTCGTGGTTCATGGCGGGCGCGGTCAGGATGCGGGGCGGGCGGGGCGCTGAAAAAGCTGCCGCGTCCACCGCAGGGGACGGCGGACGCGGCTGCGTGTCGGTGGGCAGCAGGCGCCGGCGCCTTCCGGGCGCCACCGCCGGCGGCCCGGCTCAGTTGTCGAGGCGGTAGTTGGGGGCTTCCTTGGTGATCTTGACGTCGTGCACGTGCGACTCGCGCATGCCGGCAGCAGTGATCTGGACGAAGGAGGCACGGCTGCGCATCTCGTCGATGGTGGCGCAGCCGCAGTAGCCCATCGAGGAGCGCAGGCCGCCGGCCATCTGGTAGATGATGGCCAGCACCGAGCCCTTGTAGGGCACCATGCCCTCGATGCCCTCGGGCACCAGCTTCTCGATGTTGCCCTCGTTGTTGTCCTGGAAGTAGCGCTCGGCCGAGCCCTTTTGCATGGCGCCCAGCGAGCCCATGCCGCGGTAGCTCTTGTACGAGCGGCCCTGGTAGAGGATCACCTCGCCCGGCGCCTCTTCGGTGCCGGCGAACATGCCGCCCATCATCACCGAGTTGGCGCCCGCGGCGATCGCCTTGGCCAGGTCGCCCGAGTAGCGCACGCCGCCGTCGGCAATCAGCGGCACGCCGGTGCCCTCGAGCGCGGCGGCCACGTTGGCGATGGCGCTGATCTGCGGCACGCCCACGCCGGCCACGATGCGGGTGGTGCAGATCGAGCCCGGGCCGATGCCCACCTTCACGCCGTCGGCACCCGCGGCCACCAGCGCACGCGCGGCCTCGGCGGTGGCGATGTTGCCGCCGATCACGTCCACCCGCGGGAAGGTCATCTTGACCCAGGCCACGCGGTCGAGCACGCCCTGGCTGTGGCCGTGCGCGGTGTCCACGATCAGCACGTCGACGCCGGCCTCGACCATCAGGTGGGCGCGCTCGATCGAGTCCTCGCCGGTGCTGATGGCGCCACCCACGCGCAGCTTGCCCTGTTCGTCCTTGGCGGCGTCGGGGTGCTCGGTGGCCTTGGTGATGTCCTTCACCGTGATCAGGCCGCGCAGGTTGAACTCGTCGTCGACCACCAGCACGCGCTCGAGCTTGTGGCGGTGCATGAGGTCCTTGGCTTCTTCGAGGCTGGCACCCTCGGGCACCGTGACCAGGCGCTCGCGCGGGGTCATGATCTCGGTCACCTTGGCGTCCATGCGCGACTCGAAGCGCAGATCGCGGTTGGTGACGATGCCCACCACGCGCTTGCCCTGCACCACCGGCAGGCCCGAGATCTTGTGGGTGCGGGTGAGCTCGATCACGTCGCGCACCGTCATGTCGGGCCCGATCGTGATCGGGTCGCGCACCACTCCGGCCTCGTGGCGCTTGACCTTGGCGACCTCGGCCGCCTGGGCGGCGGGCGAAAAGTTCTTGTGGATGATGCCGATTCCGCCTTCCTGGGCCAGGGCGATGGCCAGGCGCGCTTCCGTGACCGTGTCCATCGCGGCGGACACGAGCGGCAGGTTAAGACGGACGTTGCGGGTGAGCTGGGTGGCTAGTTGCGTGCCTCGGGCCAGGACCGCCGAGTAGGCGGGCACGAGGAGCACGTCGTCGAAGGTGAGGGCCTTCTGGAGCAGACGCATCGGAAACCCCATGTCGCAAAACCGAATTATACGGGGGCGGCGGCGCCGGGCAGCCCGTGGCATTCCCGCGCCATGTGGCGGCGCACGGCATCGTCCGCCATACCGCGAGGCGGCGATGCCGCCTTGCGCCGGCCACCACAGGCCCCGGACAATCGACCCAACCTCCGGAGCCACCATGCCACTTACCCGCCCTGCCCTGGCCGCGCTGCTCATCGCCCTCAGCCTCGGTGCCCTGGCGCCCGCCGCGTCCGCGCAGTGGGCGTGGCGTGACGCGAACGGCACGCTGGTCTTTTCGGACCGCGCGCCGCCACCCTCGGTCAAGGCGAGCCAGATCGTGCGCCAGCCCGGCGTGTCGGCCACGCCGGTGATCCCCGGCGAGGCGGTGGCTGCCGAGCCCGCGGCGGCACGCGCCGCCGCCCCCGCAGCCCCCAGCGCCGCCCAGCGCGAGCTCGAGGCGCGCAAGCGCCAGCAGGACGCCCAAGCCAGCGCCGCCAAGGTCGCGGATGACGAAGCCACCCGCGCCCGCCGCGCCCAGGAGTGCGAACGCGCCCGCAGCTACCTGCGCGCGCTCGAGGAAGGTCAGCGGGTGGCGCGCCCCACCGCCGACGGGGGCCGCGAGTTCCTCGACGATGCCCAGCGCGCCGAAGAATTGCAGCGCATGCGCCAGAACGTCACCTCCCTCTGCCAGCCCTGAACTGCGCGCTCCGGCCCCGCCCGCGCAGGCGGATCCGGGCTCGTGCGGCCGGGCTTCAGCCCGGCTGGCGCGCGCGCCGCAGCGTGGCGCGGTGGCGCCGGGCGTCCTTGGGATCGATCAGCAGCGGCCGGTAGATCTCGACCCGGTCGCCGTCGGCCAGTTCCGTGTCGCCCGGCAGGCGATGCCCCCACAGTCCGAGGTCCAGGCCCGATTCCGGCTGCCACAGGCCGCTCGCCTGCGCGGCCTGGGCAAGCCGCGCGGGCGCTGGCAGGGTCAGTTCGACGCACCGCAGGTTTGCAGGCTGGGCGAGCACCACGCTCACCCGAACCACGGGCGCGCCACGCCCCGGCGCAGGGTGAGGCGGCGCAGCCTCCGAGGCTTCGGGCGCCCCGTCAGGTCGGGCCATAGAGGGCCTCGGCCCGCGCCTCGAAGGACTCGATCATCGAGCCGATCACGTGCTCGAACACGGGAGCCAGGGCGCGGCCCAGCAGCGAGCTGGCGATCTCGTAGTGCAAAACGAGATGCACCTTGCACGCCCCGGGACGCAGGGCGATGAAGGACCAGTGGCCTCCGAGGCTGCGGAACGGCCCCTCGCGCAGGCTCATGCGGATCTGCTCCGGGTAGCGCAGGTCGTTGTGGGTGGTGAACTGGGCGCGGATGCCGCGGTAATCGAGCGCCACCGAGGCTTCGATCCCGCCCTCGTGGTGGCGATGCACCTTGGCGCCCGAGCACCAGGGCAGGAAGCGCGGATAGCTCTCGACGTCGGCCACGAGGTCGAACATCTGTTCCGCGCTGTAGTGCACGAGCAGAGAGCGATCGACCTGGGTCATGTGGGCGGTGCGTGAAGAAGGCTGCGGGGCGCGCGTTGCTAGACTGCGATTGTAGTCACCCCCTCCCCGCCCCGACCCGTGGCCATCGTCCAGAACCGCAAGGCCCAGCACGACTATTCGATCGAGGAACGCTTCGAGGCGGGACTCGTGCTCAAGGGCTGGGAGGTCAAGTCGATCCGCGCCGGGCGCAGCCAGATCAAGGAAAGCCACGTGATCATCCGTGGCGCCGAGCTCTTTCTGCTCAACGCCCACGTCACGCCCCTGCCCACCGCCAGCACGCACGAGAAGGCCGAGCCTGCGCGCACCCGCAAGCTGCTCATGCACGGGCGCGAGATCGCCAAGCTGATCGGCAAGGTCGAGCGCGCGGGCTACACCCTCGTGCCCCTGGACCTGCACTTCAGCAAGGGGCGGGTGAAGCTCGCCATGGGGCTGGCCAAGGGCAAGCGCCAGTTCGAGAAGCGCGCCGACGAGTCCGACCGCCAGTGGAAGCGCGAGCAGGAACGCCTGCTCAAGAGCCGCACCCGCTAGTCGCCGCCACTCGCGCCCGCGTGCTGCGACACCGGCGCGGAGCAGGTGCGCAAGCGCCCCCTGCGCGCGCTACTGGATCCACTTCGCCGAGCGGGCCAGGCTTTGCAACTGCGTGAAGCTGCGGGCGCCCTGACGGGCGGCTTCGGGCAGCAGGCGCGCGGCCAGGAGCGCCGTGGCGAAGGCATCCGCGGCCGCGCTGTGCCGCGCCGACACCGGAATCGTGTAGCGCCCCAACCACTCGTCGAGCGACTTGAGCCGGGCCTTGGGGTCCACGGCCGGCGCCAGTTCCGCGAGGTCGAGCCAGGGATTGTCGAACGGCGTGTTCACATAGGTCTTGATCGCCCGGGCCAGGAAGCCGCGGTCGAACGGGGCGTGAAAGGCGATCAGCGGCGCGCGGCCGATGTAGTCCAGGAAGCGCTCAACCGCCTGAGCGGGGTCCACACCCGCGAGCTGCGCGGCGCGGCCCACCCCGTGCACCAGGATGTTCTCGCGCGAGCTGGTCTGCGTCTGCCGGACCACGAACTCGAGGCTGTCGCCCGGCAGCACGCGGCCTCCCACCATGGCCACGGCACCGATCGAGATCAGCGCGTCCGCCGCCACGTTCATGCCGCTGGTTTCCACGTCGAGCACCACCCAGCGCTCGGCGCCGGCGGCACCCGCATCGCGTCCAAAGAGGCGTGCGAGCCAGCTCACGGCTGCACCCTCGCCAGGATCGGTCGAGCGTTCGGCACCGCTGCCCCGTGCCTGCCTGCGCGCGCACTCATGACCTAGCCCGGAAAGTCGAGCTGCAGGCGGCTTTGCAGCTTGCGGGCCTGGCGCAGACCTTCCTTCACGATGCGCCGGTCCAGGGGCGAGAGCTGCGCCACATCGACCAGGTTGGGGTTGTCGGCCTCGGGCTCGCCGCGTTCGGCCCTGCGGTGCTGGACGCGCAGGCGCATCAGCTGGAAGAACTCGAAGCTGTCGATCCACGCCGCCGCGTCGGACTCGGGCAGCTTGCCCGCCTCGGCCAGGCGCCGGAAGCGCTCGCTCGTGTTGGTCTGCGGCAGTCCCGCGGCCAGGCTCCAGATGCGGGCGGCGTCGACGAAGAGCACGGTGCCGTGCATCTTCAGGTCGAGGGTCTCGGCCTTGGCTTCACCGAACAGCGACTCGAAGATCCCGCCGGAGTCGGGCGGCCGGTTGCGCAGCGCGTTGTCCGACATCTGCTTGAGAAAGCGCAGGTTGGCCTGGGCGCGGCGCACCACCTCCTCGCGCAGTCCGTCGGCCAGGCTGCCGTCGCCGAACAACGGCCGCAGGTCGAAGTAGATGCTGGCGTTGAGCAGCGACTGCGGATCCCCGCGGTCGATCCAACTTGCGAAGCGCGCGTGCCACTGCTCGGCCGTGAGGCACAGCTCGGGGTTGCGCGCCATGACCTTGCCCTTGCACAGCGGGAATCCCGCCGCGGCGAGCGAGGTGTTGACCCAGTCGGCCATCTCGAGCAGACGGGGCAGGTCAGCCTCGGGCGCGTGGATCAGCCCGTTGTCCTGGTCGGTGGCGATGGTCTGCTCGCGCCGGCCCTCGCTGCCGAAGGCGAGCCAGCAGATCGTCTGCGGGTCGATGCCGAACTTCTCGCACGCCAGTTGCAGCAGGCGCACCGTCAGCTGGTCGTTGAGGTGGCTGATGAGGCGCGTGAGCTGTGGAGCGGCCACGCCCTGCGCCACCAGGTGGTAGGACAGCCGGCGGATGTCGGCCGCGACCGCGGCGATCGCCCCCTCGTCGGCCGCGCGCCGCACGGTGACCGCCAGCTGGCGCACCGTCAGGCGCTGCATGGCGAACAGGTCACGCTCCGAGACCACGCCGGCGACGTAGCGCTGGCCGGCGTCGCCCGACATGACCGGCACGTGGCGGATCGAGTGCTCGGCCATGAGCATGGTGGCGTCGGCCGCGGTGTCGGCGGCGTCGAGCGCCATCACGCCGCGGCTCATGACGCGCGAGACCGGCGCATCGAGCGGCACCGCGGGTAGGATCACGCGACCGATCAGATCGGTGCGGGTGAGGATGCCGGCGACCTTCTCGCCCTCGCCTTCGGGCTCGGTGACGATGATCGAACCCACGCGCCGCTCGTGCATGCGGGCGAACACCTCGCGCAGCGGCGTCTCGGGCCGGCACACGAGCGGCTCGCCCCTGAGCAGGTCACCGAGCGGCGTGGCCAGGGTGCGCTGGGCATTGGCATCGGCCGCGTAGGCAGCCTGCATCTGCTGGCGCGACAAGTCCAGCAGGGAGCCCAGGCGGCGCTTGCAAAAGTCCAGGAAGACCTGGCTGCGCCGGGTGAGCTCCTCGAAGTGCGCGCGCGCGAGCACCAGCGCGAAGGTGTCGCCGCTCGAGCGATACACCAGGGATACCGGTCGCGCAGCGAGCAGCGCACCCACCGGGAAGCAGTCCCCCACGCTCCCCTCGAACGCCACCGCGTTGTCGTCGCGGGGGTTCTCGCCGCGCACCCGGCCCTGCTTGACGATGAAAAGATGGCTCGGCACGTCCGCCGAGGGCGAGAGCAGGACCTCGTCGGGGCCGAAGTAGGCCACCTCGGCATGACCGACCAGGAAGTCGAGATCCGCCGCATCCATCTGCGAGAACGGCGTGTACCCGGCCAGGACCTGCTTCAGTCCCGCGGCGATGGTCGGTGCTCCCATGCTCCCTCCCGCGCGCAGCCCGCGCGCGCTCAGTGCTGCTCGGGACGATCGCCGCCGGCCTCGTCCCGGCGCCGCCGACGCGCGTCGCGCCGCGCGGCCGCCACGATCATCCCGATGGCGAGCACGAGGCCCGCCGCAGCGATCACGAACTCCATGTCAGTGCTGCCCGTCCTGCGGCTTCTGCGACTTGACGACCGTCAGCGCCGTGGCGATCAAGCCGCCGAGGTCGGCGAGGTTGGCCGGCAGGATAAGCGAGTTGCCGGTCCTGGCCAGTCCGGCGAACGCATCGACGTACTTCTCGGCGACCTTGAGGTTGACCGCCTCCATCCCGCCGGCCGCCTGGGTGGCGGCGGCCACCTTGCGCACCGCCTCGGCCGTGGCCTCGGCCACCGCCAGCAGCGCCGCAGCCTCGCCCTGCGCGTTGTTGATCGCGGCCTGCTTGTCGCCCTCGGAGCGGGCGATGGCCGCCTCGCGCTCGCCGGTGGCGATGTTGATCTGCTCCTGCTTGCGGCCTTCCGAGGCGGCGATCAGGGCGCGCTTCTCGCGCTCGGCGGTGATCTGCTGCTGCATGGCGTGCAGGATCACAGCGGGCGGGGTGAGGTCCTTGATCTCGTAGCGCAGCACCTTGACGCC
Organism: Burkholderiaceae bacterium; assembly: GCA_035454085.1. Taxonomy (GTDB): domain Bacteria; phylum Pseudomonadota; class Gammaproteobacteria; order Burkholderiales; family Burkholderiaceae_F; genus DAOTEJ01. The sequence goes on along the minus strand of DAOTEJ010000031.1, from coordinate 16,900 downwards.
CCAGTTGAGCGCGGCCTCGTCGATCGCGCTGACCACCGAGTGGTTGATGAAGTCGCGCTCCTCGAAGGTCTTGTCGAGCTCGAGCTTGCCGATCACCGAGCGCAGCGTGGTCTGCGCGAGCTGGGTGATCGCCACGATGTAGTTGCTCGTGCCGTAGCTCGCCCGCTGCGGGTCGGTCACCTGGAAGAAGAGCACGCCGTCGACGTTGAGCTGGGTGTTGTCCTTGGTGATGCACACCTGGCCGGGGGTGTCGAGCGGCACTTCCTTGAGGCTGTGCTTGTAGGCCACGCGGTCGATGAAGGGCACGACGATGCTCAGCCCGGGCTGGAGCACGGCGTGGAACTTGCCCAGTCGCTCGACCACCCAGGCGGACTGCTGCGGAACCACCTTGAACGCCTGGATGATGAAGATCACCACCAGCACCAGCAGGACGATGGCGATCACGGTGCCGGCATCCGGCGCAAAGCTCGCTCGGAACATGGTCTCTCCTAGCGCGCTCGGCGCGCGACGATCAGACGGTTGGATTCGATCGCGCGGATCACGAACTCGCCGGGCTCGGCGCGCTCGCCGGGCGCCAGTTCGACGTCCCACACCGCGCCGCGGTACTGCGCCTTGCCCGTGCCCGTCGCGGTCCAGCCGTCAACCCGCAGGCTCTGGCCGACGTCGGGATGCTGGATGCGGTCCACGCCGGCCGCGGCTGCCGAGCGGGCACGCACGCGGCGCAACCACAGCGAGCCCGCCACACCCAACGCCGCCGCGACCACGAACTGCGCCACCGGCGGACCGCCTGCCAGGGCCACCAGGCCGCCGGCCGCCGCGGCGCCGCCCAGCACCAGCAGATAGAAGGTGCTGGTCAGCAACTCGCCCCCGGCCAGCGCCAGGGCAAGCACGAACCACCAGGCATAGGCGGGCATCGCGGGCTCCGTTAGAGGTGAGGTGCGGCGGATCAGCCGGGCCGCGCGAGGCGCTGCCAGGTGTCGACCACGGTGTCGGGATTGAGCGAGATCGACTCGATCCCCTGCTCCATCAGCCACTGCGCGAAGTCGGCGTGGTCCGAGGGCCCCTGGCCGCAGATGCCGATGTACTTGCCCTCGGCGCGGCACGCCTTGATCGCCATCGCGAGCAGGGCCTTGACCGCCGGGTCGCGCTCGTCGAAGGACTCGGCCACCAGGCCCGAGTCGCGGTCCAGGCCCAGCGTGAGCTGGGTCAGGTCGTTCGAGCCGATCGAAAAGCCGTCGAAATACTGCAGGAACTCGTGAGCGAGCACGGCGTTGCTGGGGATCTCGCACATCATGATCAGGCGCAGGCCGTTGTGGCCGCGCTCGAGTCCGTGCCCGGCCAGCAGTTCGGTGACGCGCCGTGCCTCGCCGAGCGTGCGCACGAAGGGAATCATGATCTCGACGTTGGTCAGGCCCATGTCGTCGCGCACCCGCTTCAGGGCCGCGCACTCCATCGCGAAGCACTCGGCGAAGCTCTCGGCGATGTAGCGGCTCGCGCCGCGGAAGCCGAGCATGGGGTTCTCTTCGTCGGGCTCGTAGCGGCTGCCCCCGATCAGCTTCTTGTATTCGTTGCTCTTGAAGTCGGACATGCGCACGATGACCTTCTTGGGCCAGAAGGCGGCGGCGATGGTGGCAATGCCCTCGGCGAGCTTGGCCTCGAAGAAGGCGCGCGGGCTGTCGTAGCCGTGCGCCAGGCGCTCCACGGCGCGCTTGAGCTCGTTGTCGAGCGCGGGGTAGTCGAGTACCGCCTTGGGGTGCACTCCGATGTTGTTGTTGATGATGAACTCGAGCCGCGCCAGCCCCACGCCGGCGTTGGGCAGCGACTGGAAGTCGAAGGCGAGCTGCGGGTTGCCCACGTTCATCATGATCTTGACGGGGATCTCGGGCAGCACGCCGGCCTTGACGGTTTCGACCTCCATCTCGAGCGCGCCGGCGTAGATGTTGCCGGTGTCGCCCTCGGCGCAGCTCACCGTCACGGTGGCGCCGTCACTGAGCGTGTGGGTGGCGTCGCCGCAGCCCACTACGGCCGGGATGCCCAGCTCGCGGGCGATGATCGCCGCATGGCAGGTCCGCCCGCCGCGGTTGGTGACGATGGCGGCGGCGCGCTTCATCACGGGCTCCCAGTTGGGATCGGTCATGTCGGTGACCAGCACGTCGCCCGCCTGCACCAGGTGCATGTGCTCGGCGTCGCTGACGATGCGCACCGTGCCCACACCGATCTTCTGGCCGATCGCGCGGCCGCTGGCCAGGATCTGGCCCTTGCCCTTGAGGCGAAAGCGCTGCTGGGTGTCGGCATGGCCGGCCTGTGACTTCACGGTCTCGGGCCGCGCCTGCAGGATGTAGATGCGCCCGTCCAGCCCGTCCTTGCCCCACTCGATGTCCATCGGACGGCCGTAGTGGCGCTCGATGATCACCGCGTAGCGGGCGAGTTCGAGCACGTCGGCATCGGTCAGCGAGTAGCGGTGGCGTTCGGCGTCGGGCACGTCCACGGTGCGCACCGTGCGCCCGCCGCTGGCGGCCGGATCGAACTCCATCTTGATGAGCTTGGATCCCAGCGAGCGGCGGATGATGGGGTACTTGCCCAGCTCCAGCATGGGCTTGTGCACGTAGAACTCGTCGGGGTTCACCGCGCCCTGGACCACGGTCTCGCCCAGTCCGTAGCTGGCGGTGATGAAGACCACCTGATCGAAGCCGCTTTCGGTGTCCAGGGTGAACATCACGCCCGAAGCCCCGAGGTCCGAGCGCACCATGCGCTGCACCCCGGCCGAGAGCGCGACCTCGGCGTGGGTGAAGCCCTTGTGCACGCGGTAGGCGATCGCCCGGTCGTTGTAGAGCGAGGCGAAGACTTCCTTCATGCGCGCGAGCACCGCGTCGGCGCCGACCACGTTCAGAAAGGTCTCCTGCTGCCCGGCGAACGAGGCGTCGGGCAGGTCCTCGGCCGTGGCCGAGGAGCGCACCGCCACCGAGATGTCGCCTGGCGCGTCGGCCTTGAGCCAGGCATAGAAGCGGCGCACTTCCGCCTCGAGCTCCGCCGGGAAGGGCGCGGCCTCGAGCCAGCCGCGGATCTGCGCGCCCGCGCGCGCGAGTTCACGGGTGTCGTCAACGTCGAGGTGCTCGAGCCGGTCGGCGATGCGCGCCTCCAGGCCGCCCTCGCGCAGGAACACCCGGAAGGCCTCGGCGGTGGTGGCAAAGCCATCGGGCACGCGGATGCCCGCGTCGGTGAGCTGGCTCAGCAGTTCGCCGAGGGAGGCGTTCTTCCCGCCCACCGACTCCACATCGCTCATGCGCAACTGGCTGAACGGAACGACGAACTGGCCGCGCTGCATGCCCTCTCCTGATCGTGGGTATGTGAAAATCGCCCTCGATTCTAGCCGCTCGTCCCCGCAATCGCTGCGTTGCATCAACGGAGTCCCCATGCCCGACCGGCCCCCGCGTCCCACCCTGCGCACCGTCTTCTTCGTCTCGGACGGCACGGGCATCACCGCCGAGACACTCGGTCACGCGGTGCTGACGCAATTCGAACAATTGCAGACGCGCCAGCAACGCCTGCCCTTCATCGACACGATTGCCAAGGCGCGCGAGGCAGCCCTGCGCGTCAACGAGGCCCACGCTCGCGACGGCCTGCGCCCGATCGTGTTTTCGACCCTGGTCGAGCCCGAGGTCAGCGAGGCCTTGCGCGCCGACACCACCGGCTACGTGGTCGAGATGTTCAAGGCCTTCGTCGAGCCGCTCGAGGCCGAACTCGACATGAAGAGCACCCACACCATGGGGCGCTCGCACCAGATCTCGGACTCCAAGCAGTACAAGAACCGCATCGAGGCGATCAACTTCACGCTGGCCCACGACGATGGCCAGTCGGCCAAGGGCCTTGCCGAAGCCGACGTGATCCTCGCGGGCGTCTCGCGCAGCGGCAAGACGCCGACCAGCCTGTACCTGGCGATGCAGTACGGGGTGAAGGCGGCGAACTACCCGCTGATCCCCGAGGACTTCGAGCGCAACACCCTGCCCAGCGCCCTGCCCCCGCACAAGGCCAAGATCTTCGGGCTGTCGATCGCGCCCGAGCGCCTCTCGGAGGTGCGCAACGAGCGTCGGCCGAACAGCCGCTACGCCTCGATCGAGAATTGCCGCTACGAGGTCGACGCGGCCGAACGCATGATGCGGCGCGAGGGCATCCAGTGGCTGTCGTCGACCAGCAAGTCGATCGAAGAGATCGCCGCGACCATCATGCAGTACGTCAAGCTCGACCGGAACGGAGATTGAGCCGCCTGCGGCGCTGCTCGAACAGGCACACCGCCGCGGCCGCCGCCACGTTGAGCGACTCCACCGCCGCGTCCACGGGTATGGTCAGGCCGCGCTGGCACAGAGCCTGCGCGGCGGGCGCGAGACCGGCCCCCTCGGAGCCGAACATCCACAGCGTGGGACCCTGCCCCCAGTCGGCCGAATACAGGTCCTCGCCGCCGCTGGCCTCGGCCGCGAGGCGCTCGGCACGGAACATCGCCGGCAGTTCCTCCGCGCCCACGCCCTCGTGCAGAGCAAGCGCGAAGTGCGCCCCCATGCCCGCTCGCAGCACCTTGGGCGACCACAGGTAAGCCGTGTCCGGGCTCGCCGCGACCTGCGCGATGCCCGCCGCCGCGGCGGTGCGCAACAGCGCACCGACGTTGCCGGGCTCCTGCACGCCCGACAGATAGACCGCGTCCTGCGCCAGGGCCTGCGGCCGTGGCGGCCGCGCAATGGCCAGCTCCAGCATCAGACCCGCGCCCTCGGGGACCGGCGCCAGGCGCTCGTAGAGCGCACCGGTCAGCAGGTGCAGGGGCAAGGCGTGGCGCTCGGCCGCGGCGCGAGCCAGCTCGATCGCAGGCTGCGCCGCCCCTTCGCGCAGGATCACGGCCTGCACCGGCGCGCCGGCGGCAAGCGCGGCTTGCGCCAGATGCAGCCCCTCGGCCAGGGTGCGCCCCGCCAGGCGGCAGGCGCGCGCACTCTCGGCCAGGCGACGCCAGGCCTTGAGGTGGGCGTTGTCCGCCGAGCGGATCTCGACCGTCTTCATGGTCTTGCCCCGCGCGCCAGCACGCGCGCCACGGGCGCGAAGCTGCGCCGGTGCAGCGGCGTGGCGCCCAGGGTCTCGAGCGCCGCGAGGTGCTGGGCCGTGCCGTAGCCCGCGTGGCGCGCGAAGCCGTAGCCCGGGTAATGCGCCTCGGCCGCGGCCATGCCCGCGTCGCGCACCGTCTTGGCCAGGATCGAAGCGGCGGAGATCGCCGGCTCCAGCGCGTCGCCGCCGATGATTGCGCGCGCCTCGCACGCCAGGCGCGGCAACTGGTTGCCATCGACCAGCACGAGCTCGGGCACCAGCGCCAGGCCCGCCACCGCGCGACGCATGGCGAGCAGCGTGGCCTGAAGGATGTTGAGGGCGTCGATCTCCTCGACACTGGCCTCGGCCACGCACCAGGCCAGCGCGCGCTCGCGGATCAGCGGCGCGAGGCGTTCGCGCCGCGCGGCACTGAGCTGCTTGGAGTCGCGCAGCCCCTCGATGGGCCGGTCCGGGTCGAGGATCACCGCCGCCGCCACGACCGGACCGGCGAGCGGGCCGCGGCCGGCCTCGTCCACGCCAGCGACGAGCGCCGATGGCGGCCGCGCCGAGAAGAGGTCCCTCACGCCCCCGCCCCCGCTGTTGCCAGGATGGCCTGCGCCGCGAGCGCGGGCGTGTCGCGCAGCAGTGCGTGGTGCATCTCGGCGTACGGGCCGGCGAGCGCCTCGCGGCGTCCGGGCGCGAGCTGCTCCAGCAGCGCGCGGGCAATCGGCGCGGCCTGGGCCTGCTCCTGCAGGAACTCGGGCACCAGGAAACGCCCCGCGAGGATGTTGGGCAGGGCAACGTAGGGAATGCGTCCCTTGCGCCGGATCAGCCAGGCCGACAGCCGCGGCATGCGGTACGACACCACCATCGGCCGCTTGTAAAGCGCGGCTTCCAGAGTGGCCGTGCCGCTGGCCACCAGCACCGCGTCACTTGCCTCGAGGGCATCGTGGGAGCGGCCGAGCACGAGCGTGGTGCGCTCGGCGAGCCGCGGCCGCACGTCGAGCAGGGCGGCCAGGCGCGCGTGCAGCGCGGCGTCGGCTGCGGGCAGCACGAAGCGCAGCCCGGGGTCGGAATCGAGCATGAGCCGCGCCGCGTCGAGGAACAGCGGCGCGCACCAGGTGATCTCGTCGGGGCGGCTGCCGGGCAGCAGCGCCACCAGCGGGCCGCTCGCGGGCAGGCCCAGACGGCCACGCGCGGCGGCGGCGTCCGGCGCGAGCGGAATCTCGCGCGCCAGCGGGTGGCCGATGTAGGTGCAGCGCACGCCCGCCGGCGCGAAGATCGCCTCCTCGAAGGGGAAGATCATCAGCAGATGGTCCACCGCGCGCCGCACCAGGTCCACGCGCTCGGGGCGCCACGCCCACACCGCGGGTGCCACCATGTGCACGGTGGGGATGCCCGCGGCACGCAGCTTGAGTTCCAGGCCCAGGTTGAAGTCCGGCGCGTCGACCCCCACGAAGGCGCGCGGCATCGCGCCCAGGAGCCGCTGCTGCAGCGAACGCCGCAGGCGCAGCAGGCGCGGCAGGTGGCGCAGTACCTCGACGTAGCCGCGCACCGATAGCTCCTGGCTCGAGTGCCAGGCCGTGAGTCCGGCGGCGACCATGCGCTCGCCGCCCACGCCCACGTGGTCGAGTGCCGGCGCGCGCCGCCGCACCTCGGGCAGCACCAGGGAGGCCAGCAGGTCGCCCGAGGCCTCGCCGGCCAGCCAGGCCAGGGCGGGCCGCGCGGGCAGCATCAGCGGATCAGGCCGCGCGCCGAAGCGGCAACGAACTCGCGCAGCAGCGCCACGGCCGGCGCCGCCGCGGGCGACTCGGCCTCGAGGGCGGCGAGCGCCTCCTGCGCGTCGGCAACGGTGCGCCCCTCGCGATACAGCGCGCGGTAGGCACGCTTGAGCGCGGCCAGAGTGTCGGCGTCGAAGCCTCGGCGCCGCAGCCCCTCGGTGTTCAGGCCGTGGGGCTCGGCGGGGTTGCCCGAGCACATCACGTAGGGCGGCACGTCGCGCAGCACGATCGCCCCGCCGGCGGCCATCGCGTGCGCGCCCACCCGCACGAACTGGTGCACTCCGCTCATGCCGCCGAGAATCACCTGGTCGCCGATCTCCACGTGACCGGCGAGCGTCACGTTGTTGGCCATGATGGTGCCGTTGCCCACCTGGCAGTCGTGCGCCACGTGCACGTTGGCCATGATCCAGTTGTCCGAGCCCAGGCGCGTCACGCCGCCGCCCTGCGTCGTGCCCAGCGAGAAGGTGCAGTGCTCGCGCACCGTGTTGCCGTCGCCGATCACGAGCTCGGTGTCCTCGCCCGCGTACTTCTTGTCCTGCGGCTCGCCGCCGATGGCGCTATGCGCGTAGAAGCGGTTGTTGCGTCCGATGCGGGTGCGCCCCGCGACCACCACGTGCGAGTCGAGCCGCGTGCCGGCGCCGATCGACACGCGCGGACCGACCAGGCAGAACGGGCCAATTTCAACGTCCTCGGCCAGCTGCGCGGCCGGGTCGACGATGGCGCTCGCGTGGACGCGTGCCATCACGCGACCTCGGGTGCCCGGGCCACGCGCCGGTAGGCGCACATCATCTCGGCCTCGCACGCGAGCTGGCCATCCACCGTGGCGCGACCGTGGAACTTGCCGATGCCGGCCTTCTCGCGCAGGAATTCGACCTCCATGCGCAACTGGTCGCCCGGCACCACCGGACGCTTGAACCGCGCGGAGTCGATCCCGGCGAAGTAGAACAGCGAGTCGGGGTCGGCCTTCACGCCCAGGCTCAGGAACGAGAAGATCGCCGCGGCCTGCGCCATGGCCTCGATGATCATCACCCCGGGCATCACCGGCAGATGCGGAAAGTGCCCGGTGAAGTGCGGCTCGTTGGCCGTCACGTTCTTGAGCGCCACGATGCGCTTGCCTGGCTCGATCTCGAGCACCCGGTCCACCAGCAGGAACGGATAGCGGTGCGGCAGCAGCCGCATGATCTGGTTGATGTCCATGGTCATGGCGTGTCCTTGCGCCCGCTGCGCTCGAGCTCGCGCACGCGGCGGCGCAACTCGTCGAGGTGACGGATGATCGCGGCCGAGCGTTCCCAGTCGCGGTTCTTCATCATGGGGAAGAAGCCGGTGTAGTGCCCCGGCTCGGTGATGCTCGAGGACACCAGCGTCCCCGGCCCGATCGCGCAGCCGTCGGCGATCGTGAGGTGCCCGGCGATCATCGCTGCGCCCCCGATCTGGCAGCCGCGGCCGATCGTGGCGCTGCCGGCCACGCCCACGCAGCCCGCCATCACGGTGGCGCGACCGATGCGGCAGTTGTGGCCGATCTGGATCTGGTTGTCGAGCTTGACCAGATCTTCGATCACCGTGTCGCCCAGGGCGCCGCGGTCGATGCTGGTGTTGGCGCCGATCTCGACCTCGTCGCCGATCAGCACCCGCCCCACCTGGGGAATCTTGATCCAGCCGCCCTCGAAGGGTGCGAAGCCGAAGCCGTCGGCGCCGATCACCGCGCCGCTGTGCACGATGCAGCGCCGCCCGAGCTCGCACGCGTGAGCCAGCGTGACGCTGGCGTGCAGGCGGCTGCCCGCGCCCACCCGGGCGCCGGCGCCCACGAAGCTCAGCGCGCCGATCACCGCGCCCTCGTCGATCCGGGCACCGGACTCGATCACCGCCCCGGGGCCGACGCTCACGCCGGCTGCCAGCCGCGCGTCGCTGGCAACCACGGCGGCCGGGTGCACGCCCGTGCCGACCGGTACCGGCGAATACAGGCGCTGCAAGGCAAGCGCGAACCAGGCGTAGGGATTGCGCGTGAGGACGAAGCTCGGCCGCGTCGCGCCGGCCTGCCCAGCGGCGGCGAGCGCCTCGAAGTCGGCTGGGGTCAGGACGACGGCCGCTGCACGGGTGGCGGCGGCGTCAGCGCGGTAACGCGGATTGGCCAGGAAGGCAAGGTGCTCGGGGCCTGCCTCAGCCAGGGTGGCGGCCCCGATGATTAAGCGGCTTGCGGGGCCGTCGATCACGGCCTCCAGGCGCCCGCCGCTGCTGTCCTTGACGGCCGCCGCCAGCTCGGCCAGCGTCAGGCCGCCAGCCGGCATGGACTACTTGGCCCCGCCGTTCAGGGCGCGCAGAACCTTGTCGGTGATGTCGACGCGCGGGCTGAAGTACACCGCCTCCTGCAGGATCACGTCGTACTTTTCCTGCTCGGCGATCTGGCGAATGATGCGGTTGGCGCGCTCGAGCAGGGCCTGGAGCTCTTCGTTGCGGCGCTGGTTGAAGTCCTCGCGCAGTTCGCGCTGCTTGCGCTGGAACTCGCGATCGAGCTCGGCGACCTCGCGCTGGCGGCGGTTGCGGTCGGTCTCGGACAGGACGGGGGCGTCCTTCTCGAAGCGCTCGACGGCGGACTTGAGGCGCGCCTCCATGTCCTGCATCTCCTTGCCGCGGCGGGAGAAGTCCGCCTCGAGCTTCTGCATCGCCGCCTTGGCGGGCGCCGAGTCGCGCAGAATCTTCTCGGAGCTCACGACGCCGATCTTCAGGTCCTGCGCAGCCACCGCCGCCGTCCCGAACGCCAGGGCCGAAGCGAGCGCGATAGCGATCAACTTGTGCTGCATGTGCTGCCTCCTAGGAAGCGGGGATTTTGCCACATCAGAAGCCGGTGCCGATCTGGAACTGGAAGGACTGCAGGCGGTCGCCCGGCTTGTCGTTGATCGGGATCGCGTAGCTGAGCTTGAGCGGGCCGAGCGGCGAGATCCACGCGATGCCCAGGCCCACCGAGTAGCGCATGTCGCTCAGGCTGATGCGGTCGTTGCGGTACTTGATGGTGGCGTCCTCGATGAAGGGCGTCTGCCCCCAGACCCAGCCGCTGTCCAGGAAGGTGAAGATCCGCAGGGTGCGGTCGGCCCCGGGCAGCGGAGTGAGCAACTCGAACGAGTAGTTGATGCGCCGCGTGCCGCCCAGCGGGTCGCCCTGAAGGTCGCGCGGGCCGAGCGAGGCCGCCTCGTAGCCGCGCACCGAGCCGATGCCCCCCACGTAGAAGTTCTTGAAGAAGGGATAGGGTTTGTTCGAGTAGCCGTCGCCGTAGCCCAGTTCGCCGTTGAAGGCCAGGGTGAGGCGCGACATGATTGGCCAGAATTGCTGGTACTGGTAGCTCGCCTTGTAGTAGGTCAGGTCGAAGCCCGGCAGTCCGACTTCGCCCGTGACCCGCTGGAAGTTGCCGCGGGTGGGCACCAGGATGTTGTCGCGGTTGTCGCGCGCCCAGCCCACCGTGCTGGCCAGCGCGTTGGGCCGGTCGCCGAACTGCGCCACGAACTCGCGGTAGCGCAGCGGGCTGGTGGGCGTCAGGTCGATGCTGTTGGCATCGAAGCGCAGCCCGAAGAACACGCGGTCGTATTCGGTGAACGGCACGCCGAAGCTCAGGCCCGCGCCGCGCGTCGAGAACGACACGTTGGACAGGCCCAGCTCCGCCAGGTTCGAGCTGCGGTCGAACAGCTCGATGGTCCGCGAGACACCCTCGGGCGTCACATACGGGTTGGTGTAGGTGATCGCATAGACGCTGTTGACCTTCGAGGTGTTGACCTCGAAGGACAGCGCGTTGCCCGAGCCGAACAGGTTGGTCTGCTGCAGGCCGGCGTTGAGCACGATGCCTTCCGAGCTCGAGTAGCCCGCGCCGAGCTGGATGTTGCCGGTGGGACGCTCCCTGACCGTGACGTTGACGTCGACCTGGTCGGGCGCGGTGGGCACCGGAGGCGTGTCGATCTTCACCTCCTCGAAGTAGCCGGTGCGGTCGATGCGGTCGCGCGAGATCTTCACGGCGTCCGAGTCGAGCCAGGCCGACTCGTACTGGCGCACCTCGCGGCGGATCACCTCGTCGCGAGTGCGCGAGTTGCCGCTCACGTTGACCTTGCGCACGTACACGCGCCTGCCCGGGTCGACCACGATGTTCACCACGACGCTGTCGTTGGCGCGATCGGGGTCGGGCGAGGGAGTCGCGGTGGCGAAGGCGTAGCCCAGGGTCGAGAGGCGGTCGGTGATCGCCTTGCCGATGGCGTTGAGCTTCTCGGCGTTGTAGACCTCGCCCGCCTTGACGTCGATGAGCTTCGCGAAGTCGGCCTCGAGCCCGAGCATCTCGCCCGTGAGCTTCACCGACGAGATCGTGTACTTGTCGCCCTCGGTGAGGTTGATCGTGATGTAGACGTCCTGCTTGTTCGGGCTGATCGACACCTGCACCGAGTCGATCTTGAAGTCGAGGTAGCCGCGGTTCAGGTAGTAGGAGCGCACCTTCTCGAGGTCGCCCGCGAGCTTCTGGCGGGAGTACTGGTCGCGCTTGGTGTACCAGGACAGCCAGTTGGGGGTGCCGAGCTCCATCTGGCCACGCAGATCGGACTCGCTGAACACCTTGTTGCCGACGAAGCGGATCGACTCGATCTTGGCGATCTCGCCTTCCTCGACGTTGATGTTGATCTTGACCCGGTTGCGCTCGACCGGCGTGACGGTCGACTTGACCTGCACGCCGTAGAGGCCCTTCGAGAGGTACTGGCGGCGCAGTTCCTGGTCCGCGCGATCGAGCACCGAGCGGTCGAAGATGCGCCCTTCGGCCAGACCCACGTCGCGCAGCGACTTCTTGACGAGGTCCTTGTCGAACTCGGTCACGCCGGCCACGTCGACCGCGGCGATTGCCGGGCGTTCCTCGACCACCACCACCAGCACGTCGCCGTCGACTTCGAGGCGCACGTCCTTGAACAGGCCCGAGGCATACAGCGCGCGGATCGCCTGCGTGCCGCGCTCGGGGTCGTAGCGGTCGCCCACGCGCAGCGGCAGGTACGAGAACACCGTCCCCGCCTCGGTGCGCTGCACCCCCTCGACACGGATGTCCTTGATGGTGAACTGCTGCGCCGATGCGGCGGCGGCGAACAGGGCGAGCACGGCCGAAGCCGCGGCTTTGCGCACAAACATGCGCGAACCTAGCCCCATGGGCTGTCGGCGCTTCACTTGGGATATTCCAGTCAAGAGGGGCGGGGCCTGCTAGGTGAGCAGCCGCACGAAGTCGTTGTAGAGCGCCAGCATGGTCAGCCCCACGAGGACTGCGATGCCCGCGCGCTGACCCCACTCGACGATCCAGTCGGCCGGCGGACTGCCCTTGATGATCTCGATCGAATAATACAAGAGGTGCCCACCGTCCAGCATGGGGATGGGCAGGAGGTTCAGAACGCCCAGGCTGATCGACACCAGCGCGAGGAAGGCCAGATAGGAGCTGACGCCGGTGCGCGCGGTCTGTCCGGCGTAATCGGCGATGGTCACCGGCCCCGAGAGGTTCTTCCAGGACGCCTCGCCGGTCACCATCTTGCCCAGCATGCGCAGCGAGAAGGAGATGGTCTCGCCGGTGCGCCGCAGCGCCAGGGGCACGGCCTCGACGGGGCCGTAGCGCACCATCACCGCCGAGGGCCGATCGTTGAGTTCGGCACCGATGCGGCCCACCGACACGCCCTCTCGGTCTTCCACCGCCGCCGGCGTGACCTGCAGTTCGAGGGTCTCGGCTCCGCGCTGCACGCGCAGCGTCAGCGGCCGCCCCGCGGCGGCCCGCACCCGCTCGATCAGCGGCGCCGCCCCGGCAAGCGCAAGGCCTTCCACCGCCACCACCACGTCGCCCGGGCGCAGGCCGGCGGCCTCGGCCGCTCCGCCGCTGGTGAGCCGCTCGATGCGCGGCGCGTGGGTGTAGGGCCGCAGGCCCAGCGCGCCCAGGGCACCCTGGTCGAGCTGATCCGGGTGCAGGCCCGACAGGTCGATCACGGCCTCCCGCCGCGCGCCGCTGGGCTGCTCCAACTCCATCACGACCTCGGCCGCACCGACGCGCTGCACCAGCATCCACGAGAACTCGCGCATCGAGCGCACCTCGGCCCCCGAGACCCCCACCACCAGGTCGCCCGCCTGCACGCCCGCGCGGGCGGCGGCCGAGTTCGCCTGGGGCGCGCCCATCAGCGCGCGCGGCTCCATGGCGCCCATCACCAGCAGCACCCAGTAGATGGCCACGGCCAGAATCAGGTTCGCGAGCGGACCGGCGAGCACGATGGCGATGCGGCGCCACACCGACTGCCGGTTGAACGCGCGCGGCAGGTCGGCCGCGGCGATCGGCTGGCAGTCGGGATCGCGCTCGTCGAGCATGCGCACGTAGCCGCCCAGGGGCAGCGCGCCTATGGTCCACTCGGTGCGGTCCGCGCCGCGCACCCAGCGCGCGATCGGCCGGCCGAAGCCCACCGAGAAGCGCAGCACCTTCACGCCGCAGCGGCGCGCGACCCAGTAGTGGCCGAACTCGTGCACCACGACCAGCAGGCCCAGGGCGACGATGAATGCGGCAAGCGTGCTGAGCAAGGTCATGGCGTGGTCCCAAGAGTCCGGACGACCCGCGCTGCCAGAGCGCGCGCTGCGCGATCGGCCTCGAGCGCGTCATCGAGCGATTGCAGGGGCGCTGCCGGCAAGGCGGCCATCACCTCGGCGTTGACGCGGGCGATGTCGGCGAAGGCAAGACGGCGCTCCAGGAACGCCGCCACGGCCACCTCGTTGGCGGCGTTGAGCACCGCGGGCGCAGTGCCGCCGGCGGCGAGCGCATGGTAGGCGTAGCCCAGGCACGGGAAGCGCGAAAGGTCGGGCGCGGCGAACTCGAGCGCCCCGACGCTGCGCAGGTCCAGACGCGGCGCACCGCCGTCGATGCGCTCAGGCCAGGCCAGCGCGTAGGCGATCGGCGTGCGCATGTCGGGCGTGCCGAGCTGGGCGATCACCGAACCGTCGGCGTATTCGACCATCGAGTGAACCACGCTTTGCGGGTGCACCAGCACCTCGATCCGCGCCGCCGGCATGCCGAACAGCCAGCTCGCCTCGATCACCTCGAGACCCTTGTTCATCAGCGTCGCGGAGTCGACCGAGATCTTGCGACCCATCACCCAGTTGGGATGCGCGCACGCTTCCTCGGGCGTGATCCCGGCAAGATCGGTCCGCGTGCGAAATGGTCCGCCCGAAGCGGTGAGCACCAGCCGGGCATCGGCGCGCGACGCGGCGCTCGCCCCGGCCAGGCACTGGTGGATCGCGTTGTGTTCGCTGTCCAGCGGCAGCAGGCAGCCCCCGCCCTGCTCCACCGCCGCCATCAGCAGACGGCCGGCGCACACCACGGCCTCCTTGTTGGCCAGCAGCAGTTGCTTGCCGGCTTGCGCGGCGGCCAGCGTCGGCGCGAGCCCCGCCGCCCCGACGATGGCCGAGACCACGATCTCGGCCTCGGGCGCACGCGCCACCGCCGCGAGCGCCTCGGGGCCGGCCGCGGCCTGCGTGGCCAGGCCGCGATCGCGCAAGGCGGCAGCCAGGGCGTCGAGCCGCGCCGGGTCGGCGATCACCGCCACCTGCGGGCGGTGGCGCACGCACAGGTCGGCGAGTTCTTCGACGCGAGACGCGGCAGTCAGGGCGTGCACCGCGAACGATTCGGGGTGGCGGGCCACCACGTCGAGCGTGGACGCGCCGACCGAACCCGTGGCGCCCAGCAGGGCAATGCGGCGGCGCTTCACGCCAGCAGCCTCTCGATCAGCGCCGCGGCCGGCAGCACCGGCACGAGCGCGTCGATGCGGTCGTAGAAGCCGCCGTGCCCCGGCAGCAGGCGGCTGCTGTCCTTGATGCCCGCGTTGCGCTTGAGCTGGCTTTCGTACAGATCTCCGGCCACCGAGAGCAGCACCAGCGCGGCCAGCACCGCCAGCGCGACCACCGGGGTCACCGCCACGATCAGGCGCGTGGTGTAGATCGGCCACTGCGGCGCGGCCAGCGCCAGCACCTCGGCCAGCACCAGCACGACCAGCACCGCGCCCCACACCCCCGCCCAGGTCTTGCCCGGGCTGATGGCGGGCGCGAGTTTGGTGCGCCCGAAGGCACGCCCGCAGAAGTAGGCAGCGATGTCGGCCAGCCACACAATGGCGAGCACCGAGAGCAGATACACCGCACCCTCGGTCAGGAAATGCAGCACCGCGAGCCACGCTGCGGTCACCGCCACGAAGGCAAAGCTGCGATCCAGTGCCGGCGCGAAGCGAAAGCCCTTGTGCCGCGCCCCCACTACGCGCGCGGCGACCACTAGCCACAGCGCGCTGGCCACGGCGCCTATGCCCAGCACCCAGGCCGGCGGCGGCTGCCAGCCCGTGGCCTGGGCCACCACCAGCAGCCCGCCGTAGGCCACGGCGGGCAGGGCCGCAGCCCCACTGCGCAGGCCGGTCAGGCGCAGCCACTCCCAGAGGGTCGCCGTGATGATCGCCGCCACCAGCACGCCAAAGGCCAGCGGCGACCATGCCAGCGCGCCCAGCAGGGCGAGCAGCAGGACCACCGCGGTGAGGATGCGCTGGCCCAGCATCAGGCGGCGGGCTGGGCTGGCACGGCCCGCACCTGTTCGCTGGTCATGCCGAAGCGTCGTTCCCGGCCCGCGTACCAGGCAATCGCGGCTTCCATCTGGGCGGCGTCGAAGTCCGGCCACAGCGTGGGCGTGACGTAGATCTCGCTGTAGGCGGTCTGCCAGAGCAGAAAGTTGCTGATGCGGTGCTCGCCGCCGGTGCGGATCAGCAGGTCGGGGTCGGGCGCGAAGGCCAGCGCCATGTGCGGCGCGAGCGCAGCTTCCGTGATGCGCTCGGGCGCCGCTGCGCAGGAAGGATCCGACCCGAGCAGGCCGCGCATCGCCTGGACGATGTCCCAGCGGCCGCCGTAGTTGGCGCAGATCGTGAGCGTGAGCCGGTGGTTGGCGGCCGTGCGCAGCTCGGCAGCGTGGATCGCCTCGCGCAGCGGAGCGTCGAAGGCCTCGAGCGCGCCCACCACGCGCAGACGCACGCCGTTCTCGTCGAGCTTGCCGACCTCCTTCTGCAAGGCGGTCACGAACAGGCGCATCAGCACCGAGACCTCGTCCTCGGGACGACGCCAGTTCTCGGAACTGAAGGCAAAGAGCGTGAGGTACTCGACCCCCGCGCGGCCGGCGCTGGCCACGGCCTCGCGCACGGCATCGACGCCACGGTGATGACCCGCCACGCGCGGCATGTGGCGCCGCTGTGCCCAGCGCCCGTTGCCGTCCATGATGATGGCCACGTGGCGCGGAGGCGCCGCCACGGCCCGGCTGGAAGTCGCCTTCACGAGTCCGCCGGCACTAGACCGTCATCACCTCTTTCTCTTTTTCGGCGATGAGCTTGTCGACTTCGGCGATGTGGCGGTCGGTCAGCTTCTGGATCTCGGCCTCGGCGCGACGGTCGTCGTCCTCGGAGATCTCCTTGGCCTTGAGCAGTTCCTTGACGTGCTGGTTCGCGTCGCGGCGCAGATTGCGGATCGCGACCTTGGCGTTCTCGCCCTCGTGCTTGACCACCTTGGTCAGTTCCTTGCGGCGCTGCTCGGTGAGCGGCGGCATGGGCACGCGGATCAGGTCGCCGCTGGTGGCCGGGTTCAGACCCAGGTCGGAGTCGCGGATCGCCTTCTCGACCACCTGGACCATCTTCTTCTCCCAGGGCTGCACGGTGATCGTGCGCGCGTCGCCCAGGCCCACCTGGGCCACCTGCGCCAGCGGAACCATGGCGCCGTAGTAGTCGACCTGGATGTGGTCGAGCAGGCCGGTGTGGGCGCGGCCCGTGCGGATCTTGGTGAAGTCGGCTCGCAGGGCCTCGACCGACTTGTGCATCTTGCTGTCGGCGCCCTTGATGATCTCGGCAGTGCTCATGGTGTCCTCCTGGTTGCGCTCAGACGTGCACCAGCGTTCCCTCGTCCTCGCCCAGGATCACGCGCTTGAGCGCCCCGGGCTTGGTGATGCTGAAGACCTTGATCGGCAGCTTCTGGTCGCGGCACAGCGCGAAGGCCGTGGCGTCCATGATCTGCAG
>DAOTEJ010000030.1:3669-27899 GCA_035454085.1 Burkholderiaceae bacterium | reverse complement strand
CCTGAGTCCGTGCGCGCGGGCGCGAGCGCGGCGGCCGGGCGCCACATGCGTGCGCCGGGCGCGCCGCGCGGCATGCTCGGCTAAGCTCGCGGCCTCGCCGCCGGCGCCCGCCGCGGCGCACCGCGCAAGGAGCCCGGCGCATGGCACGCATCCTGATGGTCCTCACCTCGCACTCCGCCCTCGGCACCACCGCCGAGCGCACCGGCCTGTGGCTCGAGGAGTTCACCACGCCCTACTACGCCCTGCTCGACGCCGGCCACAGCGTGGTGCTGGCGTCGCCGCGCGGCGGCGTGGTGCCAGTGGATCCGCGCAGCCTGGCCGCGGACGCGGCGTCCGACAGCACGCGGCGCTTCGCCGCCGAGAGCGAGGGGCAGGGCGTGCTCACCCGCAGCCTGCCGCTGGTGGCCGTGGCCGCCGCGCCCTTCGACGCGGTCTTCTATCCGGGCGGTCACGGACCGATGTGGGACCTGGCCCAGGACCCCGTCAATGCCGCGCTGCTGCTGCAGTTCGTGGCGCAGCGCAAGCCGGTCGCCGCCGTGTGCCACGGGCCGGCGGCCCTGCTGGCGGCGCGCGACGGGCAGGGACGCACGGTGTTCGAAGGACGACGCGTCACCGGCTTCTCGAACGAGGAGGAGCGCGCGGTCGGCCTCGACGAGATCGTGCCCTTCCTGCTCCAGGATCGGCTCGTCGCCGGGGGCGGCATCTACAGTTGCGCACCGGCCTTCACGCCGCACCGCGAGATCGACGAGGGCTTGATC
Organism: Burkholderiaceae bacterium; assembly: GCA_035454085.1. Lineage (GTDB taxonomy): Bacteria > Pseudomonadota > Gammaproteobacteria > Burkholderiales > Burkholderiaceae_F > DAOTEJ01. Next base: position 27,141 of record DAOTEJ010000030.1, on the reverse strand, counting down.
ACCGGCCAGAACCCGGCCTCCGCCACGCTGGTGGCCCAGGGGCTCGCGGAGCTGCTCGCTTGAAACCGGGTTGGCTGGCGCAGGAGCCCGACGCGCGCGCGGTGCGCACGGGCTGGCTGGCCTGGTCCACCTGGGGGGTGATCGGTGGCGCGCTGCTGTTCGAGGACTGGAAGCTCTCGGCCTCGGCCTTCAACCTGGTGCTCACCGCGCCCTTCTGGGCGCTGTGGTTGCTGTGGCCGCTGCTGCGCCTGGCCTACCGCATCAAGCACTGGGGCTGGATCGAGCCGCGCGCCGCGTGGCACGGGGCGCACTACGAGTTCGACGGTCGCCGCATGCGCGTGCGCTTCGTCGACGAGGAGGCGCTGGTCGCGGCCGCCGACGTCTTCGACGCGCTGGGCACGCCGGCCGAGTCGCGCCGGCCCGAGCGCATACGGATCGTGGCCGGGCCTGAGGCGCTGGCGTCGATTGCCGGCGAGTCCGGCGAGTTCTTCACCGCGGCCGGACTCGCCGCCTGGCTCGGCCGGCGCAGCGACGCGCAGGCGCATGCCCTGGCGCGCTGGTTCGAGCACGAGGTGGTGGCGCCCGCTCGCCGCCGCCGCGAGGCGGGCCTGCCCGAGGCGCGCCCATGAGCCGGCCCTGCATCTTCGTGGGCTCGTCCTCGGCCGCGCGGGCCCAGGCCCGTGCGCTGATCCGCGCCTTGGCCGACGAGCCCGTGGACTTCCTGCCGTGGTGGGAGGCGTTTCGCCCGGGCCGCACCCTGCTCGAGGAACTCGACGGCCTGCGCCAGCGCGTGCACGGCGCGCTGCTGGTGTTCGCGCCCGAGTCGAGTTCCACCATCCGCGGCAAGCGTCAGGAGATTCCCAACCTGAACGTCCTGTTCGAGTTCGGCTACTTCTACGGCCACTTCGGCCGCAGCCGCGTGGCGATGTTGAGCTACGGCGAGTTCTACCTGCCGTCCGACCTGGGCGGCTACCTGCACCTCAACGGCAGTCGCTCGTTCCGTCGCGGTGCGGCGCTCAAGGTCAGCCAGCGCACCCTGGGCGAGTGTCGCCGCTGGTTGCAGGGACTGCCGGCCGCCTGAGCGGGCCTCACGCGAGCGTGGCGATCACCGGCGCGTGGTCGCTGGGCTGCTCGCGGCGCCGCGGCTCGACGTCGATCGCCACCGACTGCACACGCGCCGCGAGCGCCTCGCTCACCAGGATGTGGTCGATGCGCAGACCCATCTTCCGGCGGAAGGCCAGGTTGCGGTAGTCCCACCAGGTGTAGCTGCGCTCGGGCTGCGCGAAGAGCCGGAAGCTGTCGCGCAGGCCCAGGGCCACGAGTGCGCGAAACGCCGCGCGCTCGGGCTCGGAGCAGAGCACCTGGCCCTCCCAGGCCGCGGGGTCGTGCACGTCGCGCGGCTCGGGCGCGATGTTGTAGTCGCCCAGCAGCGCCAGCTGCGCATGCGCCGCCACTTCACCCTTGAGCCACTCGGTCAGCGCGGCGAGCCAGGCGAGCTTGTAGGCGTACTTGTCGCTGCCCACCGCCTGGCCGTTGGGGAAGTAGCCGTTGACCACGCGTAGCGCGCCCAGCGGCGTACTCAGGGTGGCGGCGATGAGCCTGCGCTGTTCGTCCGCGAAGTTGGGCAGGTTCACCTGCACCGCCTCGACCCCGCTCACGGTGTCGCGACGGCTGAGGATGGCCACGCCGTTGTAGGTCTTCTGGCCGGCGTAATGCGCCGCATAGCCCGCCGCCGCGATCGCCTCGAGGGGAAAGGCCTCGTCGGTGAGTTTGGTCTCCTGCAGGCAGACCACGTCGGTGCGCTGCGCGGCCAGCCAGTCGAGCAGGTGCGCCAGCCGCACCTTGAGCGAGTTGACGTTCCAGGTGGCGAGGGTGAAGGCCACGGCGGCTCAGCGCGCCGGCGGGGCCGCGGCCGGCGCCGCGCCCAGGGGCTTGACGCCCGGCGCGACGTAATTGCGCGGCAATTGCGAGCTCGCCGGGTAGCCCGCGGCGTCGAGCAGGCCCGCCCAGCTGTCTGCTCCGAAGCCGCTCTGGCTCAGGCTGCCCACGGTCAGCGTGGGCACGGCATCCGAGCCCGTGCGTTGCCGGAACGCCTCGATGTCTTCGCGCGTCTCGATCAGCACTTCCTGGTAGGGCACGCCGCGGCCGCGCAGATAGGCGCGTGCCTCGGCGCAGGGCGCACCGCAGCGCGCATCGACGTAGAGCGTGACCGGATGGCGCTCGGCCGCGCGGCGCAGCTCGAAGGGCAGGGCGCTGGCCGGCGAGCCCGGCGCCGGGGCAGGGCGGGTTGCGGCGGCCGGCGCAGCGGGTGCAGCTGGTGCGGCCACGGGCTCGCCGGGATAGATCGGCTGACGCGCAGGCGCGGCGGCTGCGGGATTGAGCGGCTGCACGTTGCGCGCGTCGCGCGGCGGCGCGTCGCCGTACTGCGTGCTGCCGTCGGGCCCGGTCCAGCGGTACTGCGCCAGCGCCGGAGCGGCGCACAGCGCAGCCAGCAGCAGGCAGGCGGCGCGGCGCATCAGCCCACCATGCCGCTATGACGCAGCAGCGCGTCGATCTGTGGCTTGCGTCCGCGGAAGGCCATGAAGCTCTCGAGCGCCGGGCGGCTGCCGCCCACGGCCAGGACTTCCTCGAGGAAGCGCCGCCCCGTGTCGGGGTTGAACACGCCGCTTTCCTCGAACGCGGCGTAGGCGTCGGCCGAGAGCACCTCGGCCCACTTGTAGCTGTAGTAGCCCGCGGCGTAGCCGCCCGCGAAGATGTGCGAGAAGGCGTGCGGGAAGCGGCTGTACTCGGGCGGGAAGACCACGGCCACCTCGCGCCGCACCTCGTCGAGCAGGCCGAGCAGGCTGCGCGTGCCGGCGGGATCGAAGTCGACGTGCATGAGCATGTCGAACAGCCCGAACTCGAGCTGGCGCGCCGTCTGCATGCCGCTCTGGAAGTTGCGGGCCGCGATCATCTTGTCGTAGAGCGCGCGCGGGAGTGACTCGCCCGTGTCGACGTGCGCGCTGAGCGACTGCAGCACCTCCCACTCCCAGGCGAAGTTCTCCATGAACTGGCTGGGCAGCTCGACCGCATCCCACTCGACGCCGGCAATGCCCGAGACACCGAGCTCGCCCACCCGCGTGAGCATGTGGTGCAGTCCGTGGCCGAACTCGTGGAACAGGGTGAGCACTTCGCCGTGGGTGAGCAGGGCCGGGCGGCCGCCCACCGGGCGCGAGAAGTTGCAGGTCAGGAAGGCCACCGGCGCCTGCGTGCCGCTGGCCGACTCGCGGCGCGCGCGCTCGTCGTCCATCCAGGCACCGCCGCGCTTGTGGTCGCGGGCGTAGAGGTCGAGGTAGAAGGCCGCGACCATCTCGCCGCTGGCGCTCTCAAGGCGGAAATAGCGCACGTCCGGATGCCAGACCGGGGCCTCGGCGGCACGCACCCGCACGCCGAAGAGGCGCTCGATCAGCGCGAACAGGCCGGCCAGTACGGCGGGCTCGGTGAAATACTGCTTGAGCGCGCTGTCGGAGTAGGCGTAGCGCGATTCGCGCAGCTTCTCGGAGGCGTAGGTCAGGTCCCATGGCGCGAGCTCGGACAGTCCCAGCTCGGCCGCCGCGAAGGCGCGCAGCTCGGCCATGTCGCGCTCGGCGTAGGGTCGGGAGCGGCGCGCCAGATCGCGCAGGAACTCGAGCACCGTGACCGGCGTGTCCGCCATCTTGGACACCAGCGAGACCTCGGCGTAGTTGCGGTAGCCCAGCAGCCGCGCCTCCTCGGCGCGCAGCGCCAGCAGCTCGCGCATCAGCGGGCCGTTGTCCCAGCGCGCATCGCCCAGCTCCGAGGCACGCGTGGCGTAGGCGCGGTAGAGCTCCTCGCGCAGGCTGCGGTCGTTGGCGTATTGCTGGATCGGCAGGTAGCTCGGCAGATGCAGGTTGACGAGGTGGCCGGCGTGGCCTGCGGCCTCGGCCGACTCGCGGTACATCTCGATCACGTCGGCGGGCACGCCCGCCAGGCGGGAGGCGTCGGGCAGCACCAGGCTGTAGGCGTTGGTGGCGTCGAGCACGTTCTCCGAGAAGCGCTGCGACACCTGAGCCCGGCGCTCACGCACCGTCTTGAAGCGCGCCTTGTCGCCCCCCGCGAGTTCGGCGCCGCCGAGGCGGAAGTCACGCAGCTCGTTGGTGATCACGCGGCGGCGTGCCGCCGGCCACGAAGCGAAATCGGGCAGCGCCGCGATGGCCTTGTAGTGCGCGTAGAGCGCCTCGTTCTGCGCGAGCTCGGTCCAGAAGGCCGTGAGCTCGGGCAGGGTCTGGTTGTAGGCCTCGCGCAACTGCGGCGTGTCGCACACCGCGTTGAGGTGCGAGACCACGCCCCACGCCCGGGCCAGGCGCTCGGTGCTGTCGTCGAGCGGCACGACCACGCTGTCCCAGCCGGGCGCAATCGCCGGGTCGGTCACATGGGCCACGACGGCCCGGGCTTCCGCCAGCAGCGTGGTGATGGCCGGGCGCACGTGCTCGGGGCGGATCGCCGCGAAGTTCGTGATGCCCGCGAACTGGAGCAGGGGGTTGTCGTTGTCGCGCTTCAAGTGAGTCTCGAGCAGGGGTGTCAGGTGGGGAGGCCGGCGCAGCGCTCGGCCGATTCGACGGTGTTCACCAGCAGCATGGCGATGGTCATGGGCCCCACGCCACCGGGCACGGGCGTGATCCAGCCGGCGACTCCGGCCACTGCGGCGGTGTCGACGTCGCCGCAGAGCTTGCCGGACTCGTCCTTGTTCATGCCCACGTCGATCACCACCGCGCCGGGCTTGACCATGTCGGCCGTGACCATGTGCGCGCGGCCCACGGCTGCGACCAGCACATCGGCCTGGCGGGTGATCGCGGCCAGGTCGCGCGTGCGGCTGTGGGCGATGGTGACCGTGGCGTCGGCCGCCAGCAGCAGCATGGCCATGGGCTTGCCGACGATGTTCGAGCGGCCGATCACCACCGCATGCTTGCCGGCGAGCGCGTAGCCGATGCTCTCGAGCATCTTCATCACGCCATAGGGCGTGCAGGGGCGAAAGTGCGGCGTGCCGGTCATCAGCAGGCCCGCGTTGCTCACGTGGAAGCCGTCGACGTCCTTGTCGGGTGCGATCGTCTCGATCACGCGGTGCGCGTCGATCTGCGGCGGCAGGGGCAGTTGCACCAGGATGCCGCGCACCCCGGCGTCGGCGTTGAGTTCGCGGATGCGTGCGAGCAGCGCGTCCTCGGTGGTGGCGGCGGGCAGGTGCTCGAGGATCGAGGTGATGCCTACTTCCTCGCAGGCCTTGACCTTGTTGCGCACGTACACCGCCGAGGCGGGGTTGTCGCCCACCAGCAGCACCGCCAGGCCGGGCCGTTGGCCGGCGGCGGCGAGCCGCTCGATGCGAGGCACGAGGCCGGCGCGCACGCTGGCCGCGAGTGCCTTGCCGTCGATGATCTGGGCGCTCATGGATGAAAAAAAGGGGCTTTGCGCGGAAAGCCCCGATTCTACCGGTGCGGCCCGTGCCTAGAGGGGCGGCTTCGAGGTACCCATCACCACGCGCATCAGGTCGGCCACGGTGCCGGAATTGGTCTTGTCCATGATGCTGGCGCGGTGCGCCTCGACCGTCTTGATGCTGATCCCGAGGTCGTCGGCGATCTGCTTGTTCAGGCGTCCGGCGACGATGCGCTCGAGCACCTGCTCCTCGCGCGGCGTGAGCTTGGCGAGCAGGGCCTCGTTGAGCGACTCCCGCTCCGCATCGGTGCGACGGCGCCGCGCCTCGCCCAGCATGCGCTCGACCTGGGCCTTGAGTGCCGCCTGGTCGAAGGGCTTCTCGACGAAGTCGACCGCGCCCTTCTTGAGCGTGTTGACCGCCATGGGCACGTCGCCATGGCCGGTGATGAAGATGATGGGCAGATCCGACTTGCGCGTGATCAGGTGCTCCTGCACCTCGAGGCCGCTCATGCCCGGCATGCGCACGTCGAGCACGAGCACCGCGATCGCCTTCGGGTCGTAGCGGGCGAGGAAGCTCTCGCCGCTGTCGTAGAGCTCGACGCGGTAGCTCGAGGCCTCGAGCAGCCACTTGAGCGAGTCGCGCACGGCCTCGTCGTCGTCGACCACGTAGACGACGCCCAGCGTCTCGGGGGTGTCGGTCGCGCCTGTGTTCTGCTGGATCATGTCGTCTCCTGGATGGTGGTGGGATTCTGGCTAGCTGCCGCGCCGCCGGCAAGCGGCAGGGTGAAGCGGAAGATGGTGCCGCCCGCCGGGTTGTCCTCCACGAGCAGGCGGCCGTGGTGGAACTCGACGATCGAGCGGCAGATGTTCAGACCCATGCCCATGCCCTCGGTCTTGGTCGAGAAGAAGGGCTGGAACAGGTTGGCCTTGAGCGCGTCGGGGATGCCGCTGCCGTGGTCGATCACCGCGAACTCGGCCTGGTGCCCGGCGCGGCGCACCTTGAGCTCGATGCGCCGCACCGCCGCGCCTTCCATGGCCTCGGCGGCGTTCTTGATGAGGTTGAGCAGCAGCTGCTCGATCAGCACCGGGTCGACCTCGAGCGGCGGCAGGCCCGGCTCGAGCTCGGTGACGATGCGGATGCCGCGCTTGCGCGCCTCGATCTCGGCGAAGGCCATGGCCTCGTCGATCAGTTTCTCGACGGGCGTGGGCGACATGCGCGGCTCGGAGCGCTTCACGAACTCGCGGATGCGCCGGATGATGTTGCCGGCGCGCTGCGCCTGCGACGAGATCTTGGCCAGGGCTTCGAGCAGCTCCTCCTGCGGCAGGCGCCCCGTCTGCGATCGGGCGCTCAGGCCCACGCTGTAGTTGCTGATCGCGGTGAGCGGCTGGTTGAGCTCGTGGGCCAGCGAAGAGGCCATCTCGCCCATGGTGATCAGGCGCGAGGTGAGCTGCACCTTCTCTTCCTGCTGGCGCACGATGTCCTCGGTGGCCTTGCGGTCGGTGATGTCGCTGGCGATCTGCAGCCGCACCAGCCGGCCGTCGACCCAGCGCACCTCGCGCACGCGCACGTCGAACCACAGGTTGCGCTCGGGCTCGTGGACCTCGCCGGCGAGCGTGCCGTGCACCGCCGGGGGCGGCGCGGGCGCCAGGCCATGCGACAGCAGCTTGTGCCCCTCGGGCGTGGCGCCGAACAGCTCGCGGTAGCTGCGGTTGGCGAACAGCAGCTCCTCGGCGCCCTCGGCGCGCGAGACCACCGACACCGCCGCGTCGATCGACTCGAGCACCGTGGTGAAGCGGTCGTGCGCCGCGGCGAGCTGCTCGCGGTTGCGCTTGGACTCGGTGATGTCGGTCATCGAGGTCATCCAGCCGAGCTGCTCGCCGTCGTCGGCGAGCAGGGGCGAGACGTACATCTGCGCGGCGAAGGTCGAGCCGTCGCGGCGGCGGATCGCCACCTCGTAGCCGCGCGGCGGCCCGGACTCGCCCATGGTCTTGAGCAGGTGCTGCAGGTGCTCGCGTTCCTGCCCTGCGGGCCAGTACGGGTAGGGCGGCAGCAGGCCGACGAGCTCGGCCGGCGCGAAGCCCGTCATGCGCGAGAAGGCCGGGTTCACGTAGCGGATGCGACCCTCGAGGTCGACCACGCGCAGGCCGGTGGCGAGCGAGTCCTCCATCGCGCGGCGCACGGCGGCCTCGGATCGCAGCTGGCGGTCGACCCGGCTCTGGCGCACATCGTGGCGCGCCAGCGCGATCAGGGTCACGACCAGGGCGAGGGCCAGCCCGCCGATCACCCAGATGAAGGCGTTGCGGGTGAGCACCGAGCTCAGGTGGTAGGGCGCGACCTGCAGCTTGATGTCGTCGGGCAGCGGCGGCAGGCCGACCTCGTAGCGCGGCGCGTCGTCGGGCGTCGGCGCGCCCGAGGTCGAGGCCAGCGTGTTGGCGCCGTCGAGCAGGCTCACGCGATAGCGGCGCGCGGTCTCGGGCGGCACCGTCTCGCGCAGCAGGCCGTAGAGCGACATGCGCGCCACCACCGCCCCGTGCGGCGCGCCATCGACGTGCACCGGAACGATCAGGTCGATGAAGGGGCTGCCGTCCAGCGGCGCCGCGTAGGGCGAGGAGTAGAAGGCCGAGTCGCCCGCGCCCGCGCGGCGCAGTGCGTCGGCCGTGGCCGGCTGGGTGACGACGGCGCCGACCGGTGGCGCGACCTCGCCCAGCGGCCCCGGGGAGGCCACGGCCCAGCGCACCTGCAACTGCGGATCGACATAAGAGATCTGCAGCACGTCTGGCCGGCGCGTCATCAGCAGGCGCGCCAGCGAGCGCAGGGTGGGTTCGTCGTCCGCGTTGGTGACCAGCGCCTGGGCGAGGCGCGAGACGCTCTCGTTGGTCGCCTGCAGGCGCACGTCGATGGCCTCGGCGAGCACGTCGCTGGTCTGATGCAGGCGGTCGCGCTGCATCTGCAGATCCTCGCTGACCATGATGTAGGCCAGGCCGCCCAGGATCATCAGGAGCAGGCCGACGGCCAGGACGGTGGCGTACTGCCCGTAGCGGCCACCGCCCTTGGCCGGCACGCGGGCAAGGGACTCGAAGGTCTGCTGGACCGAACTCGGTGCCGGCGGGGTGGACATGGGCGGGCGGGCCCGAGGCTGGGAAGTCCCCATGATACGGGCGGGGACACGCCCGACCGATGGGGGCTTGCCCAGCCGCCACGACCGCGTGCAGCATGACCAGAAAAGTCTGCTAATTCACAATATGAAATAAATATTCGCTATTTGAAAAATGAGCGGCGGCTGCTATCTTCGCCACTCCGTCCGCCCCGGCTTGCAAGGCCCTGCCGAAATTAGAAGGAGACACCCATGTCCGCCGTGCCTCAGATCCTGGCCGCCAACGATCCAGACGCGCTCGAAACCGCGGAGTGGATCGAGGCGCTCGATGCCGTGCTCGAGCGCGAAGGGCCTCACCGCGCGCACTTCCTGCTCGAGCGTCTGATCGACAAGGCGCGACGCTCGGGGGCCTACATCCCGTACTCGCCCAACACCGCCTACATCAACACCATCCCGCCGCACCTCGAGGAACACTCGCCCGGCGACCCGGTGATCGAGGAGCGGCTGCGCTCCTACATGCGCTGGAACGCGATGGCCACCGTGGTGCGCGCCAACCGCGGCGACGGCGATCTGGGCGGACACATCGCCAGCTACGCCTCGGTGGGTTCGCTGATGGAGGTGGGCTTCACGCACTTCTGGCGCGCGCCCTCGGCCGAGTTCGGCGGCGACCTGATCTACTTCCAGGGCCACAGCTCGCCGGGCGTCTACGCGCGTGCCTTCCTGGAGGGCCGGCTCACCGAGGAGCAACTGGTCAACTTCCGGCGCGACGTGGCGGGCAAGGGAGTCACCTCCTACCCGCACCCCAAGCTGATGCCGGAGTTCTGGCAGTTCCCCACCGTGTCGATGGGTCTGGGGCCGCTGCAGGCCATCTACCAGGCGCGCTTCCTGAAGTACCTGCACGCGCGCGGCATTGCCGACACCTCGGGCCGCAAGGTCTGGTGCTTCTGCGGCGACGGCGAGATGGACGAGCCCGAATCGCTCGGCGCGATCGGCATGGCCAGCCGCGAGAAGCTCGACAACCTGATCTTCGTGGTCAACTGCAACCTGCAGCGCCTCGACGGTCCGGTGCGCGGCAACGGCAAGATCATCCAGGAGCTCGAGGGCGAGTTCCGCGGCTCGGGCTGGAACGTGATCAAGCTGATCTGGGGCTCGTACTGGGACCCGCTGCTGGCCAAGGACAAGGACGGCTGGCTGCTGCGCCTGATGGAAGAGACCATCGACGGCGAGTACCAGAACATGAAGGCCAACGACGGCGCCTTCGTGCGCAAGCACTTCTTCGGCAAGTATCCGCAGACTCTCGAGATGGTCTCGCGCATGACCGACGCCGACGTCTGGTCGCTCAACCGCGGCGGCCACGATCCGCACAAGATCTACGCGGCCTACGCGGCGGCGGTGAAGAACGCCGGCCAGCCCTCGGTGATCCTGGCCAAGACCGTCAAGGGCTACGGCATGGGCAAGGCCGGCCAGGGCAAGAACCCCACCCACCAGCTCAAGAAGCTCGACGCCGAGACGGTGCGCGAGTACCGCGACCGCTTCGCGATTCCCATCCCCGACAGCAAGCTCGACGAGGTGCCGTTCTACAAGCCGGCCGACAACTCGCCCGAGATGCGCTACCTGCACGAGCGCCGCGCCGCGCTGGGCGGCTACCTGCCGCAGCGGCGCAAGTTCTCCGCCGAGAAACTCGCCGTGCCCGAGCTCGAGGCCTTTGGCGCGGTGCTCGAGCCCACCGCGGAGGGCCGCGAGATCAGCACCACCCAGGCTTTCGTGCGCTTTCTCACCCAACTCGTGCGCGACAAGACGGTGGGGCCGCGCGTCGTGCCCATCATCCCCGACGAGGCGCGCACCTTCGGCATGGAGGGCATGTTCCGGCAGCTGGGCATCTTCAGCCAGGAAGGCCAGAAGTACGAGCCGGTCGACCGCGACCAGGTGATGTACTACCGCGAGGACAAGGCCGGCCAGATCCTCGAGGAAGGCATCAACGAGGCGGGCGCGATGAGCTCGTGGATCGCCGCGGCGACCTCGTACTCGACCAACGACCGCATCATGATTCCCTTCTACATCTTCTATTCGATGTTCGGGTTCCAGCGCATCGGTGATCTGGCCTGGGCGGCGGGCGACATGCAGTCGCGCGGCTTCCTGCTCGGCGCCACCAGCGGCCGCACCACGCTCAACGGCGAGGGCCTGCAGCACCAGGACGGCCACTCGCACCTGATGAGCGCGACCATCCCCAACTGCGTGAGCTACGACCCGACCTACGCGCACGAGCTCGCGGTGATCCTGCAGCACGGCCTCAAGCGCATGGTCGAGAACCAGGAGAACGTCTGGTACTACGTGACCGTGATGAACGAGAACTACGCCCAGCCCGGCCTCAAGAAGGGCCAGGAGGAGGGCATCCTGCGCGGCATGTACCGCCTGCGCGAGGGGCCGGCGGGCGCGGGAACCGGCATGTCGATCCCGCGCGTCCAGCTGCTGGGCAGCGGCACCATCCTGCGCGAGGTGATCGCCGCGGCCGAGATCCTCGAGCAGGACTGGGGCGTCGCGGGCGACGTGTGGAGCGTCACCAGCTTCACCGAACTGCGCCGCGAGGGCATGGAGGCCGAGCGCTGGAACCTGCTTCACCCGACGGCCACGCCGCGCAAGGCCTGGGTCACCGAGGAGCTCGAGCGCACCGCCGGCCCCATCGTGGCCTCGACCGACTACATGCGCAGCTTCGCCGACCAGATCCGTGCCTACCTGCCGCGCGGCCGCGACTACAAGGTGCTGGGTACCGACGGCTTCGGCCGCTCGGACACGCGGGCTGCGCTGCGCGAGTTCTTCGAGGTCGATCGCCGCTACGTGGTGATCGCCGCGCTCAAGGCTCTGGCCGAGGAGGGCGTGATCCCCGTCGCCAAGGTGGCCGAGGCCATCAAGCGCTACGGCATCGACGCCGACAAGCCCAACCCGGCGACCGCCTGAGTCTCGCCACGCACAGGACGCGACGACATGAGCCAACTGACCGACGTGGTGGTACCCGACATCGGGGACTTCAAGGATGTCGAGGTGATCGAGGTACTGGTGAAGGCGGGCGACACGGTGGGCGTGGAGCAGTCGCTGATCACCGTGGAGAGCGACAAGGCCTCGATGGAGATTCCCTCCAGCGCGGCGGGGGTGGTGGCCGAGGTGCTGGTGAAGCTGGGCCAGAAGGTCTCGCAGGGCACGCTGCTCGTGCGGCTGGCGGCGCAGGCGGGTGTGTCTGCGGCGCCGGCAGCAGCCGTGCCGGCGGTACCGAGCGCTGCGGCCGCTCCGCCCGCGCCCGTCGTGTCGGCCAGCGCTGCCCCCGCGAGTGCCGCCCCGGCGCCGGTGAGTGCGGCGATCGCCGCCGCGCAGCCCGAGCCCAGCAGTGGCGCCGCCAAGACCCATGCCTCGCCCTCGGTGCGCAAGTTCGCGCGTGAACTCGGCGTGGATCTGGCCCGCGTGCCGGGCAGCGGCCCCAAGGGTCGCATCACGCCCGAGGACGTGCGCGGCTTCGTCAAGCGCGTGATGGCGGGCGGCGCCGCGCCGGCGGCCGCGGCACCGGCGGGCGGCGGCCTGGCGCTGGGCCTGCCGGCCTGGCCGGAGGTGGACTTCGCCAAGTTCGGTCCCGTGGAGCGCGTGGCCATGTCGCGCATCCGGAAGATCTCGGGGCCGGCGCTCACCCGCAACGCGATCCTCATTCCGCACGTCACCAACCACGAGGACGCCGACGTCACCGGGCTCGAGGCCTTCCGCGTGCAGCTCAACGCCGAGAAGAACCCCGCCAAGCTCACCATGCTTGCCTTCCTGATCAAGGCCTGCGTGGCGGCGCTGAAGAAGTTCCCCGAGTTCAACAGCTCGATCGACGCGGCCAGCAACGACGCGATCATCCTCAAGCGCTACTACCACATCGGCTTCGCGGCCGACACGCCCAACGGCCTGGTCGTGCCGGTGGTGAAGGACGCCGACAAGAAGGGCATCTTCGAGATCGCCGCCGAGACCGCCGAGCTGGCCGCCAAGGCGCGCGATGGCAAGCTCGCTCCGGCCGACATGCAGGGCGGCACCTTCAGCATCAGTTCGCTCGGCGGCATCGGCGGGACCTACTTCACGCCCATCATCAATGCACCCGAGGTCGCCATCCTCGGCGTGTGCAAGGCCGCCACGCGGCCGGTGTGGGACGGGGCGCAGTTCGTGCCGCGGCTGATGCTGCCGCTGTCGCTGTCGTGGGACCACCGCGTGGTCGACGGCGCCGGCGCGGCGCGCTTCAACGCGTATCTGGCCAGCCTGCTGGCGGACTTCCGCCGCGTGCTGCTGTGAGGCGCGCATGACGACGCTGGTGGTGGTGCGCAAGGGCGCCGAGGCGGCGATCGGCTCGGACGCGCTGGTCACCTTCGGGGACACGCGCCTGCCGCACGGCTACGAGGGCAACGAGAAGATCTTCCGCGTGGGGGACTCGCTCATCGGGCTGGCGGGCAGCACGGCGCACTTTGCCGTGCTGGCCGAGGCGCTGCGCGGCCTGGGCGAGGAGTGCCGGCTCGACGGCCGCGAGGCCGTGTTCGGCACCTTCCAGAAGCTGCACAAGGTGCTCAAGGAGCAGTACTTCCTCAATCCCAAGGAAGACGACTCCGACCCCTACGAGAGCTCGCAGATCACCGCGCTGATCGCCAATCCCAGCGGCATCTATGGCGTGTACTCGTACCGCGAGGTCTTCGTCTTCGACCGCTTCTGGGCGCTCGGCTCAGGGCGCAACTTCGCGCTGGGCGCCATGTACGCCGCCTGGGGCAAGGCGCGCTCGGCCGAGGCGGTGGCGCGGCTGGGGGTGGATGCAGGCTGCGAATTCGACAAGAGCTCGGCGGCGCCGGCGCGGATCTTCACGATTGCGCTCGCGACCGGCGAGCGCTCATAGACGGGCGGGACGCGAGATGAGCCAAGTGATCGAGGTGGCGGTACCCGACATCGGGGACTTCAAGGATGTCGAGGTGATCGAGGTACTGGTGAAGGCGGGCGACACGGTGGGCGTGGAGCAGTCGCTGATCACCGTGGAGAGCGACAAGGCCTCGATGGAGATTCCCTCCAGCGCGGCGGGGGTGGTGGCCGAGGTGCTGGTGAAGCTGGGCCAGAAGGTCTCGCAGGGCACGCCGCTCGTGCGGCTCGCGGCCCAGGCGGGCGCACCCGCTGCTGCGCCGGCTTCCGCGCCGTCGCCTGCCGCGGCGGCCACGACCGGCGGCGGAGCTCCGGCAAGCGCGCCGGCCGCGATCACGGCACCCGCGGCGGCGAGCTACACCGGCAGCGCCGACCTCGAGTGCGATCTGCTCGTGCTCGGCGCTGGCCCAGGGGGGTACTCGGCCGCGTTCCGGGCCGCCGACCTGGGCATGAAGGTCGTGCTGGTGGAGCGCTACGCCACGCTCGGCGGAGTCTGCCTGAACGTGGGCTGCATTCCGTCCAAGGCGCTGCTGCACGTGGCCGCGGTGATCGACGAGGCGGCGCACTTCGATGAACTGGGTGTGAGCTTCGGGCCGCCGCAGATCGATCTGGCCCGCCTGCGCGCCCACAAGAACAAGGTGGTGGGCAAGCTCACTGCCGGTCTGGCCATGATGGCCAAGATGCGCAAGATCACCGTGCTCGAGGGCGTCGGCACCTTCGCCGATGCGCATCACCTCGCCCTTGCCACCAAGGACGGCACGCGCACCGTGCGCTTTGCGCAGGCGGTGATCGCCGCCGGCAGCCAGCCGGTGAAGCTGCCCTTCCTGCCCGAGGACCCGCGCATCGTCGACTCCACCGGCGCGCTGGAACTGGCGGCCGTGCCGCAGAAGATGCTGGTGATCGGCGGCGGCATCATCGGGCTGGAGATGGCCACGGTGTATTCGACGCTGGGCGCGCGCATCGACGTGGTCGAGATGCTCGACGGCCTGATGCCCGGCGCCGACCGCGACCTGGTCAAGGTCTGGGACAAGTTCAACAAGCGCCGCTTCGAGCGCGTGATGCTCAAGACCCGCACCGTGGGCGCCGAGGCGCGCGAGGACGGCATCTGGGTGCGCTTCGAGGGCGAGGCCGCGCCGCCCGAGCCGCAGCGCTACGACCTCGTGCTGGTGGCCGTGGGACGCAGCCCCAACGGCGCCAAGCTCGGCGCCGAGCGCGCCGGTGTGGCGGTGAGCGAGCGCGGCTTCATCGCCGTGGACGCGCAGATGCGCACCAACGTCGCGCACATCTACGCCATCGGCGACCTCGTGGGCCAGCCCATGCTGGCGCACAAGGCCGTGCACGAGGGCCACGTGGCGGCCGAGGTGGCGGCCGGGCACAAGGCGGGCTTCGATGCCAGCGTGATCCCCTCGGTGGCCTACACCGACCCCGAGATCGCCTGGGTCGGTCTCACCGAGGACGAGGCGAAGAAGGCCGGCCGCGCGATCACCAAGGGCGTGTTTCCCTGGAGCGCCTCGGGCCGCGCGATCGCCAACGGCCGCGACGAGGGCTTCACCAAGCTGCTGTTCGACGCGCAGTCGCACCGCATCGTCGGTGGCGGCATCGTCGGCCCGCACGCGGGCGACTTGATCGGCGAGGTGGCGCTGGCCATCGAGATGGGAGCCGACGCCGTGGACATCGGCAGGACCATCCACCCCCATCCCACGCTCGGCGAGTCGATCGGCCTCGCGGCCGAGGCCGCCGAGGGCACTTGCACCGATCTGCCGCCACCGCGCAAGTAGTCGCGCAGGCTACGCTCGCGCATCCGCCGCCATCAGGAGAGGAAGTCGCCATGAAGATCTTGCTTAGCACCGCCATGCTCGCGCTGGGTCTGTCGCTGGGGCTGCCCGCGAGCGCCCAGGACAAGCCACCGGCCCAGCTCACGACGGCCGAGTTGCTGGCGCGCATCCAGACCGACAAGCGCGCCCTGGTCGAGAAGGGCATGAATCTCACCCCCGAAGAGGCCAAGAAGTTCTGGCCGCTGTACGACCAGTTCCAGAGGGAACTCGAGGTCCAGCAACGCGCGTACAACCGCGCGGTACTGGACTTCCTGCAGGCCGGCGCATCGATCACCGACGCCAACGCCAAGCGTCTGGCCGAGGAGGCGCTGGCCGCCACCACGGCCGAGGCCAAACTGCGCGAGAAGCACTTCCGGCAACTGCTCAAGGTGCTGCCGGCGCGGCAGGCGGCGCGCTACGTGCAGATCGAGAACAAGCTTCAGGCCGTGGTGCGCTTCGAGGCGGCCAAGATCATCCCCCTCGTGCCCTGAGATCCGCGCATGGCGGAACTGGCAGGGCGCGTGCGCCTTGCGTTCAGGACAGCAGCGCCACCGCCGCCGAGAAGCTCAGGAAGGCCAGCACCGTCGACACCAGGATGATGCGCGCGATGCGGCCGTTGTCCGCGCCGTAGCGCTCGGCCAGCATGGCCACGTTGCTGGCGCTGGGCAGCGCGGCCACCAGCACCATCACCTTGAGCGCGAAGGGATCGAGCGGCACGCCCAGGGCGATGGCCGCGGTGCCCGCGCCCCACACCAGCAGCGGGTGCAGCAGCAGCTTCTTGAGCGCCACCGGCACGTAGTCCACCAGCGGGGTCGGGTCGCGGCTGCTCATCTGCGAGCGCGCCAGCACCGCGCCGATCGTGAACAGCGCCACCGGCGAGGCGGCGTCGGCCAGCAGCCCGACGGTCTGCGCCAGCGGTCCGGGCAGGGCGAGCCCCAGCGCCGAGCTGCCGGCGCCCAGCCCGATGGCCCAGGGCAGGGGGTTGGCCACCACGCCGCTCAGCGCCTTGCGTGCCGCGGGTCCCGCGCCGCCCGGCTCGCCCAGGCGCGACAGCGCGATGCACAGTGAACTGGTGACCACCAGGTCCACCAGGATGGTGGCGATCGCCGGCCCGGCGGCGGCCTTGCCCAGCAGCGCCACCAGCAGCGGCACGCCCATGTAGCCGGTGTTGGGGAAGGCGGCCACCAGCGCCCCGAAGGCGGCGTCGTTCCAGCCGATGCGGTGGCTGCGGGTGAGCGCCACCGTCGCGCCCACCATCACCAGTGCGCACACCAGGTAGACCCCGATCACCCCCGGGTCGAGCGACTGGCCCACCGGTGTGCCCGCCCCGAAGCGGTAGAGCATCGCGGGCAGGGCAAAGTACAGGACGAAGGTGTTGAGCCCGGGAATCGCCGCCAGCGGCAGCCAGTGGCGGCGCGTGGCCACGTAGCCCGCCAGCACCAGGGCGAAGAACGGAAAGGTGACGGCGAGGATGGCAAGCACGGGGCGATTCTGCCAGCCGTCCTGCCGCAAACCCTGAGGGTCCGGGGGCAGTTCGTCCCGCCGATCGGGCGTTTCGTCGCATCGCCCCGCTGCCGCCCCCCACGGCCCCCGACAATGCGCTCCCCTTCATCAGGAGAGCTTCAATGCAACCCAAGGCCTGGATGCGCTGGCTGGCGGCCGGCGCGCTGGCGAGCGCGAGCCTGATCGCGCAGGCGCAGTCGCCCGCCGCGGCGGCGACGAGCGCCGTGCCGCGCCAGTACGACCTGCGCGACTTCTTCCGCAATCCCGAGCGCGCCTACTTCCGGCTGTCGCCCGACGGCAAGTGGCTGAGCTACATGCAGCCCTGGGAGAACCGGCTCAACGTGTACGTGCAGCCGCTGCAGGACGGCAAGCCGGTGGGCGAGCCCCGGCGCCTGACCAGCGAGACGGCGCGCGACATCTCGATCTACTACTGGAAGGGCCCGGACCGCATCCTGTACGTCAAGGACTTCGGCGGCGACGAGAACTTCCACGTGGTGTCGGTGGACGTGAAGACCGGCCAGGTGCAGGACCTCACGCCCGGCGACAAGGTGCGCGCCGAGATCGTCGACGATCTCGAGCAGCACCCCACCGACATCCTCATCAGCCACAACCGGCGCGATCCCAAGGTCTTCGATGTCTATCGAGTCAACGTCGCCACCGGCGAATCCAGGCTCGTGGCGCAGAACCCCGGCAACGTCACCGGCTGGGTCACCGACCACGAGGGCACGGTGCGCGTGGCCATCGCCAGCGACGGCGTCAACCGCACCTTCATGACCCGGGCCAAGGATGGCGAGCCCTTCACCAAGGTCTTCACCACCAGCTTCCGCGAGGAAGTCGAGCCCCAGGTCTTCACGCCCGACAACCGCCGGCTCTACGCCAACAGCAACCGCGGCCGCGACAAGAAGGCCATCGTGCTGATGGATCCGGCCACCGGCAAGGAAGAGCAGGTCGTGTTCGTGCACCCCGAGGTCGACGCCTGGAGCGTGGGCTACTCGAAGCTGCGCAAGACGCCCACCAGCATCGAGTACATGACCGACCGGATCGAGCGCAAGCACCTCGATGCACAGACCGCGAAGATGTACGCGGCGCTCGAGAAGCAGCTGCCCGGCATGCAGCTCAACCTGCAGGCGCACACCAAGGACGAGCGGCTGTGGATCGTCGCCGCCTCGAGCGACCGCACGCCCGGCACGCGCTACCTGTACGACGCGAAGGCCGATGCGCTGACCAAGCTGGGTGACATCAATCCCTGGATCGCCGCGGCCGACATGGCGCCGATGAAGCCGATCCAGTACACCGCGCGCGACGGCACGGTGATCCACGGCTACCTCACGCTGCCCGTGGGCCGGCCGGCGAAGAACCTGCCGGTGATCGTCAATCCGCACGGCGGCCCCTGGGCGCGCGACGCCTGGGGCTACAACCCCGAGGTGCAGTTCCTGGCCAACCGCGGCTACGCCGTCTTCCAGCCCAACTTCCGCGGCTCCACCGGCTACGGTCGAGCGTTCTGGGAGAAGAGCTTCAAGCAGTGGGGCCGCACCATGCAGGACGACATCACCGATGGCGTCAACTGGCTGGTGGCCCAGGGCATCGCGGACCCCAAGCGCGTCGGCATCTACGGCGCGAGCTACGGCGGCTACGCCACCCTGGCCGGCATCACGCTCACGCCGGAGCTCTACGCCGCGGCGGTGAGCTACGTGGGCGTGTCCAACATGTTCACCTTCATGAACACCATTCCGCCCTACTGGGAGCCGCTGCGCGCCATGTTCTACGAGATGGTGGGCAACCCCGAGACCGAGAAGGAGATGCTGCGCGCGGTCTCGCCCGTGTTCCTGGCCGACCGCATCCGTACGCCGCTGTTCGTGGCCCAGGGTGCCAAGGATCCGCGCGTCAACAAGGCCGAGAGCGACCAGATCGTCGAGGCGCTCAAGAAGCGCGGCGTGCCGGTGGAGTACATGGTCAAGGACAACGAAGGCCACGGCTTCCGCAACCAGGAGAACCAGTTCGAGTTCTATGGGGCGATGGAGCAGTTCCTCGGCAAGCATCTGGCCAAGCAGTAGCCGGGCCCCCTACCCCGGGGCTGCGGCTCCGGGCAGGCGCGCGACAGGGGCCGGCCTAGCGCCGGCCTCGTCGCGTCTGGCGAGCGATCCGGGCCGCGCCACCGCCGACTCCGCGCTGGGCGCGCCCGCTAACATGTGCGCATGAATCAGGATCAGCTCAAGCAGGCCGTCGCTGCCGCGGCCGTCGATTTCGTGCAGCCGGGCCAGGTGCTGGGGGTGGGCACGGGCTCCACGGTGGACTTCTTCATCGACGCGCTGGCCGCGGCGCGCATCGAGGTGCCGGCGACGGTATCGAGCTCGGAGCGTTCCACCCGGCGGCTGCGCCACCACGGCTTCACGGTGGTGGACCTCAACGAGGTCGCGGACATCGCCGTCTACGTCGATGGCGCCGACGAGATCGATCCGGGCTTTGCCATGATCAAGGGCGGCGGCGGCGCGCTCACGCGCGAGAAGATCGTCGCCGCCGTGGCCCGTCAGTTCGTGTGCATCGCCGACGCGAGCAAGCTGGTGAGCACGCTGGGCCGCTTTCCCCTGCCGGTGGACGTGATCCCCATGGCGCGCGCCTACGTGGCGCGCGAACTGGCGCGCCTGGGCGGCCGCCCGGTGCTGCGCGAGGGCTTCGTGACCGACAACGGCAACCTGATCCTCGACGTGCACGGCCTGACGATCACCGATCCGGCGGGCCTGGAGGCGCGCATCACCGCGATCGCCGGAGTGGTGAGCTGCGGGCTCTTCGCCGCGCGTGGCGCGGACGTGCTGCTGCTGGGCACGCCCGACGGCGTGCGCCTCACCCGCCGCCCGTGAGGGCGGCGCCGCGGCCGGACGCGGGGTTTACCCGAGCGATCGTGCGCGGCTCTCGTGGCGAGCACTGCGCGGTCTTGATCCAGCGTAAGTCGACGCGTCGCGCCTGCGCACCGTATCGCACCGAGCCGACCGCTCCTGATTAGAGTCGCTGCGGGTCTGCGCCGCCCGGCCCGTCTCGGGCCGCGGGCAGGCTCTCGGGGGCGACATAGTGCTGTGCAAGCTGCGCGCGTACGGGGTCGGGCTGGTCCAGGCCGCCTTGCTCTTGTTTGCTCTGGGCGCCACAGGTGCGCTCGCGAGTGCGCCGCCGGCCGCGGCGGCCGCGCCCGCGCCGGTCGAAGTGTTCGTGCGCGAGGGCTGCCCGCACTGCGCCGAGGCGGAGCGCTTCCTCGCCACTCTCGCGGCCGAGCGGCCAGACCTCGCCATCAGCATCCGCGACGTCAAGAAGGATCCGGCGGCGATGGAGCGTCTGCAGGCGCTGGCCACGGAGCATCGCGCGGGCAGCGCGCGCGTGCCGGCCATCTTCGTCGGCGGCCAGCTGATCCTGGGCTATTCGAGCGAGGCGCGCACCGATCGCCTGATCCGAGGCGCGCTGGCGGGCGAGCGCGCGGTGGCGCCTGCCGCCGCCGGCGCCACCTGCGAGGCCGACGAGGGCCTCGCCTGCGGTGCGCCCCCGGCCGCGGCGCCGGAGTCCTTCGAGATCGAGTTCTTCGGCCGGACGCTGAGCCTGGACGACATCGGCTTGCCCGCCTTCACCGTGGCGATGGGCCTGCTCGACGGCTTCAACCCGTGCTCCATGTGGGTGCTGCTGCTGATGATCTCGATGCTCGCGCCGCTCAACGACCGGCGTCGCATGCTGGCGGTGGCGGGCACCTTCGTGCTGGTCGAGGGGATCGCCTACTTCGTGTTCATGGCGGCGTGGCTCAACCTGTTCCTGCTGATCGGGCTGTCGCGCGCCTCGCAACTGGTGATCGCGGCGATCGCCATCGTGGCCGGCCTGATCAACGTGAAGGACTTCTTCGCCTTCGGGCGTGGCATCTCGCTGTCGATCCCGGGCAGCGCCAAGCCCAAGATCTACCAGCGCATTCGCGACATCCTGCACGCCAAGAACCTGGGCGCCGCCATCGTCGCCACGATCGTGCTGGCCTTGCTGGTGCAGGTGGTCGAGTTCATGTGCACCTCGGGCTTCCCGGCGCTCTACACCCGCATCCTCACCCTGCGCGAACTGCCGCCGGCGAGCTACTACGGCTACCTGCTGCTCTACATCGCGGCCTACATGCTCGACGACGTGATCGTGCTGGGCATCGGCGTGACCATGCTCAGCCGCCACCGCCTGCAGGAGAAGGAAGGGCGCTGGCTCAAGCTGATGAGCGGCGTGGTGATGCTGGGGCTGGGCGTGTACCTGATCGTCTCGGGCTGAGCGCGGGGCGCGTCCAGTTAGGCGCTGGCGCCTAACGGCCGAGGTGCGGGCCGATTCATGGCGACTACACTGGAGGCACGGATCGTCGTGCCGGTCGTCCGACCGGGGCAGGGTGGTATCCGGCAAATCTGGGAGATTCCTGATGAAACTGATCAAGTGGCTGGTGTCGAGCGTTGCGCTCGTGGCATTCGGGCTCGCGTCGGCGGGTGCCGCCGACAAGGCCAAGCAGGACGAGGTGCTGAAGGCGGCCGAGGCATCGATGGCGGCCTTTTTCAAGGCCGACCCCAAGCTCAAGGCCGAGGTTTCGAAGGCGCCCGGCTACGCGGTGTTCACCACCTACGGGCTGAGCTTCATCGTGGGCGGTGCGGGCGGCAAGGGCGTGGTGCACGACAACGCCACCAAGAAGAACGTCTTCATGGACATGGCGCTTGCCAGCGCGGGTGCGCAGATCGGCGCGTCCGAGACCCGCTACCTGTTCATCTTCAAGGACAAGGCGTCGATGCAGACCTTCATCGACAAGGGCTGGGACGCGGCAGCCAACGTGGCAGCCAGCGCCGGCACGGGCAAGACCAGTGACGGCGGCAGCGTGGGCTCGTTCACCGGCGGCAAGTTCTACCAGCTGACCAAGACCGGCATCCAGGTTGGCGTGGCGGCTTCGGGCACCAAGGTCTGGAAGGACAAGGACCTCAACTAGTTCTGCACCAGGCAAGATCAGGGCCCGGCACTGCCGGGCCCTTTTTTTCGTGATCCTCGGGCTGGCGCCGGATCGGCGCCGCGTCAACCGGCTCGGATGCGCGAGCCGCGCCGCCGCTCGCTACTGGCTGGGCGGCACGTAGCCCGCGGCCTGGTCGGCACCCTCGCCGAAGAAGTGCTTCTCGAGTTGCGTCAGCAGGTACTTGCGGGCGCGCGGGTCGGCAAGGTTGAGACGGTTCTCGTTGACCAGCATGGTCTGGTGCTTGATCCAGCCGGCCCAGGCCTCCTTCGAGACGTTCTCCCACAGGCGCTTGCCGAGATCGCCCGGCACGGGCGGGAAGTCGAGTCCCTCGGCCTCGCGGCCGAGCTTGATGCAGTGAACCATGCGTGCCATGAGGGCTCCGGAGGTGAGGGCGTGACTAGAGGTTCTTGATCAGGATCTGGGACTTGCGCTGCCAGTTGTAGAGCTTCTGGCGCTCGATGGGCAGGGTCTCGATCGCGGCCATCACGAAGCCGCGCTTGAGGAACCAGTGAGCGGTGCGCGTGGTCAGCACGAACAGCTTGCGCAGTCCCGCCGCCCGCGCGCGCGCCTCGATGCGCTTGAGCAGGCGCTCGCCGTCGCCGTAGCTCTGGTAGTCGGGGTGGACGGTGACGGCCGCCATCTCGCCCATGCCGGACTCCGGAAACTCGTACAGCGCCGCGCAGCCGTAGAGCACGCCGTCGTGCTCCAGCACCGTGAAGCGCTCGATCTCGCGCTCGATCTTCTCGCGCGGGCGCTTGACCAGGGTGCCGTCGGCCTCGAGCGGCTCGAGCAGCTTGATCAGGCCGCCCACGTCGTCGATGTTGGCCTCGCGCAGCGACTCCAGCCCCTCGGCGGCGAGCATGGTGCCCACGCCGTCGTGGGTGAACAGTTCGGTGAGCACGCCGCCATCGAGCGTGCACGGCAGGATGTGCACCCGGTCCACGCCGGCGCGCAGCGCACGCAGGGCATGGCGCAGGTTGTAGACGGCATCGGCGTCGACTTCGTTCTCGGCCATCAGGCGCTCGGCCTGCTCGATGGTGAGCTCGCTGTAGAGGTGGCCACCGAGGTCGTGCACGCCGTCGCTGTCGGTGACCAGCACGAACTTGTCCGCGCGCAGGCCGGCCGCGATGCTGGTGGCCACGTCTTCCATGGTGAGGTTGAAGGCTTCGCCGGTCGGCGAGAAGCCCAGCGGGCTCACCAGGACGATGGCATTGTTGGCCAGCGCAAAGCGGATCGCATCGGCGTCGACCTTGCGCACCAGGCCGGTGAGCTGGAAGTCCACGCCGTTGACGATGCCCACCGGCCGCGCGGTCACGAAGTTGCCGCTGATCACGCGCACGTGCGCGTGCGCCATCGGGGTGTTGGGCAGACCCTGCGAGAACGCGGCCTCGATGTCGAGGCGGATCTCGCCCGAGGCCTCCTTGGCGCACTCCAGCGCGGCCGCGTCGGTGACGCGCATGCCTTCCACGAAGCGCGCCTGCAGCCCCTTGAGCGCGAGCTGGGCCTGCACCTGGGGGCGCGAGCCGTAGACGATCACCAGGCGCATGCCCATGGCGTGGAGCAGCGACAGGTCCTGCACCAGGGCGGTGAGGCGGCCCCCTGCGATCAACTCGCCGCCGAAGGCCACCACGAAGGTCTTGCCGCGGTGCGCGTGAACGTAGGGGGCGACGGCGCGCAGCCACGCGACGAACTGCGCCTGGGACTCGTCGGTGCCGGTCTCGGGCATCGCGGG
>DAOTEJ010000030.1:0-3569 GCA_035454085.1 Burkholderiaceae bacterium | reverse complement strand
GGCATGGCGCTTCCTATAATCCGCGCCTTCCGCCCGCGACCGGCGGTGAGTCATTCCATGCCCCGCCCGCCCGAGTCCCGCGCCCCGCGCGCCCGCACTGCGATCCCGCCCTTCGAGCTTCCCACCGAGCTGCCGGTGGCGGCGCGCGCCGACGAGATCGCCGCGGCGATCCGCGCGAATCAGGTGGTGATCGTGTGCGGCGAGACCGGGTCTGGGAAGACCACGCAGCTGCCCAAGATCTGCCTGCAGATCGGCCGCGGCGAGGCCGGCCTGATCGGCCACACCCAACCGCGGCGCATCGCCGCCTCGAGCATCGCCAAGCGCATCGCTCAGGAGCTCGCCACGACGCCGGGCGAGGTGGTGGGGTTCAAGGTGCGCTTCACCGATCAGACGCGGCCCGGCGCCAGCATCAAGCTGATGACCGACGGCATCCTGCTCGCCGAGTCGCAGGGCGACCCGCTGCTGCGCGCCTACGACACCCTGATCATCGACGAGGCGCACGAGCGCAGCCTCAACATCGACTTCCTGCTGGGCTTCCTCAAGCAGCTGCTGCCCCGGCGGCCCGAGCTCAAGCTCATCATCACCTCGGCCACGATCGACGCTGAGCGCTTTGCCAGGCACTTCGGCACGGCGGATCGGCCCGCACCGGTGATCAATGTCTCGGGCCGGCTGTATCCGGTGCAAGTGCGCTGGCGCCCGGTGCGCGACGAGGACGACGCCGACGACCGCACCCTGATGGATGCGATCGTCGATGCGGTGGACGAGTGCGCGCTCGCCGGCCGTGGCGACGTGCTGGTCTTTCTGCCCGGCGAGCGCGAGATTCGCGAGGCCGCGGAAGCGCTGCGCAAGCATCATCCGCCCGCCACCGAGATCCTGCCGCTCTTCGCGCGGCTCTCGGCCGAGGAGCAGGAGCGCGTGTTCCGGCCCGGCGGCGCGCGGCGCATCGTGCTCGCCACCAACGTGGCCGAGACCTCGCTCACCGTGCCCGGCATCCGCTACGTGGTCGACACGGGCCTCGCGCGGGTCAAGCGCTATTCCTACCGCAACAAGGTCGAGCAGCTGCAGATCGAGGCGATCAGCCAGGCCGCCGCCAACCAGCGCGCGGGCCGCTGCGGGCGGGTGGCCGACGGCATCTGCATCCGGCTCTACGACGAGGCCGACTTCAACAAGCGGCCGCGCTTCACCGACCCCGAGATCCTGCGCTCTTCGCTCGCCGCCGTGATCCTGCGCATGAAGTCGCTGCGCCTGGGCGAGGTGCGCGACTTCCCCTTCGTGGAGCCGCCCCCCGCGCGCGCCATCGCCGACGGCTACGACCTGCTCGCCGAGCTCAACGCGGTGGACGAGCGCGGCGCGCTCACTGCCGTGGGCCAGGAGCTCGCCAAGCTGCCGCTCGACCCGAAGGTGGGCCGCATGCTGCTCGCGGCGCGCGACCAGAACGCCCTGGCCGAAGTGCTGGTGATCGCGGCTGCGCTCAGCGTTCAGGACCCGCGCGAGCGCCCGCCCGAGGCGCAGGAGGCGGCCGACCAGGCGCACCGCCGGCTGGCCGACGACAAGAGCGACTTCCTGTCCTTCGTGAAGCTGTGGAAGTTCGTCCACGAGCGCATCGATCACAAGAAGTCGAACAAGAAGCTCACCGAGGACCTCAAGAGCCACTTCCTCTCGCCGCGCCGCGTGCGCGAGTGGAAGGACGTGCACTCGCAGCTCACGACCCTGGTGGCCGAGCTGGGCTGGAAGCCCAACGCGAGCGAGGCGACCTTCGAGCAGGTGCATCTGGCCCTGCTCGCGGGCCTGCTGGGCAACGTGGGCTTCAAGCAGCTCGACGCCGACACCCGCGAGCCGCCCTTCGTGGGCGCGCGCGGCATCAAGTTCCACGTCTGGCCGGGCTCGCCGCTCGCCAGGAAGACCGGGCGCTGGGTGATGGCGGCCGAGTTGGTCGAGACCTCGCGGCTGTTTGCCCGCTGCATCGCCAACATCGACCCGGTGTGGATCGAGCGCGTCGGCGCGCACCTGATCAAGAAGTCCTGGTCCGACCCGCACTGGGAGAAGAAGCCCGCGCAGGTGATGGCCTTCGAGCGCGGCGCGCTCTATGGTCTGACGGTCTACGCGCAGCGGCGCGTGAACTTCGGCCAGCAAGACCCCGTGCTCGCCCGCGAGCTTTTCATCCGCGAGGGCCTGGTCGAGGGCGAGTACGACACCCAGGCGCCGTTCTTCGCGCACAACCGCCGCCTGGTGCGCGAGATCCGCGAGCTCGAGCACAAGACGCGCCGCCCCGACGTGCTGGTCGACGACGAGCTGATCTTCGCCTTCTACGACCAGCTTTTGCCCTGCGACGTGGTGAGCGGCGCCAGCTTCGAGCGCTGGCGCAAGGACGCCGAGGCCGCCCGCCCGAAGCTGCTCTTCCTGTCGCGCGACGAGCTGATGCGCCACGAGGCGGCGGGCGTGACCACCGAGCTCTTTCCCAAGCAGCTCGTGCTGCGCGGCGTGGAGATGGCGCTGGCATATCACTTCGAGCCCGGCAGCCCGCGCGATGGGGTGACGCTCACCGTGCCGCTGTTCGCGCTCAACCAGGTCGACCCGGTGCGCTGCGAGTGGCTGGTGCCGGGCATGCTCAAGGAGAAGGTCCACCTGCTCCTCAAGAGCCTGCCGCAGAAGCTGCGGCGGCATTGCGTGCCGGTGCCCGAGTACGCACAGGGCTTCGTCGATCGCCAGGGCGAGCGCGTGGCAGACCCCAAGGGCGGGCTGATTGCCGCGCTGATCGACGACCTGCGCGAGCACAGGCGCCTGACGGCGCAGCCCGCCGACTTCAAGCTCGAGCAGCTGCCGCAGCACCTCACCATGAACTTCAAGGTGGTCGACGAGCACGGCCGCCAGCTGGCGATGGGGCGCAGCCTCGCCGCGCTGCGCGCCGAGCTCGGCGCCGAGGCCCAGAAGACCTTCCAGGCCGTGGCCGGGAAGGACGCGCGGGTTGCCGACGAACTGCACGACGAGATCACCGACTGGAACTTCGGCGAGCTGCCCGAGCTCCTGGAGATCCGCCGCAAGGGCCAGGTCCTGATCGGCCACCCGGCGCTGGTCGATCACGACAGCCACGCCTCGCTCGAAGTCTTCGACGATCCCGGCGAAGCCCTGGCGCGTCACCGCGAGGGCCTGCGCCGCCTGTTCCGCCTGGCGCTCAAGGAGCAGGTCAGATTTCTGGAGAAGAGCCTCAACGCCCTGCAGACCACGATGATGCAGGCGGGCACGGTGGCGGCGATTGCCGCGGCGGTGACGAGCTTCGAGGACCTGCGCGATCAGGTGGTGACCGCCGCGCTCGACCGCACCGCGCTCGCCCCGCCCTGGCCCACCGACGACGCCGCCTTCGCCGCGCGCAAGGACGAGGCCCGCGGCAAGCTCAACCTGATCGCGCAGGAAGTGGCGCGGCTGGTGGCGACCATCGTCACCGAGGCCGCGGCGATCCCCAAGAAGCTCAACGGACTCAAGGCGCACGCGGCGGTGGTGGCCGACGTCGAGCAGCAGCTGCGCGGCCTGTTCCCGCGGCGCTTCATCGTCGAGGTGCCGGCGGCGCAGCT
>DAOTEJ010000029.1:0-28059 GCA_035454085.1 Burkholderiaceae bacterium | reverse complement strand
CCACGGTCAAGGTCACCGGCGGCCAGCGCATCGACCTGCTGGGCGTGAAGAAGGAGGACCTGCCCGCGGTGTGGAAGGCGCTGGACATGCCCAGCGGCCATGCCTACGGCAAGACCCTGCGCACGGTGAAGACCTGCGTGGGCAGCGAGTGGTGCCGCTTCGGCACGCAGGACTCGACCCGCATGGGCATCGAGCTCGAGCGCGCGCTGTGGAAGATGTACGCGCCGCACAAGGTCAAGCTGGCGGTGAGCGGCTGCCCGCGCAACTGCGCCGAGTGCGGCATCAAGGACGTGGGCGTGATCGGCGTCGACTCCGGCTGGGAGATCCAGGTCGCCGGCAACGGCGGCATCAAGACCGAGGTGGCGCAGTTCCTCGTGAAGGTGAAGACCCACGAGGAGGTCATCGAGTACGCCAGCGCCTTCCTCCAGCTCTACCGCGAGGAAGGCTGGTACCTCGAGCGCACGGTGCACTTCGTCGAGCGCGTGGGCTTCGAGTACGTGAAGAAGCGCCTGCTCGAGGACGCGCCGGGGCGCGCCGCGCTGGCCGCGCGCATGGCCTACGCGCTGTCGCTCGAATCCGATCCCTGGCACGAGCCGGCCAGCGCCCAGGTGGACGAGCGCCAGTTCGTCCCTCTCACCCTCACCGTGTAAGGACCGCCCATGACCCAGGACTGGATCGAAGTGTGCGCGCTCGAGGACATCCCCGTGCTCGGCTCGCGCAAGCTGCTGGTGGGCACGCTCACCCTGGCGCTGATCCGCGCCGACGAGGACCGCGTCTACGCGCTCGAGGACCGCTGCCCGCACAAGGGCGGGCCTTTCTCGGAGGGCATCGTCGCCGCCGACCGCGTGGCCTGCCCGCTGCACGGCCAGTGCGTGGATCTGGCCACCGGCACCATGGTCGCGCCCGACGAAGGCAAGGTGCAGACCTTCGCGGTGCACCTCGACGCCGGCCGCGTGTACCTGAGCCGCGGCGAACTGCGCTCCGCCCGCGCGCATCCGCCGCTGAGCTGCGCCGCCTGAGCATGGACGCGCCGCTCGCCGAGACCCGCTCCACCTGCCCCTACTGCGGGACGGGCTGCGGGGTGCTCGTGCAGGCGCGCGCCGGGCGCATCGTGGGCGTGCGCGGCGACCCGGATCATCCCGCCAACTTCGGCAAGCTCTGCCCCAAGGGCGCGAGCCTCGCGCAGACCGCGCAGCCCGAGGTTCTGATGCACGCCCGCCTGCTGCGCCCGCAGGCACGGCCCGACCGCGGGGTGGCCCCGCAGGCGCTGGGCTGGGACGCGGCCCTCGAGCTCGCGGCCGAGCGCTTTGCCGCTGCGATCCGCGACCACGGTCCCGACAGCGTGGGCTTCTACGTGTCGGGGCAGCTGCTCACCGAGGACTACTACGCCTTCAACAAGCTGGCGCGCGCGCTGGTCGGCACGAACAACATCGACTCGAACTCGCGCCTGTGCATGAGCTCGGCGGTGGTGGGCTACAAGCGCACGCTGGGAGCCGACGCGCCGCCCTGCAACTACGAGGACCTCGATCACGCCGACTGCGTCCTGGTGATCGGTGCCAACCCGGCGGCCGCGCACCCGGTGCTCTTCGGCCGCCTGCTCGAGGCACGGCGCGCGCGCGGCACGAAGCTGATCGTGGCCGACCCGAGACTCACCGAGTCCGCGCGCAGCGCCGACCTGCACCTGGCGCTGCGTCCGGGCACGGACCTCTACCTGCTCGGCGCCCTGCTCGGCGTGATGCTGCGCGACGCGCTGATCGACGAGGCCTACATCGCGGCGCACACCCGCGGCCTCGCGGCCGCCGCCGCGCAGGCGCGCGCCCTGCCGCTGGCCGAGGCGGCGCGCATCACGGGCCTCGCGGCGGGCGACATCGAGCGCGCCGCGCGGCTCTTCGCGCGCTCGGCGGCCACGCTCTCGCTGTGGTGCCAGGGGCTCAACCAGTCGAGCCACGGCAGCGACAACAGCGCGGCGCTGATCCATCTGCACCTGGCCACCGGGCAGATCGGGCGCCCGGGCACGGGGCCGTTCTCGCTCACCGGGCAGCCCAACGCGATGGGCGGGCGCGAGACCGGCAGCATGGCTACCCTGCTGCCCGGCCACCGCGATCCGCAAGACGCGGCCGACCGCGCCGAACTGGCCCGCTTGTGGGGCGTGGAGTCGCTGCCCAGCGCGGCTGGCCTGCCGGCGCTGGAGCTCTTCGAGGCCGCCGCGGCGGGGCGCATCCAGGCGCTGTGGATCGCCTGCACCAATCCCGCCTACTCGCTGCCCGACCAGGCCCTGGTGCGCAAGGCACTGGCGGCCGTGCCCTTCGTGGTGGTGCAGGAGGCCTACGCCACCGAGACCACGGCGCTGGCCGACCTGCTGCTGCCCGCCGCCACTTTCGGCGAGCGCTGCGGCACCATGACCAACTCCGAGCGTCGCGTGAGCCTGTCGCAGCCTGCCGTGCCGCCGCCCGGCGAGGCGCGGCCCGACTGGGCGATCGCCGCGCAGTTCGCGCGATCGCTTGCTGCGCGCATCGCGCCGGCAAGGGCAGGCTTGTTCGACTGGCCCGACGCGGCCGCGGTGTTCGCCGAATACACCGCGCTCACCGCCGGGCGCGACCTGGACATCGCCGGCCTTGACCACGCCCGCCTCGCGCGCGGCCCGGTGCAGTGGCCGCTGCGCGCGGACGCGGCGGCGCGGGGGACCGCAGACACCGGCACGGCGCGGCTCTACACCGACGGGCGCTACCCCACGGCCGACGGGCGCGCGCAGTTCGTGCAGATCGAGCTGCGCGCCGCGGCCGTGGCACCGTCGGCCGAGTTCCCGCTCGCGCTCACCAGCGTGCGCCTGCGCGACCAATGGCACGGCGGCAGTCGCTCGGCCATGGCAGCAACGCTGGCCATGCCGCCGGCCGTGCTGCAGGTCGCGCCGGCCAGCCTCGCCGCCGCGGGGCTCGCCGATGGCGAGCTCGCGCAGGTGTCCAGCGCCCAGGGGCAACTCACGCTGCCGGTGCAGGCGAGCGACACGCTGCCCGAGGGCGTGGCCGCGCTGGCCATGCATCACGGCGCGCGCTGGCTGCCCGGCAGCCTGGGGATCAACCTGCTCAGCACTCGGGCACGGGATCCCCTGTCGCGTCAGCCCGAGCTCAAGCACGTGCCGGTGCGCGTCGCGCCGCTGGCGCTGCCCTGGCACACCGCCCTGCTGGCGCGCGTGCCGCGCTCGCGCGTGCTGCCCCTGCTGGAGGTGCTCGCGCGCGAGATCGAGCCGCTGCGCCACGCCGCGCTGGCGCGCTTCCCGGCGGGCGATGACGCGGGCGTGCTGCTCTTCGCCGCGCACGGCGAGCGCCCCGACCGGCTGATGCAGGAGTTGCGCCTGCTGCTGGGCATCGAGCAGGGCGCACCCTCCCTGGCCGAGGCGCGCAGCGGCCGCCTGCGCTGCCTGCAGATCAGCGCAGGGCGCCTGCACGCCGTGGTGCTCGAGGGCGTGCGCCGGGCCGACCTCGCCGCGTGGCCGCTGTACCAGCGCCTGGTGGCCAGCGGCGACGACTGCTCGACACGGCCGCTGCGCGAGCTCTTCGCGCCCGAGCTGGGGAGCCAGCCCGCATGAGCCCGGACGCTGCCCTGCACGCGCAGGCGAGCGCGCTGCACGCCGAGGCGATCCGCCGCCTGGGCCGCAACGCGCGTCCCGCCGCCGAAGGAGGCCACGAGGGCGTGCTCGCGCCGGAGCTCGCGCAGCGCCTCTGGGGCGCTCTGCTCGAGGAGCGCTTCACGCCCGCGCAGGAGGCCGCGCTGCTGATGGGTCTGCGCGTGCACGGCGAGAGCCCGGCCATGCTCGCCGCCTTTGCCCGCGCCAGCGCGCCGCACCTGCTCGCCCTGGCGCTCGACGAGCCGTTGCTGACGCTGCACTGTGCCGGCCGCGCGCGCGTGCACGCCACGGCCGCGCCCCTGCTCGCGATCCTGCTCTCGCGCGCCGGCGTGCCGGTGCTGCTGAGCACGCCCGAGGCCGACGGCACGGCGTGCGCCGCCGGCGTGCTGCGCGCCTTGAAGCTGCGCCCCAGCGGGAGCGCCGCCGAGGCTGCCGCCGCGCTGAGCGAGTCGCGACTTGCCTGGTGGCCGCTGGCTGCCTGGGCGCCGGCGCTCGCGCGCCTGATGGCGCGGCGCGCCGAGCTGGGCTTTCGCAACAGCGCGCACAGCGTCGTGAAACTGCTGACGCCGGCGCCGCATGGCCTGCCGGTGATGAATTACACGCACCCGGCCTACCGCACGAGCCTGGCCGAGGCAGCCCGTCTGTTGGGCCGCAGCGCGTGGCTGGCGCGCGGCACCGAGGGCGACCCGGTGGCCTGGACCACGGCGACCCACGCCCCGCAGGCGCTGCTGCGCGGCGCGACCGGCGCACCTCCGGGTGCAGAGCCGGCTCCGCCCGCGCGGGCGAGTACCGAGCCGCGCGAGGACACCTCGCTGATCGCGGGCGACGACGCCGCCACCGCGCGCTACACGCTCGCGGTGCTCGAAGGGCGCGCGCCGGTGCCGGCGGCGATCGCGCAACAGGTTCAGGCCCTGCGCGACTTCGCGCAGGCGGCGCGCGAGGAGCAAGACGCATGAGCATCGGACGCGTTTGGCTGGTGGGCGCAGGCCCGGGCGACCCGGAACTTCTCACCCTGCGCGCCGTGCGCGCCCTGGCGCAGGCCGACGTGGTGCTGGTCGACGACCTGGTCGACGAGCGCATCCTCGCCCACACCCGGCCCGGGACGCGGGTGATCGGCGTGGGCAAGCGCGGCGGCTGCGCCTCCACGCCGCAGCGCTTCATCGAGGCGCTGATGCTGCGCGAAGCGGCCGCCGGACACTGCGTGGTGCGGCTCAAGGGCGGCGATCCCTTCCTCTTCGGGCGCGGCGGCGAGGAACTCTCGCGCCTGCGCGCGGCGGGCGTCGCAGTCGAGGTGGTGCCAGGCGTCACCAGCGGCATGGCGGCCGCCACGGCCGTGGGCGTGTCGCTCACCCACCGCGACGCGAGTCCCGGCGTGGTGTTCGTGACCGGGCACGAGAAGGACGGCGCGAGCCGCGTGGACTGGGCGGCGCTGGCGCGCTGCGGCCTGACCCTGGTGGTCTACATGGGTGTGGCCAACGCGCAGCGCATTGCACGGGCGCTGATCGACGGCGGCCTCGCGCCCGACACGCCTTGCGCCGCCGTCCAGTCGGCCACGCGCGCCGAGCAGCGCCTGGCCACCGCGCCCCTCGAAGCGCTGGCGCAGCGCATGACCGACGCGGGCATCGCCAGCCCGGCCATCCTGGTGATCGGCGAGACCGCCCGCGCCGCCGCGCTGGCCGCCGAGGCCGAGGATCACGCTGCCCGGTCGGTCGCGGTGGCCTCGTAGCGCCCGCGCCGCGGCCGTGGCCAGCGGGGTGGGACAATCCATCCATCCCCGCGCAGGAGCGCCCGCTGCCATGCAAGCCCTGATCCTCTTTGCCCACGGCGCGCGCGACGCGCGCTGGTCGCTGACCCTGGGCGAGCTCGCCCGGCGGGTGGCGGCGCGCCGGCCCGAGACACTGGTGCTGCAAGCCTTCCTGGAGTTCCAGCCGCCGGACCTCGCCGCGACGCTGGCCGAGGCCGTGGCGCGCGGGGCGCGGCGCATCGAGCTCGCGCCGGTGTTCTGGGCCAGCGGCGGTCACGTCGCGGCCGACCTGCCGCCGTTGCTGGCGGACTTTCGCGCCGCGCATCCGGACGTGGAGCTCGCGGTGCTGCCGGTGATCTCGGAGCTGCCGGGGATGCTCGACTTCCTGGCGGCGGCCTACACGGCAGGGACGACGCGGTCCTGATCTTCTTCGCCGCGCGCGCATCGGAGATTCGCACCGCCCGACACGCGCGGCGCACCACTTGCCCATGAGCCTCCGTAACCCGGGCCCGCTGCCACGCTTGCTGCCGCTCGCTGCGCTGCTGGCGCTGCTGCTCGCCCTGCCGAGCACCGTGACTCAAGCCGCGCCGGCGGCGCCACGCTCATTCGCGCTGATCGGCGATGTGCCCTACAACGGCGGCGAGGAGAT
This sequence comes from Burkholderiaceae bacterium, assembly GCA_035454085.1. GTDB lineage: Bacteria > Pseudomonadota > Gammaproteobacteria > Burkholderiales > Burkholderiaceae_F > DAOTEJ01. The sequence continues at coordinate 22,041 of DAOTEJ010000029.1, read as the reverse complement.
TGCCTTCGAGCGCATGCGCGAGGACATCGACGCCGACCGCGACGTCGGCCTGGTGGTGCACGTGGGCGACCTCAAGGGCAGCGGCGAGCCATGCAGCGACGAGTTGCTCGCCGCTCGCGTGGCGCAGATCGCGGCGTTCGCCAAGCCGGTGCTGATCACGCCCGGCGACAACGAGTGGACCGACTGCCATCTGCGTCGCGCCGGCCGCCACCTGCCCACCGAGCGCCTGGCCCATCTGCGCGCGCTGCTCTATCCCGATCCCCACGCGAGCCTCGGGCGCGCCCCGCTGGCGCGGCTCAGCCAGGCCGACGATCCCGCCTGGTCCGAGTTCGTCGAGCACGGCACGAGCCTGTGGAACGGCCTGCTCCTGGCCTCGCTGCACGTGGTGGGCAGCGACAACGGTCGCGAGCCCTGGCGCGGCATCGACCCCGCCGACACGCTCCGCGCCGAGCGCCTGGCCGAGGTGCAGCGCCGCGAGCGCGCCGTGGCGGCGTGGGTGGCCACCGCGTTCGCGCACGCCCGCGCCGGCAACGCGCAGGGCCTGGTGCTCTTCATGCAGGCCAACCCGCGCACCGAGTGGCCCGCGGGCAGCCCGCGCCGCTCGAGCTACGAGGCGCTGATGGCGCAGATCGAGCGCGAGGCGCGCGCCTGGGGCCGGCCGGTGCTGCTGGCCCACGGCGATCTGCACGAGTTCTTTCACGATCAGCCCGTGCCCGGCCTGCCGACGCTGCAGCGGGTGCAAAGCTTCGGCAGCCCGGCGGTGCACTGGGTCGAGGTGATCTTCGACCCCGCGGCGCGGCCGGCCTTCCGCTTCCGGCCCCACCACGTGCACGCGCCCGGGCAGTCCTGAGTGCCGGGGGCCGGGTCGGCGCGTTGGGCTAGACCGGGGCCACCGGCGCGAGCGGCGCGAACTCGCCCGCGCGCTTGCCCTTCCAGGCGGCAATCGCCTCGGCCATCTCGGCGGTGTCGAAGATCGCGCTTTGCAGCGTGGCCATGTAGGCCAGCGACTCGGCGGTGCCGTGGTCGCGCGCGTGGTTGAGTGCCAGCTTGCTGCCGGCGATCGCCACCGGCGACTTGGCGGCAATGGCCTGCGCGAGTTCGAGCGCGTGCGCGCGCAGCGCAGTGGCGTCGGGCAGCACGGCATTGACCAGGCCCACGGCCAGCGCGCGCTCGGCGCCCAGGCGCTCGCCGGTGTAGGCCATCTGACGCGCCACGCCGGGCGGCACCAGACGCGGCAGGCGCTGCAGCACGCCCATGTCGGCCGCCATGCCGATGTGGATCTCCTGCACGGTGAAGAAGGCGTCGGCGCTGCACACGCGCAGGTCGCACGCCGCCGCCAGATCGAGCGCGCCGCCGATGCAACCGCCCTGCACCGCGCAGATCACCGGGAAGCGCGCCTCCTCGAGCGCGTCGAAGCACTGCATCAGGCGGCGCAGCGAGGTCTGGAAGCTCAGGCGCGCGCGGGCGTTGCCGGTGTCGAGCAGGGCGTTGCCGGCGGCGGCAAAGACCTCAAGCGCCATGCCGGCCGAGAAGTGCTTGCCGGTGGAGCCGATCACCAGCACCCGCGCGCGGCCCCCGTCGCTGAGGCCTTGCACCGCGTCGCGCAGGGCTGGGAAGAACTCGGGCACGAGGGCATTGAGGCGCTCGGGCTGGTTGAGTTCGAGCAGGGCGACGCCGTCGTCGCCGAGGGTGAGGTCGAAGTGCGCGGGCATGAGGAACTCCGGGCAGGGGGTCGGCAGGCAGCATAGCCAAGCGGGCCAATGCGCCTCTCGGCGCGATCGGGGCATGGGGCCGGCGGGGCCTTTCCCGCACCTGTGCGGGCTGCAAAGCGATGTCTGCTGCGCCGCACTACCCTGCGCCGCGCCCGTCGATCTGATTTACAGCCGCGCCCAACCACGTCCGGCCCGACATCGAGTGCCCTTTGATTTCCAACGGATTTCCAAGATAGGCACGCATCCTGCTTGTGTTCGCGCTCACCTCGGCCGCTGCGCGTTTTGGCGCGGCCGGTCCAAAAACTCCGTGCCAAGGAAAGCTCCATGAAGATCAAGGGCAAACTGCTGTTGCTGAGCCTGCTGATGGGGCCGATCGCCGCGCACGCCGCGCTGGTGTCGTGGACCTTCGGGGGCACGCTGAACGCGGTCTCGGGCACGGCCTCGGAAATCGCGGGCGTCGCCGCCGGGGACGCGTTCAGCGTGATCCTGACTTTCGACACCGCGGCGCCGGTCACCAACCCAGCGGGGTGCGGCACGGGCGGCACCAACACCGTCTGCCGTCACAACGGCACAGGGGCACAGCTGACCTTCACCAGCCTGCAACTGGGCAGCAAGTCCTTCTCGGCCTTCGACACCACGCCCAGCCGCGACACTGTCATTGTCCGCAACAACGCGCCGGACCCGAGTGGCTCTGGCGTGATCGTGGACGGCTACACCTGGTCCGGTTCGAACTTTGACGGCGAAACGGGAGAGTTGGGTTCGATCGCCCTGATCCTGCGCGGACCGGAGGATCTGAGCGTCGTGACCGACGGCCGCTTCCTGCCCGCTCTGCCGCCACCCGGCATGCTGAGCTGGGGCACGCGGGTCTTCGAGATCTGCGTCGGCATCTCGAGCGACGGCGGCTCCTCGTCGCCCTGCGAAATTGCCTTCATCAACGGCACGGTCAGTCGCGTCTCCTCCGTCCCCGAGCCCACCACACTGGCGTTGCTGGGGCTGGCGCTTGCCGGTCTGGCCACCAGCCGTCGCCGCCGCGCCTGAGCGCACGCCGTATCGGCCCGACACCCGCCCGCGTGGCGGGTGTTTTCCTTTTGCGCGAGGCCAGAGCCGGACGCACTTGGCCTGCGGGCCCGCCCGAGCGGGCTCGCTCAGCGCGCGCTATTGGCGTTGGGGAAGAAGAGCTGTTCGCCGTTGATCTTGTAGGCGGCAATCGCGGCCTGGCCGGCGGGCGAGACCAGCCAGTCGACGAACTTCTGCGCCTCGGCCTGCTTGACGTGCGGGTGCCTGGCCGGATTGACCACGATCACGCCGTACTGGTTGAACAGGCGCTGGTCGCCCTCGACCAGCACGGCCAGATCACCGCGGTTCTTGAACGCAAGCCAGGTGCCGCGATCGGTGAGCGCGTAGGCATTGGCCGACGAGGCCATGTTCAGCGCCGGCCCCATGCCGCAGCCGCACTCGCGGTAGCCCGCGCCCTTCTTGTCGGCCAGGCCCGCGGCCGCCCAGTAGCGGGTCTCGGCGGCGTGCGTGCCGCTCTTGTCGCCGCGCGAAACGAAGGGTGCGTTGGCCGCGGCGATCTTGCCCAGCGCCGCGGTCACATCCTTGCCCTTGGCGCCGGCCGGATCGTTGCGCGGGCCGACGATGACGAAGTCGTTGACCATCACCGGCTGGCGCTTGAGTCCATAGCCCTCGGCGACGAACTTCTCCTCGGCGGGCTGGTCGTGAACGAAGACCACGTCGGCGTCGCCGCGGCGTGCCAGGTCGAGCGCCTGCCCGGTGCCCAGGGCCACCACCTTCACTTCCAACCCGGTGGCCTTTCTGGCCTCGGGCAGCAGGTGCGAGAACAAGCCCGACTGCTCGGTGGAGGTGGTGGAGGCCACGGTGATGCTCTGGGCTGCCGCCGCCGCGGCGCAGGCCAGCAGGGGCAGCGCAACCAGGGCACGGACGATGCGTGCAGTCTTCATGGCAGCTCTCCTTGGAGGAAGAGGCGGGCCTCGGGCGGCAGCCGGCTCCCCTGGAAGAATTCGGTGACGGGCAGATCGGCCAGCACGCGGCCGGACTCCAGGTAGATCACGCGCGTGGCGAGCCGGCGCACCTGCGCGAGGTGATGGCTGCTGAACACGAGGGTCATGCCGGGCTCGCGGCCGAACTCGGCGATCAAGCCCTCAACCTCGCGCCGCGCACCGGGGTCCAGACTGGCGGTCGGCTCGTCGAGCAGCAAGGCCTGGGGCGCGAGCGCCCAGGCGCGCGCCAGCGCGACGCGCTGCTGCTGGCCGCCCGACAGCGCGCGGGCGTTGCGCCCCGCCAGATCGGCCAGTCCCACGCGACCCAGGGCCGCGCGGCCCCGCTCACGCGCCTCGCGCCAGGGCACGCCGCGCAGCCACAGACCCAGCGCCACGTTGGCCAGGGCACCGGCACGCAGCACATGGGGCCGCTGGAAGAGCATGGCCTGACGCGCGCGCGGCGGGCGCGACACCTGGCCGGCGCTGGACTCGATCAGTCCGTGCAGCAGGCGCAGCAGCGTGGTCTTGCCGCAGCCGTTGTCACCCACCAGGGCCACGCGCTCGCCGGCGCGCACCTCGAGCGTGACCTCATCGAGCGCCGTCACCGCGCCGAAGCGCACGCCGGCGCGGCCGAGCGCATACACGCGCGAAGTCGCCGCCAGGTCCGTTTGCGCGAGCTTGGTCATCTCGCCCCTCATGCCGCCGCCGCGCGCGCCGCACCCAGCGCCCCGCCATCGACGCGCTCGCGCCAGACGCGCACGCGCCCGATCAGCACGTTGAGCAACAGCACGACCGTCAGCAGCACGATGCCCAGGGCCAGCGCGAGCGGCAGGTCGCCCTTGCTGGTCTCGAGGGCGATGGTGGTGGTCATCACCCGCGTGTAGCCCTCGATGTTGCCGCCCACGATCATCACCGCCCCCACCTCCGAGATGGCGCGGCCAAAGGCGGCGAGCACCACGGTGAGCAGGGCGTAGCGCTCGTCGAAGGCGAGCAGCAGTCCGCGCGCGAGCCGTCCGGCACCGAGCGAGGCGATCTGCTCGCCATGAGCGCGCTCGGCGTCCTCGATCACCTGACGCGTGAGCGCAAGCACCACCGGCAGCACCAGCACGGCCTGGGCCAGCACCATGGCCTGGAAGGAGAACAGCCACCCCAGGAAGCCCAGCGGGCCGGAGCGCGACAGGAGCAGATACACGACCAGCCCCACCACCACCGAGGGCACGGCGAGCAGGGTGTTGAGCAAGGTGAGCACGGCGCCCCGCCCGGCAAAGCGCGCCACCGCGAGCCACGCCCCGGCCGCGAGACCCAGGGCGCAGGCGATCAGCGTGGCCAGGCCGCTCACGGCGAGCGAACGGCCCACCACCGTGAGCAGGCCCGGATCCATCCCGGCAATCAGTTGCAGGGCGGAGAGCAGGGCGTCGGAGAAGGTGTTCAAGTGGGGCGGAGGTCAGGGGGCAGCGAGGCTCATGGGCCATGCTCGCAGACGCCGGGCAGGGGCGCGATAGGCAGGCGCTTGCATAGGTGGCGCGCTGGCCGAGCGCAAGCGGGCGCCCGGCCTGAGGCACACTCGCGCCATGCACAAGATCGAGCTTGCCTATGCACTCGCAGCCGAGCGCCACGCGACCCCGCGGCTGCGCAACGCGCTGATCGAGCTGCTGGCCGCGGTGCGCGCATCGGGCTCGATCTCGGGCGCGGCCAAGCGGCTGGGCCTGTCGTACCGCCACGTGTGGGGCGAGCTCAAGCGCTGGGAGGGCACGCTGGGCCACGGGCTGATCGTGTGGGACAAGGGCCAGCCGGCCCGCCTGACCGAGTTCGGCGAGCGTCTGCTGCTTGCCGAGCACCTGGCCCAGGCCCGCCTCGCGCCGCAGATCAGCCGCCTGCAGGCGGACCTCGAACTGGCCTTCGCGACCGCGCTGGACGAACACGCGCACCTGCTCGCGATGGCGGCCAGCCACGACGAGGCCCTGGGCCACCTGCGCGAGGCCTGCGCGCCCTCGCGCCTGTTCCTCGACATCGACTTCTGCGGCAGCGTCGAGGCGCTGACTGCGCTCAAGCAGGGGCGTTGCCGTGTGGCCGGCTTTCACGCGCTGCCCGGCGCACCTGGCGGCAGCCCGGCCGAGCGCCGCTACAAACCCTTGCTCGATCCGGCGCGCCAGGTGCTGGTCGGCTTCGCCCAACGCACCCAAGGACTGGCCGTGGCGCCCGGCAATCCGCTGGGTCTGCGCACGCTGCGCGACCTCGCCAGTCGCCGTGCCCGCTACGTGAATCGGCCGCCGGAAGCCGGCACCCGCCTGCTGCTCGATGAGCTGATGCACGGCGCGGGCCTGGCGCCCGCGCAGCTCGACGGCTACGAGCGCATCGAACCGTCGCACGCGGCCGTGGCGCAGTCGGTCGCGGCGGGCGCGGCGGACGCGGGCCTGTGCATCGAGGTCGCGGCGCGCGGCGCGGGCCTGGATTTCTTGCCCCTGGCCGTGGAGGACTACTGGCTGGTGTGCGATCGCGCCGATCTGGCGAGCCCCGGCATGCAGGCCCTGCTGGCGGTGCTGCGCAGTGCCGCCTGGCGCGCGCAGTTGGAGCGGCTACCGGGCTATATGCCCGGCCGGGGCGGCGAGGTCGTGGCCCCGCGCGAGGTCTTCGCGTGGTGGTCGCCGCGCGCGCGCAAGCCGCGCTAGACCAGCCCCTCGAAGAGCTGCACCGTCACCAGCTCGCCCGCGGCCACGTTGCCGCGTTCGTGCTCAAGCACGATGAAGCAGTTGGCCTCGCTCATCGAGCGCAGCACGCCCGAACCCTGCTGACCGGTGACGCGCACCGACCACGAGCCGTCGGCCTCCTGGGCCACCACGCCGCGCTGATATTCGGTGCGGCCCGGCTTCTTGCGCAGCGCGTCGCGGCTGGCCACGCGCACCGGCAACGCGGCGAGCGCGCCCTCGGCGCCCATCGCCACCAGCAGGGCCTCGCGCACGAACTGGTAGAAGGTGACCATCACCGCCACCGGATTGCCCGGCAGGCCGAAAAACAGCGCATTGCCCACGCGTCCGCAGGCCATGGGGCGCCCCGGCCGCATGGCGATCTTCCAGAACGCGGCCTCGCCCAGGCGGGCGAGGATCTCGCGGGTGAAGTCGGCCTCGCCCACCGACACGCCGCCGGTGGTGATCACCGCGTCGGCGCTGGCCGCGGCGCTGGCCAGCGCGGCCTCGAGGGCCGCGGGGTCGTCGCGCACCACGCCCAGATCCAGGCATTCGCAGCCCAGGCGGGACAGCATGGCCCAGAGCGTGTAGCGGTTCGAGTCGTAGACCGCACCCGGCACCAGCGGCTCGCCGATCGAGGCCAGTTCATCGCCGGTGGAGAAGAAGGCCACGCGCAGGCGACGGCGCACCTCGACCTCGGCAAAGCCCAGCGAGGCGAGCAGGCCAAGTTCCGCCGGCCGCACCAGGGTGCCGGCGGCGAGGCAGGCCTTGCCGCGGCTGAGGTCCTCGCCCGCGTAGCGCAGGTGCTGGCCCTTGCGCTGCCCGGCGGGGATGACGGCCACGTCCTCGCCCTCGATGCGCACCACTTCCTGGATCACCACGCAGTCGGCGCCGGCGGGCATGACCGCGCCGGTCATCACGCGCACGCACTCGCCCGTGCCGACCTTGCCCTCGAAGGGATGCCCGGCAAAGGCGGCGCCGATCTCGCGCAGGCGGGTGTTGCCGTGGGGCGCGAGGTCGGCGTGGCGCACCGCCCAGCCGTCCATGGCGGCGTTGTCGTGCGCCGGCACGTCGAAGGGCGAGATCACTTCGCGCGCCAGCACGCGGCCCAGCGCGGCGCGCACGGCCACGCGCTCGGAGGCGACCACCGGACTCGCGTAGGCGCGGATCACCTTCTGCGCGTCGGCCACCGGCAGGGCGTCGGGGTCGTAGGCGTCGAGGCAGGAGATGGCTTGCGAAAGGGGCTTCATGGCGTTTCGTGCCGTGCGAGGTCCTGCGGCGTGTTGATGTTCGAGAAGGCGGCCTCCTGGTCGTCGAAGGGCACCTCGACGACGCGCAGGCTGGCGTACCAGAGGTCGATCTTGCGCTCGCCGCGCGCGAGAAAGGCCTCGAGGTGCGGCAGCACCGCGGTGCGCACCAGGGCAAAGACCGGGTGAGGCTGATCGTAGGTCTTGGCCACCGCCAGATCTGCGCCCGCGGCCACGAGGCCGGCCTCGAGCCGCGCGGCCAGGTCCAGCGGCAGGAAGGGCGAGTCGCAGGGCACGGTGAGGATCAGCGGCTGCTGCGTGCTCCTCATGCCGGCGTGCAGGCCGGCGAGCGGCCCGGCAAAGCCGCCCACGGCGTCGGTCACCACCGGGCAGCCCCAGGCGCCGTAGCGCTCGAGGTTCTGGTTGGCGTTGATCAGCACCTCGCCCACCTGGGGGCGCAGGCGCTCGAGCACGTGCTCGATCATGGGCCGGCCGCGCAGCACCTGCAGACCCTTGTCCACCCCGCCCATGCGCCGGCCCTGGCCGCCGGCGAGCACCAGGCCGCAAATCTGCGTGTTCACTGCACACCCCCAGGCACGAAGCGCTGCTCACCGGTGAAGAGCAGGTAGTGACGGCCGACCGCGCGCCCGATCATGGTGATGCCGATGCGCTGCGCGATCTGCCAGCCCATCTGCGTGAGGCCGGAGCGCGAGACCAGGAAGGGAATGCCCATCTGCGCGGCCTTGATCACCATCTCGGAGGTAAGCCGGCCGGTGGTGTAGAAGATCTTGTCCGAGCCGTCGATGTCGTCGAGCCACATGCGCCCGGCAATGGCGTCGACCGCGTTGTGGCGACCCACGTCCTCGACGAAGATCAGGATCTCGGTGTCGGCCCCGGCATTGCTGGCCAGCGCGCAGCCGTGCACCGCGCCCGCGCTCTTGTAGATGGTCTCGTGGTGGCGCACGCGCTCGAGCAGGGCGTGCAGCGACGCTTCGGTCAGGCGCACGTCGGGGCGCAGGCGGATGGCGTCGATCTCCTCCATCAGGTCGCCGAACACCGTGCCCTGGCCGCAGCCGGTGGTCACGGTGCGCTTGGCCATCTTCTCTTCCAGCGCCTCGATGCCGGCGCGGGTGGTGACGGCCACGGCGTCGGTCTCCCAATCCACCTGCACCGCTGCGAGCTGGTCGAGCGACTGGATCAGGCGCTGGTTGCGCAGATAGCCGATGGCCAGGGCCTCGGGCGCCTGGCCGAGCGTCATGAGGGTGACGATCTCGCACTTGTCGACATAGAGCGTGAGCGGGTGCTCGCCGGCGATGGGCGTGGGCACGCGCTCGCCGCGCTCGTTGACGGCCTCGACCTCGAAGGTCAGGGGGCGCGACGCACTGGTGATCTGGGGTCGGAGCATGGGCGAGAAACAGGACGCGAGCGACAGGGCTCACACGGCGCGGGTCGGCGGCGCCCGAGCCCTCATTGTGCTTGAGTGCGCAAGCCGCCGCCCGGCGCGCAAGACCCCGCGCGCGACTCCGGTTTGCGTCGATCGAGGCCGGTCGAGAATAATCTCGGGGTTTCCCTAAACATTCGAGCCTACCGCCTTGAGTCTTCCGTCCCGACCTGCCGCCGTGCTCATGGAGCGGCGCGCGATCGCCAATCGCTGGGTGTCCGAGGTCTGGACCCCGGTGGCGGTGATCGAGCAGGAAGGCGACGAGGGCGGCGCTCCGGTGCTGGTCGAGCGCGACGAAGCGCGCGAGCGCTGGCTGCACCCCGGCTTCAGCGTGGGCCTGTTCCGCGACGAGGCCGAGGGCTACTACCTCAATCTCACCACCGACACGCCCTTCGCTTTCGTCGAGTGGGAAGCGCGCGAGGACGGCGCGGTCCCCCTCTGGGTGACCCTGAGCTACAACGAGGCGGCCCGCCGCATGGACGGTGGTGCCCTGGTCGAGGGCGTGCCCATGCCGCCGGACTGGCTGCCCTGGGTGGCCGAGTTCACCGAGACCCACTTCAAGCCGCCCAAGAAGAAGGAGCGCATCCGGCCGCCTTCGTTCAAGGGCGCGCGGCGCGACGAATCGTGAGCCAGGACGACGAGACCTTCCTGTCGCGCTGGTCGCGGCGCAAGCACGAAGCCCGGCGCGAGGAGGCGGTCGAGCCCGAGGCGGCAACGCCCGTCGCCGAGCCCGAGACCTTCACCACCCCGGCTGCGCTGACCGGGTCCGCTCCGGCTTCGTCGCTGCCCGTCGCGGCCCCTGAGGCGCCGGTCGAGCTGCCGCCGGAGCTGCCGCCGATCGACTCGCTCGACGGCCTGCGCTCCGACTATCAGGCCTTCCTGGGCAAGACGGTGGACGAGGACACGCGGCGCTCGGCACTGAAGAAGCTCTTTGGCGACCCGCACTTCAACCAGATGGACGGGCTCGACGTCTACGTCGACGACTACACGCAGTTCGAGCCCCTGCCCGCGGCCATGCGCCTGACGCTGCGCCATGCGCGCGAGTTCCTGCTCAACTCGGAGCGCCTCGCCCTGGGGCTGGACCCCTCGCCCGGCTTCGAGATCCCGCCCCCCGCCGCCGCGGCGCCGGGCTCGGCCGATGCGGTGCCGGTCACCGCAGAGGCCGCGGCTGTCGCGCCGGCCGAACTGCATGCTGTGGGTACCCCCGCGGCAACAGCGCAGGGCGCCGACACCGCAGACAGTCTTGCTCCAGATGAAACCGCTGAAAGGTCGCCGCTGGCTGGCGAAGGCCTCTCTGCGAGCGCCGCCTCCGGCGCCGACTGCGCCCCCGCGCCGCGGCTGACGCCGACCGCCCGCGACCCGGCCGCCGGCTCGGCAGCCCCACCCTCTTCTACTGCCTGACCCTACATGGCCGACGATCGAGTAATCAAGGTCTGCAACTGCAATCGCAGCATGCGCATCGATGGCGCGGCCCTGGGCCGCGCCCTGGGCCGCGAGCAGCCCATCCCGATCTACACCGAGCTGTGCCGCAGCGAGACCAAGGGATTCACGGGCTCGCTCGGCGCGGCGGACTGCACGGTGGCCTGCACCCAGGAGGCGCCGCTGTTCACCGAGCTCGCCGGCGAGTCCAGCACCGAACTGAAGTTCGTGAACATTCGCGAGATGGCAGGCTGGTCGGCCGAGGGCGCGCAGGCGCTGCCGAAGATGGCCGCCCTGCTGGCCATGGCCGAGCTGCCCGATCCCGAGCCCGTGCCCACGGTGACCTACAAGTCGACCGGGCAGACCCTGATCATCGGCCCGGCCGAGGCCGCCGTGAGCTGGGCCGAGCAATTGGCCGACACGCTGGACGTGAGCGTGCTGGTGACCAACGCCCGCGGTGCCGAACTGCCCGCCACGCGCCGCTACCCGGTGTGGTCGGGCGCGCCGCGCAAGATCGGCGGTCACCTCGGCGCCTTCGAGGTCGAATGGGACCAGACCAACCCCATCGACCTCGACGTGTGCACGCGCTGCAACGCCTGCATCCGGGCCTGCCCCGAGGACGCGATCGACTTCACCTACCAGGTGGATCTGGACAAGTGCAAGTCGCACCGCGCGTGCGTCAAGGCCTGCGGCAGCGTGGGCGCGATCGATTTCGCCCGCGGCACGGTGGCGCGCAAAGAAAAATTCGACCTGGTGCTGGATTTGTCGGCGACGCCCGTGCTGCGCATGCCCGAGAAGCCCTACGGCTATCTGGCGCCGGGCGCCGATCCGCTGGAGCAGTCGCAGGCCGCGGCGAAACTGGCGCAGTGGGTGGGCGAATTCGAGAAGCCGCGCTACTTCCGCTACGAGGAGCGGATCTGCGCGCACAGCCGCAACTTCAAGACCGGCTGCACGCAGTGCATCGACGTGTGCTCGACCGAAGCCGTGCACTCGCTGGGCGACAAGGTCTGGGTCAATCCCTTCCACTGCCTGGGCTGCGGCGACTGCGCGACGGTGTGCCCGACCGGAGCGATGAGCTTCGCGTATCCGGCCGTGCCCGACACCGGCGCGCGGCTCAAGAAGCTGCTGGCCACCTACCGCGCGGCGGGCGGGCGCGACGCGGCCCTGCTGTTTCACAACGCCAAGGAGGGTCGCGCCCTGATCGAACGCCTGGGCCGGCGCGGGCGAGGCCTGCCGGCTCGCGTGATCCCGCTCGAGGTGCACAGCATCGGCGCGATCGGCATCGACGTGGTGCTGGGCGCGATCGCCTACGGCGCGAGCCAGGTCTTCATGCTCGCCGACGCCGAGGGTGCGCTCGAGCATGGCGAGCCGATCGCGCGGCAGGCACGCGTGGCGGACACGATTCTCAACGCCCTGGGCTACGCCGGCTCCCACTGGCAGCTGATCGAGGCCGAGGAAGTGGCCGCGCTCGATGGCGCGCTATGGTCGGCCCAGCCCGCGGCCGCCCCGGCCACGCCGGCACTGTTCAACCTCGGCAAGCTCAAGCGAGGCACGCTCGAACTCGTGCTGGCGCACCTGGCGCAGCACGCGCCCACGCCGCAAGACAACATCGCGCTCGAGCGTGGTGCGCCCTTCGGCGCGATCACGGTGAACCAGGACAGCTGCACCCTGTGCAAGGCCTGCATCGGCGCCTGCCCGGCCGGCGCGCTGATCGACACCGAGGACGCGCCACGCCTGCGCTTCATCGAACGCAACTGCGTTCAGTGCGGCCTGTGCGAGAAGACCTGCCCAGAGTCGGCGATCAGCCTCGTGCCGCGCCTGCTGCTCACGCGCGCGGCCAAGGACTCGGTCACGCTCAACGAGGCCCAGCCCTTCCACTGCGTGCGCTGCGGCAACGCCTTCGGCACCAAGCAGTTGGTCGACAAGATGAGCGCGCGCCTGTCTGCGCACTCGATGTGGAGCGGTGATGCTTTGCGGCGCCTGCAGATGTGCGCTGATTGCCGCGTGATCGATCAGATGGAAGTGAAGGGCGAGATCTCGATCATGGACGTGAAGAAGTGAGCACCGCCCTCGCCGCCGTCGAACTGGCCCCCGAAGATGCGGGTCGGATCAACCTTTACGCGCTGCTCGCGCGGCTTTTATACGCGGGCCCCGACGAGACTCTGCTGCAGGCGCTGTCCGCAGCGCCGGACCTCGAGTCCGGCCAGGGCCCTCTTGCCCAGGCTTGGCGCGCACTGCGCGCCGAGGCAGCGCGCACGGACGCCCAAGCCGCGACAGTGGCCTTCGATACCACCTTCGTAGGGGTGGGCAAGGCGCCAGTGACGCTTTATCTGTCGCACTACATGGTGGCCGTGGGGCAGGAGCGGATTCTCGTGGCGCTGCGCGACACCCTGCGGGAACTGGGACTGGCGCGCGGCAGTCAAAGTGCGGAGCCTGAGGACAACATCGCGGCAGTGCTCGAGGTCATGCGGCACCTCGTTGCCCAGGGCTCTGATGCTCACTCGTTGCACACCCAGGAAGCGTTCTTCCGCGAATACCTGCAACCCGGATATCGCGGGTTCTGCAGCGCAGCACGCGAGCTTCCGGCGGCGCCTTTCCATGTTGCCGTCGTGGACTTGCTAGAGGTCTTCATCGATGCTGAGGCAGAGCAATTCGAGATGCACTAATTCGTTGACTTTCTTGACAAGCCCGTTGCAGCATCCATCACGCCTATCGATAGGCAGGGGGAACCACATGTCCAAGCAGCAACCCAACAGCCGGCGCGCCTTCTTCACCACCGTGGCCGCGGGCGGAGCGGCCACCGCAGCCGCGGTCGTCGCCACCGTCGTCGGCCAAAAGCCAATCGAAGCGGCAGCACTCGGCGCGATCGCTGAAGAGAAGAGCGGCTACCGCGAGACCGAGCACATCCGCAATTACTACCGCACCACCCAAATCTAACGGGAGACGGCCCGATGCTCACCAAGAAATCGACGGGCGCTGTCAGCGCTCACGGCCGTCTGGCCCGTGCCGTTGCCGGCCTGCAGGGCAAGACCATAGATCGCCGCACCTTCCTGAAGCGCTCGGGCGTGACTGCCGGCGCTGCGGCCTTTGCCTCGCAACTGCCCTACGGCGTGATCGCCAAGGCCGAGGCCGCCGATGCGCCCAAGGCGGCGGCGGGTGACGGCAAGGTCGAGGTGCGTCGCACCGTATGCACGCACTGCTCGGTGGGCTGCGCCGCGGATGCGGTGGTCAAGAACGGCGTGTGGGTGCGGCAGGAGCCGGTGTTCGAGTCGCCGCTGAACCTGGGCGGCCACTGCGCGAAGGGCGCCGCCCTGCGCGAGCACGGCATGACCGAGCACTCGCACCGCCTGAAGTACCCCATGAAGCTGGTCAACGGCAAGTACCAGCGCATCACCTGGGATCAGGCGATCGACGAGATCACCAAGAAGATGCTGAAGATCCGCGAGGAGTCGGGGCCTGACGCCGCCTACTTCATCGGCGGATCGAAGCAGAACAACGAGCAGAATTTCCTGACGCGCAAGTTCGTGTCCCTGTGGGGCTCGAACAATTGCGACCACCAGGCGCGCATCTGTCACTCCACCACCGTCGCCGGCGTGGCGAACACGTGGGGCTACGGTTCGATGACGAACTCGTACAACGACATGATGAACGCCAAGGCCATCATGTACATCGGCTCGAACGCGGCCGAGGCGCACCCGGTGTCGATGCTCTTCTCAGTGCACGCTCGCGAGACCGGCGCGAAGGTCATCGTCGTTGACCCGCGCTTCACCCGCACGGCGGCCAAGGCGGATCACTTCGTCCGCCTGCGCGTCGGCGGCGACATCCCGTTCCTTTACGGAGTGATGTGGCACATCGTCAAGAACGGCTGGGAGGACAAGGAGTTCCTCGCGGCGCGCGTCTGGGGCATGGACAAGGTCAAGGAAGAGATCGCCAGGTGGACCCCCGACAAAGTCACCGATGCCTGCGGGGTGCCTGAGGACCAGGTGCTGCTGGTAGCCGAGACGATGGCCAAGAACAAGCCCAGCACCGTGGTGTGGTGCATGGGGCAGACCCAGCACACGATCGGCAACAGCATCGTCCGCGCCTCGTGCCTGCTACAACTGCTCACGGGCAACGTGGGCGTGTCGGGCGGCGGCACCAACATCTTCCGCGGCCACGACAACGTGCAGGGCGCCACCGACGTGGGCCCCAACCCCGACTCGCTGCCGGGCTACTACGGCGTCACCGCCGGCGCCTGGTCGCACTGGGCCAACGTCTGGAACGTGGATCTCGACTGGCTGAAGAAGCGCTTTGCTTCCGAGGCTCTGATGACCCGCCCCGGCACGGTGCTCTCGCGCTGGTGGGATGCAGTGCTCGATCCCAATGACGTGATCAACCAGCCTTCCAACCTGCGCGCGGTGTTCTACTGGGGCATGGCGCCCAACAGCCAGACGCGGGGCCTGGAGCAGAAGAAGGGCATGGACGCGCTCGACCTGCTGGTCGTGGTGGACCCCTACCCGTCGGCCACTGCGGCGATGGCAGCCATGCCTTCGCCCGAGGGCACCAAGCCCAACCCCAACCGCGATGTGTACCTGCTGCCGGCCACGACGCAGTTCGAGACCTACGGCTCGGTGACCGCCTCGAATCGCTCGCTGCAGTGGCGCGAGAAGGTGATCGAGCCCCTGTTCGACTCCCGCACCGACCAGGCGATCATGCTGAAGTTCGCCGAGAAGTGGGGTTTCGCGGACCAGTTCCTCGGCAAGCGCAACGGCAAGCAGAACCTCTCGGTGAGCAAGGGCGCGGGCGGCTGGGACGAGCCCAACCTCGAAGACGTGCTCGCCAACGAGATCAACAAGGGCGTCTGGACGATCGGCTACACGGGTCAGAGCCCCGCGCGCCTGAAGCTGCACATGAAGCACATGAACACCTTCGACGCGCGCACGCTCAAGGCCAACGGCGGCCCGTGCGACGGCGAGTTCTTCGGCCTGCCCTGGCCTTGCTACGGCACGCCCGAGATGAAGCATCCGGGCACGCCCAACCAGTACGACACCAGCAAGACGGTGATGGAGGGTGGCGGCAACTTCCGCGCCAACTTCGGCGTCGAGCGTGATGGCCAGAGCCTGCTCGCGGCCGACGGTTCGCACTCGAAGGGCGCGGCGATCACCACCGGCTACCCCGAGTTCGACTCGGTGTTCGTGAAGAAGCTCGGCTGGTGGGGTGAACTCACGCCCGAAGAGCAGAAGGCCGCGGAGGGCAAGAACTGGAAGACCGACCTGTCGGGCGGGATCATCCGCGTGGTGATGACCAAGCATCTGTGCCACCCGTTCGGCAACGCACGGGCCCGCGCCGTGGTCTGGAATTTCCCCGACGGCGTGCCGATCCACCGCGAACCGCTCTACAGCAACCGCCCGGACCTGGTCGCCAAGTACCCGACCTACCCCGACCGCAAGGATTTCTGGCGCGTGCCCACCCTGTTCAAGTCGGTGCAGGACAAGAACATGGCGGACAAGGTCTACGAGAAGTTCCCGCTGGTCATGACCTCGGGACGCCTCACCGAGTACGAGGGTGGCGGCGACGAGACCCGCTCCAATCCGTGGCTCGCGGCGCTTCAGCCCTACATGTACGTCGAAATCAATCCGAAGGCGGCCAACGACCGCGGGATCCGCAACGGCGAGATGGTCTGGGTCAGCACGCCCACCGGCGCCCGCATCAAGGTGATGGCACAGGTGACCGAGCGGGTCGACCCGGGCACGGTGTTCATGCCCTTCCACTTTGCGGGCTGGTGGCAGGGCCAGGACCTGTTGTCCTACTACCCGGAAGGCGCGGCGCCGATCGTGCGTGGCGAGTCGGTCAACACCAGCACCACCTACGGCTACGACTCGGTGACGATGATGCAGGAAGGCACGAAGGCCAGCCTGTGCCAGATCGCCAAGCTGGCCTGATCGCGCCGAAGGACCAAGGAGACTCACGATGGCCCGAATGAAATTTCTCTGCGACGCCAACCGCTGCATCGAGTGCAACGGTTGCGTCACGGCCTGCAAGAACGCGAACGAGACGCCCTGGGGCATCCAGCGTCGTCGTGTCATTACCCTGAACGACGGCGTGCCCGGCGAACGCTCGGTCTCGGTCGCCTGCATGCACTGCTCGGACGCGCCTTGCAAGGCGGTGTGCCCGGTCGACTGCTTCGTGACCGCAGACAACGGAGTGGTGCTGCACGACAAGGACCTGTGCATCGGCTGCGGCTACTGCCTCTACGCCTGTCCGTTTGGCGCGCCGCAGTTCCCGCAGGCGGGCGCCTTCGGGGTGCGCGGCAAGATGGACAAGTGCACCTTCTGCCAGGGCGGTCCGGGCAAGGGCAGCGAAGAAGAGCAGTTCGCCAAGTACGGCCAGAACCGCATCGCGCAAGGCAAGCTGCCGCTGTGCGCCGAGATGTGCTCGACCAAGGCGCTGCTGGCGGGCGATGGCGACGTGATCTCGAACATCTATCGCGAGCGCGTGACCATCCGCGGCAAGAGCCCCGAGTTGTGGGGCTGGGGCACGGCCTACGGCCCGGTCAAGGCCCCGGCGGGAGCGAAGCCGGCAGCCAAGCAGGAGGGCAAGTCATGAGAGCACTGAAGAGACTGGGGGCGGCGAGCCTCGCGCTGGTTCTCGCACTGGGCTTGGCCGCGTGCGGCGAGAAGGTGCAGGTCTACGAGCCCGGCAAGTACAAGGGCAGCGCCGTCGTGCAGCCCTGGGATTCGCCGCAGTTCAAGGGCGACAAGGCCGCCTGGGAGCGCGCGCTGGAAGTTCGCGCTGGCGACCAGAACGAATACCTGCGCGTGCCGGCGCGATAGGAGCGTCCCGATGAAGATCAGTTCGTGGCGCGCCCTCTTGGCCGTCGCAGCCCTGGCGTTGGCCGGGCAGGTGGCTGCGCAGCCCACAGCGCCGCAGCCTACGCCCGCCCAGCAAGAGGTCCGCGAGAACAAGGACCAGCCCTACAACAACTCGCCCGTCTGGCGCGAGGTGCGCTCGGGACAGCCGGGCTTCACGCAGATGGGAGCGCCCGCCGAACAAGGCGTGCTGATCCAGTCGCGCGGCGAAACCTGGAAGGAAGCGCGAGTGCCAGTCGCCCTGTTCGGCGGTCTGGCGGTCGCGCTCGCCATGCTGTCGCTGGCCGGCTTCTTTGCCTGGCGCGGCTCGATCCCGGTGGGCGAGTCCGGCTCGAAGATGATGATCAAGCGCTTCCAGCCCGCCGACCGCTATGCGCACTGGACCATGGCCATCGTCTGGGTGTCATTGGCGATCACCGGGTTGATCATCACCTTCGGCAAGACGCTGTTGCTGCCCATCCTTGGCCACACGCTGTACGCGTGGCTGGCCGCGGCGGCCAAGAATATCCACAACTTCGCCGGCCCGTTCCTGATCATCGGCGTGACCTGGATGTTCATCCGCTTCTTGCGCCATAACTGGTTCAACAAGCAGGACTTCGTCTGGCTCACCAAGATCGTCGGCAACCTCACCGGACACGAATACCCGTCGGGCAAGTTCAACGGCGGCGAGAAGATCGTGTTCTGGCTGGTACTGGTGGTGCTGTCGTCGACGCTGATCGTCACGGGTCTGGTGCTCAACTTCCCGAACTTCGGGCAGAGCCGCGCCACCATGCAGACCATGAACGTGATCCACATGGTTGCGGCCTACTTCGCCATCGCCATGGCCTGCGTGCACATCTACCTGGGAACGATCGGCATGAAGGGGGCCTACCGCGCGATGCGCGACGGCTACGTCACCGCCGAGTGGGCCAAGCACCACCACGAGCTCTGGTACAACGACGTCAAGGCCGGCAAGGTGCCCGAGAGCCCCATGGTGCCCGAGTCCACAGTGCCCGAGCCCATCCGCCAGGCCGTGCTGCTCGCAGACAAGTAAATCGAGGGGGAAACCATGCTCAAGCACATCACCATCGCGGCCTGCAGCCTGGCCTTTGGCTCGGTGGCGCTCGCCAAGCTGCCGGCGGCCACGCCAGAGCAGCAGCAAGTGGCCGCGCTCAACGCCGCGAAGACCGCACACGCCAACAAGGTCGCTGCGTTCCAGCTCTGCGAGTCCGAGAGCCGCGTCGCCGACGCCTTCATCAAGCAGCAGAAGGCCCAGGGCAAGACCTACACGCCCGAGGCCACGCCTGCCTGCGTGAACCCCGGCCCCTTCGTGCCGCCGCCAGAGCTGGCCGCCGTGGCCGCCGCGCAAGCGGCCGCCGCCAAGCCCGCAGCTGCGGCAGCCGCTGCCCCGGCAGCCAAGGCGGCAGCGCCGGCGCCCGCCAAGAAGTAGGCTGGCTCCGGTCATGCCAAGGCGCCCCGCGGGGCGCCTTTTTCATGGTCTCCGGCCAGATCGCCGACGCACGCGGCGCGGGCACGGCGGACTTCGCCCTAGGTGAGCCCGCTATGGCGCACGATGAACTGCGCCAGCGCCTCGTGCTCGTCGAGGTCGAACTGAGGCAGCGCCGTGTCGAAGCGCTGGTCGGTGGCGATGGCCACGATGTGCGGATCGTCCAGATGCAGGCGAGGCTTGCCGTTTTCGCGCCGGAAGACCTCGAGCTTGGGAATGGGCGAGCGCTTGAAACCCTCGACCAGCAACAGGTCGCAGGGCGAGACCCGCGCCACCAGTTCGTCGAGCGTCGGTTCGGGCGCGCCCCGCAGTTCGTGCATCAGGGCCCAGCGCGTGGACGAGGAGATCAGCACCTCGGCGCACCCGGCGTGGCGGTGCCGGTACGAATCCTTGCCGGGTTGGTCCACGTCGAAACTGTGGTGGGCGTGCTTGATCAGCGAGACCCTCAGGCCGCGACCCGCCAGGCGCGGGATCAGTAGCTCGATCAGGGTGGTCTTGCCGCTGCCGGACCAGCCGGCGAATCCGAATATCTTCATGCAGCCGCGCCGCAGCGCCAGAAAACCGCGTTCACGCGGACGGCGCACTCTAGCAGTCCGCCGCGCGCCACGAAGCGCGGCAGCCCAATGTCATTGATGAAGCGCAGCGCCCTGCCACTGCGGCGAGGGGCGCCTGCGCTGATATCCTGCCCGCCGACCTACTTCCGCCAGTGGAGCTGCCCATGCCCCGAGCCGTGAGCCTGATCGGCGCCCCCACCGACATCGGCGCCGGCGCGCGCGGCGCGAGCATGGGGCCCGAGGCGCTGCGCGTGGCGCAGATCGGCCCGACGCTCGAGTCGCAAGGACTCGAGGTGATCGACCGCGGCAACCTCGCCGGTCCCGCCAACCCCTGGCAGCCGCCGGTGGACGGCTACCGCCACCTCGACGAGGTCGTGGCCTGGAACCAGGCAGTGCATGAAGCCGTGCGCGCCGAACTCGCGCTCGGCCGCCTGCCCATCCTGCTGGGTGGCGACCACTGCCTGGCGGTGGGCAGCATCAGCGCCGTGGCGCGCCACTGCCGCGAACAGGGCAAGCGCCTGCGCGTGCTGTGGCTCGACGCGCACGCCGACTTCAACACCCACGAGCTCACCCCCAGCGGCAACCTGCACGGCATGCCCGTGGCCTGCCTGTGCGGCCACGGCCCGCAGGCGCTGGTCGGGATCGGCGGCGCGGTGCCGGCGATCAACCCGCGCTGGATCCGCCAGGTGGGCATCCGCAGCGTCGACCCGGGCGAGAAGCGCCTGGTGCACGAGGCCGGGCTCGAGGTCTTCGACATGCGCTACATCGACGAGATGGGCATGCGCCACGCCATGGAACTCGCGCTCGCGACCATGGACGCCAACACCCACCTGCACGTGAGCTTCGACGTCGACTTCCTCGACCCCGAGATCGCGCCGGGCGTGGGCACCACCATTCCCGGCGGCCCCACCTACCGCGAGGCCCAGCTGTGCATGGAGATGATCGCCGACACCGGCCGGCTCGCCAGCCTCGACGTGATGGAGCTCAACCCCGCGCTCGACGTGCGCAACAAGACCGCGCTGCTCGCCGTGGACCTGATCGAGAGCCTGTTCGGCAAGAGCACGCTGATGCGCAAGCCGAGCGCGCGCTGAGGGCGGGCCTGCGCTCCAGTCGGTCGCCCCGCGTGCGCGGCTCACCCCCATCCCGCTTGCCGCGCCTTGCAGGCGTGCCCGACACAGCCTGCCGATGAAGCGCAGCTACAAGATCGGCCTGCTCACCAGCCTCTACCTGGCGCAGGGCCTGCCCTACGGCTTCTTCACGCAGGCGCTGCCGGTGCTGCTGCGCGAGGCCGGGCTGTCGCTGAAGATGATCTCGGCCACCAGCCTGCTCTTCCTGCCCTGGGCGCTGAAGTTCCTGTGGGCGCCGTACGTCGACCAGGTGGGCACGCGCCGGCAGTGGCTGCTGCTGCTCCAGTGCGCGGGCGTCGCAGGCGCGCTGGCGCTGGCCAGCCTGCGGCTCGACGGCGCCAGCCTGATCGCGCTGTTCATTGCGGCCTTCTTGTTCAACCTCGTGGCCGCCACCCAGGACATCGCCACCGACGGCCTCGCGGTGCGCATCCTCAGCGTGCGCGAGCGCGGCCTGGCCAACGGCATCCAGGTGGGCGCCTACCGCGTGGGCATGATCCTGGGCGGCGGCCTGCTGCTGTGGATCTACGCCAAGACCGGCTGGTCGGTGATGTTCCTGTGCATGGCGGCGCTGCTCGCGCTGACCATCCTGCCCGTGCTGTGGCTGCGCGAGCCGCGACGGCCGCGCGCCGAGCGCATCAGCTTCGGCGCTCTGGCGGCCGTGTGGGCGGCGCGGCTGCGCGTGCCGGGCTTCCTGGCCTTCGTGACGCTGATCTGCTTCTACAAGTTCGGCGACTCGATGGTCGCCGCGCTGATCGGGCCCTTCATGAAGGACGCGGGGCTCGCCACCGAGACCATCGCGCTGATGAAGGGCACCGTGGGCTCGGTGGCGAGCCTGGCCGGTGCTGCAGCGGGAGGCTGGTTCGCCTACGCGGTGGGCCGGCGCGGCGCGCTGCTGGTGGCGGGGCTGCTGCAGACCGCGAGCCTGGGCTTCTACGTGGCCGCGGCCGCGGGTACCGCGGTGGTGCCGATGCTGTGGGCAGGCTCGGTGGCCGAGCATCTGCTGGGCGGCATGGCGAGCGTGGCGCTGTTCACCGTGATGATGGACGCCTCCGACCCCGAGCACGCCGGCACCGACTACACCCTGCTCGCCTGCGCGATCGTGATCGCCATGGGCCTGGCCAACTTCAGCGGCGCAGTCGTGGCCGACGCCTGGGGCTACTGGCCGACCTTCGTGGCGGGCACGGTGCTCTCGGGCGTCGGCTGCCTCACCCTGGTGATCGCGCTCGACCGTGGCGCCGGGCCACGGCGGCTGGCGGCGGTGTGGGCGGGGCGCGGTGGCCCGCATCATCTGGACGCCGCGACGCCTTAGGGCCGAGGCACGACCAGCGAGGCGCAGTGCGCGTCGCGGAATTGCGACGCGAACCCACACCCTGGCAAAGCGCCCCATAATCCGCCGCATGACACGGCCCGCGCCCCTTACGGTCCCCGCACACAGGCGGGCCCGGGCCACTGACGGCGGCGAGGGCAGATGAAGTCACGCGGCGAAGCCCTGCGGGACTACGTGTTCCGCCGCCTGCTGCTGA
>DAOTEJ010000028.1:23394-28146 GCA_035454085.1 Burkholderiaceae bacterium | reverse complement strand
AGTGCAGCACGCCCACGCCGGCTTCCTCGGTGTAGGCGAGCTCGCGCCAGGTGGGCAAGCTCGACTGGGCGTCGAGCGCGACCGGCGCATCGGGCAGCGTGGCCGCGAGCTCGGGCAGCACCAGCGCCGCGGGGCGCTTGAAGGGGTGCTCCGCGTCGTCGGTGCGCTCCAGGTTCGTGA
Source organism: Burkholderiaceae bacterium (assembly GCA_035454085.1). Taxonomy (GTDB): domain Bacteria; phylum Pseudomonadota; class Gammaproteobacteria; order Burkholderiales; family Burkholderiaceae_F; genus DAOTEJ01. The sequence continues at coordinate 27,966 of DAOTEJ010000028.1, read as the reverse complement.
TCCACACCGCGCCGTCGATGGTGGCGCGGCACAGGGCCTCGTCGCGGCGCGCGATCCACACGCCGGGCACGCCGCGCAGGGCGCCCTCGGGGTGCGCGTCGTAGAGCTTGAGCGGCTCCGCGTCGCTGGCGTCGAGCAGGCCGGGCGTGCCGTCGGCCGAGCAGATCTTGGCGAGCACGTGGGCGGTGCTGTCGCGCGACCAGTCGATGAGGCGATCGGCCTGGCGGCACACGGGCCGGGCACGGCCGCGCGGCGCGGGCGTCCAGGCCGCGAGCGGCGTCGGTGAGGCGCCCGCGGTGTGGCGCTCGAGAGCCTCGAGCACCGCGGCCACCGCAGCGTTTGCTACCTCGAGCCGGTACAGGCTGCCCTTGCTGGCCGCGCGCATCGTGAACTCGCGCGCCGCGCACACGTCGCCGGCGTCGAACTCGGCGTTGGCCTGCAGCACGGTAACGCCCCAGCGCGCCTCGCCCTCGAGCACGGCCCAGTCGAGCGCGGACGGGCCGCGGTCGCTCACGATGCCGGGGTGCACCACCCAGCACGGCAGCGCGCGCCACACCGACTCGGGGATGGCGCGCCTGAGGAAGGGGGCGATCAGCAACTGCGGCTTGAACAGCGCCACCGCCTGCGCGGTGGTGGCGTCGTTGACGTCAAGTTCGAGCGAGGTCTCGTGGCCGCGCGCTTCGAGCTCCACCCACAGGCGCTGGGTGAGACTGTTGAACGAATGGGCGAGCAGGAGGATGCGCACGGCGCGGCTCAGCAGATCCGCGGCAACTGTTCCCCGGTGAGCCAGTCCACCACGCGGCGGCCGCCAAACGCGGTCTCCATCTGCACGAAGTGGTGCTCGTCGGCGTGGACCGAACCGATCAGCGCCGCGGCCGTGCCCAGGGGGTGGGCGCGCATCACGGCGAGCAACGCCGCCGCGCTCTCGGGCGGACAGATCGCGACGAGCTTGCCTTCGTTGGCGACATAGAGCGGATCGAGCCCCAGGAATTCGCAGGCGGCGTCGACCTCGGGGCGCACGGGAATGTCAGCCTCGCGAAGCATCATGCCCACGCCGCTCTGGCGCGCGATCTCGTTGAGCGTGGTGGCCAGGCCGCCGCGCGTGGGGTCGCGCAGGCAGCGGATCGTGGGCACGGCCTCGAGCATCGCCGCCGTCAGGGTGTGCAGCGCGGCGCTGTCGCTCTGGATCGTGGTCTCGAAGCTCAGGTTCTCGCGCTGGCTCATGATCGCCACACCGTGGTCGCCGATCGTGCCCGAGAGCAGGATCGCGTCGCCTGGCCGCGCGTTGGCGCCCGAGAGACGCAGCCCCTCGGGCACCACGCCCACGCCGGTGGTGGTGATGAACACGCCGTCGCCCTTGCCCTTCTCCACGACCTTGGTGTCGCCGGTGACGATGGGCACGCCCGCGGCGCGCGCGGCGGCGGCCATGGACTCGACAATGCGCTTGAGGTCCGCGAGCGGGAAGCCTTCCTCGAGGATGAACCCGGCCGACAGATACAAGGGCCGCGCGCCGCTTACGGCCACGTCGTTGATCGTGCCGTGCACCGCGAGCGAGCCGATGTCGCCACCAGCGAAGAACAGCGGCGTGATCACGTGGCTGTCGGTGGCCATCACCAGGCGCCCGCCGGGCGGGGGCAGGAGCGCGCCGTCGTTGCCCTGGGCCAGGAATTCGTTGTCGAAGGCGCGGGCGAACAGTTCTTCGATCAGCTGCGCCATGGCCCGGCCCCCCGAGCCGTGGGTCATGTCGATGCGGCCGTGCTTGAAGTCGACGGGGCGGACGTAATCGCGCTTGATGGTGGACATGGGGGCCGGCGGACGGGCCGCCGCGGCGGGTCGGTGGAGGGGACTCAGGCGGCCTTGACGGGCACGTCCTTGAAGCGGCCGTAGGTGTAATGCGCGGCGCAGGCGCCTTCGCTGCTGACCATGCACGAGCCCAGTGGATTCTCGGGTGTGCATACGGTGCCGAACACCTTGCAGTCGGTAGGCTTCTTCACCCCGCGCAGGATGGCGCCGCACTCGCAGGCCTTGTTGTCGGGCACCGACTGGTAGCGGATGCCGAAGCGCGCCTCGGCGTCATAGTCGGCGTAGGCCGCCTTGATCTTGAGCGCCGAGTAGGGCACCTCACCCAGGCCGCGCCATTCGAAGGTCTTGCGCAGCTCGAAGACATCGGCCACCAGGGTCTTGGCCTTGGCGTTGCCTTCGGGCGTCACGGCGCGGGTGAACTCGTTCTCGACTTCGGCGCGGCCCTCGTTGAGCTGGCGCACGAGCATGAGGATCGCCTGCATCACGTCCAGGGGCTCGAAGCCCGCGATCACCACCGGCTTGGCGTATTCCTCGGCGAAGTACTCGTAGGGCTGGCTGCCGATGATGGTGGACACGTGCGCCGGGCCGATGAAGCCGTCGAGCGGCACCAGGCCCAGCTCGCGCACCTCGGGCGACTCGAGGATGTGGGTGATCGCCGCCGGGGTGAGCACGTGGTTGCAAAAGACGCTGAAGTTGCCCAGGCCGGCGGCATGCGCCGCCTTGATCACCACCGCGGTGGGCGGGGTGGTGGTCTCGAAGCCGATGGCGAAGAACACCACCTGGCGGTCCGGGTTCTCCTGCGCGATGCGCAGCGCGTCGGCCGCCGAATACACCATGCGGATGTCGGCGCCGCGCGCCTTGGCCTTCATGAGCGACAGGCCGCCGCTGGCGGGCACGCGCATCGTGTCGGCGTAGGTGCAGACGATCGCGCCGTGCTGCATTGCCAGCTCGATGGCGTTGTCGATGCGGCCGATCGGCAGCACGCACACCGGGCAGCCCGGCCCGTGCACCATGTTCACGGCCGCGGGCAGCAGGTCCTTGAGCCCGTAGCGCGAGATGGCGTGGGTGTGGCCGCCGCAGAACTCCATGAGGTTGTAGCGGCGGCCGGGGGTGGCCTCGGCGGCGATGCGGGCGGCGATCTCGCGCGCAAGCGCGCCGTCGCGATACTCGGCGATGTACTTCATGCCGGGCTGTCCAGCATCTTGGCCTCGGCAAAGAGAGCCAGGGTCTTCGCCGCCTCGGCGGGGTCGATCTTCTGGAGTGCGTAGCCCACGTGCACGATCACGTAGTCGTCCACGGCGACGCCCTCGACCAGGGCGAGCGAGATGCGCTTGCGCACGCCGGCCAGGTCGATGGTCGCCTCGTCATCGGCAAGCAGTTCGATCACGCGGGCAGGGACGGCGAGGCACATGGCGGTTCCTTGAGGATCAGGCGTGGGCGAGGCGCGCGGCCCAGGCCTGGCCGAGCGCGATGCCCCCGTCGTTGGCCGGGGCGAGGGCGGCTTCGAGCACGCGCAGGCCGCGCGCCTCGAGTCGGCGCCGCAGGCCTTCCGACAGGATGAGGTTCATGAAGCAGCCGCCGCCCAGCGCGACGGTGGACAGTCCACTGCGGGCGGCCACGGCCCCTGCCCAATCGTCCAGCGCGGCGATCAGCGTGGCATGGAAGCGGGCGGCGCCGCGCGCGGCGTCGGGCTCCTCGGCCAGCGCGGCAAGCAGGGGCAGCAGGTCCAGGCACTCCACGCCCGCGCGCTCGGCGATGTGCCACAGGGGTTCGGCGGCCACGCAGCCGTGGGCCCGCGCCAGACCTTCGAGCAGCATCGGCGCCTGGCCCTCGAAGCCCTGGTGGGTGCGTACGCCGAGCAGGGCGGCGGCGGCGTCGAACCAGCGCCCCGCGCTGCTGGTGGGCGGCGCATTCAGGCCGCGTTCGAGCATGTGCGCCACGGTGGCGGCGGCCGGGAAGGCAAAGCGCGCGGCGATGGCATCGCTGCGTCCCATCAGGTGCAGGGCCGCGGCGGCCACCCGCCAAGGCTCGCGCGCGGCCCGATCGCCGCCGGGCAGGGGCAGTTCGCGCAGGTGGCCCAGGCGTTCGCAGCCAGCGGGCGACACCCGCAGCAGCTCACCGCCCCAGACGGCGCCATCGGCTCCGAGGCCCACGCCGTCGAGCGCCAGACCCAGCACCGGCTCGGTGACGCGGTGCTCGGCCATCACTGCGGCGATGTGCGCGTGATGGTGCTGCACCGGCAGGGCGGGCACGTCGAGTTCGGCCGTGAGGCGCTGCGCCAGGCGCGTGCTGTAGAAGTCGGGATGCAGGTCGTGAGCCACCAGCTCCGGGCGAATTTCGAGCACCGACTGCAAGTGTTCGACGGCGGCGTCGAGCGCCATGCAGCTCGCGGCATTTTCGAGGTCGCCGATGTGCTGGCTCAGGAAGGCGTGGTCGCCGCGCGTGAGGCAGGCGGTGTTCTTCAGCCAGGCGCCGAGTGCCAGCACCGCCGGCCCGTCGCCCGCGAGCGCGATCGGCGCCGGGGTGTAGCCGCGCGCGCGGCGCAGGAAGCGCGGGCCGGCGGACGGCGCGCGCAGCACGGAGTCGTCGCAGCGGATCAGGATCTCGCGGTCGTGCACCAGCAGGGCGTCGGCGATGCCGCCCAGGCGCGTCACGGCCTCGTTGTTGCCGATCACCAGCGGCTCGCCGCCCGGGTTGGCGCTGGTCATCACCAGCACGAGGTCCTGCGGCGCTTCGAGCCAGCTCGTGCCTGCCGGGCGTCCGGCGGCC
>DAOTEJ010000028.1:21947-23294 GCA_035454085.1 Burkholderiaceae bacterium | reverse complement strand
CACGAGGTCCTGCGGCGCTTCGAGCCAGCTCGTGCCTGCCGGGCGTCCGGCGGCCTCGTGGAACAGCAGGGTGTGCAGCGGCGTGTAGGGCAGCATCAGCCCAAGCTCGGGCACGCCCTCGGCGATGCCGACCAGGGCAGCGTCGGCCCCGGGCTGCTTGGGTACCAGCACGATGGGCCGCTCGGGCGAGGCGAGCAGGGCCGCGGCGGGCGCATCGATCACGCCCCAGCGCTGCGCGGACGCAAGATTGGCCACCATCAGCGCGAGCGGCTTCTCGTCACGATGCTTGCGCTCGCGCAGGCGCGCCACGGCGGTGGCGTCACGGGCATCGCACACCAGATGAAAGCCGCCGAGCCCCTTGATGGCCAGGATCTCGCCACGCGCCAGGCGGGCCACGGCCTCGGTCAGCGCATCGGCGCACGCCAGAGGCTCGCCCAGGGCCGACCACAGCGCCAGCCGTGGCCCGCAGGCCGGGCAGGCATTGGGCTGGGCGTGGAAGCGCCGGTCGGCGGGATCGCGATACTCGCGCTGGCAGGCCGGGCACATGACGAAGCGCGCCATGCTGGTCTGCGGACGGTCGTAGGGCAGGTGCGCGGTGATGGTGTAGCGCGGGCCGCAGTGGGTGCAGTTGGTGAAGGCGTAGCGCCAGCGCCGGTTGGCGGGGGCCAGCATGTCCGCCAGGCAGTCGGGGCAGGTGGCGGCGTCGGGGGTGATGCCCGTGGCGACGCGGCCGTGGCGGCTCTCGGTGATGGCGAAGCCGCGCGCGGCGATGGGCGACTCCGCGCTGGCTTCCACGCTGTCGATACGCGCCAGACGCGGCGCCTCGCTGCGCAGGCGTACGAGAAAGGCGTCGAGGGCTCCGGGCTCGCCCTCGAGGGCGATCTCCACGCCCTCGCCGTCGTTGAGCACATTGCCGGCGAGTTCGAGTTCCGTGGCCAGGCGCCACACGAAGGGCCGGAAGCCCACGCCCTGCACCAGGCCGCGCACGCGCACGCGGCGACGCTCGATGGCCAGGGCAGGGGCAAGGCTCATGGGCGTTACGCGGGCTCAGTGCCGCGGAGCGAGGCGGTCTTCGAGCTCGGACACGCGCTGCCTCAGTCCCTCGACCGTGGACAGCTGCGCCTCGCGGGCGCGGCGCACGCCAGCGCGCACCCACGCGAGCCAGGCGTCCATGCCCTGGCCGGTGGTGGCCGAGACCTGCATCACCTCGATCTCGGGGTTCACCTGGCGCGCGTAGGCGATGCACTGCTCCACATCGAAGTTCAGGTAGGGCAGCAGGTCCACCTTGTTGAGCAGCAGCAGGCGCGCGGCGCGGAACATGTCGGGGTACTTGAGCGGCTTGTCCTC
>DAOTEJ010000028.1:20412-21847 GCA_035454085.1 Burkholderiaceae bacterium | reverse complement strand
GGTGGTCTGCTGGTCGCCCTCGATCACCGCCACGGCTTGCGCCGGCATCAGGGTGCGGATGCTGGCGGCGAGCAGGGTGGTCTTGCCCGAGCCCGGGCTGGATACGAGGTTGAGCGCGAAGACGCCGCGGTCGGAAAGGCGCTGGCGATTGCCGGCGGCGATCTGGTCGTTCTTCGCCAGGATGTCCTGCTCGATTCTCACCATGCGCGCCTGGCTCATGCCCGGCGCATGTGAATGCGCGGGCCCCAGACCGTAGTGCAGCGCGCCGTCGCCCTCGTGCACGTGCTCCGAGGCGCCATCGTGGCTGTGCCAGGTGCCGTCGGCATGGCGGTGCACTCCGGGCGCGTGCTCGTGGGCGTGCTCGCCGTCGTGGTCGTGGGGATGCGCGTGCGTCAGGCCGTCAGCGTGGGTGTGTGCGTGCTCGTGATCGTGGCCGTGGGCGTGCTCTGCGCCGTGCTCGTGGGCGTGGGTGTGCACCGTCCCGTCGGGGTGGTGGTGCGGATGCCCGTGCTCGTGAGCGTGCGCATGTGCCGCGTCGTGCTCGTGGGGGTGCGAATGCACGGTGCCGTCGGCGTGACGGTGTTCGTGCTCGTGCTCGCCTTCGATCTTCACTTGGCCCTGGCCGCAGCCGCAGGTGGTGCACATGATGACTTCCCGTTCAGGACCCCGAGGGGCCTAGATGAGTTCGATGTCCTTGACGCGCATTTCCTCGCCCTGCGTCACCTGCAACTGGTGGCTGCCGCAGTGCGGACAGGCGTCGCCCAGCCGTGCCAGTGGCACCGTGGCCCCGCAGGGCATGCACCAAGCCTGGCCCGGGGGCGAGTCTAGTTCCAGGCGCGCGCCCTCCGCGGCGCCGCCGCGCGTGACGGCGTCGAAGCAGAAGCGCAGCGCCTCGACTTCCACGTGCGAGAGTGCGCCGATCTCGAGCCGTACCGCGCTCACCCGCCCGCCGCCGTTCGCGGCGGCGGTGCGCTCGACGATCTCGACGATGCTCTGCGCGAGCGACATCTCATGCATGGGCGAGCTCCACCTTGCAGGCCACGCAGGGGTCGAGCGCCTGGACCATCAGCCGGGTGTCGGCCTGCGCCTGGGCCTCGCTGGTGCAGGCGCGGTGCGCGAGCGCACGCACCAGGGCGCCGTCGGCCGCGAAGTTCCACTCGGTGGGCGCGACCACCGCGTAGTCGGCCACGCGGCCCTGTGCGAGCCGCGCACGGTGCAGCAGCAGACCGCGCGCGGTCTGCACGGCGCCGATGCCGGCAAGCGCGCCGTCGGTTGTGCGCACCGCCTGCCCGTGCACCCAGGCGGCGGGCAGGCCGTCCACGAGCAGGGCGGCGAATTCGCGCAGGCGCGCCGCCAGGCGCACGGCGGCGTCGGCGCCGCGCTCGGCCAGCAGGGCAGCGAGCAGCGGGGCGTGGCGCTGGCGGGCGAGCGCGCC
>DAOTEJ010000028.1:0-20312 GCA_035454085.1 Burkholderiaceae bacterium | reverse complement strand
TGCGCGCCCAGCACCAAGCGGCGTGCCGCGGCCACGGGCTCGCGCGGGCCGGGCAGGCCGCAGGCTTCGGGCCAGTCGAGCAGCAGCCGCCAGAAGTACTCGCCCAGGGTCTCGAGCCACACGGCGCGGCGCAGGGCCTGGGGGTCGGGGGCGGCGGGCAGGTCTGCGCCCGCGTGCTGCAGAGCCAGTTGCGCCGCTGCGCCCTGGGCCTGGCCGCACAGCGCATACAGCGCCGGGACGAGCGCGAGCGCCTCGGCGGGTGCGCGGCCGGCGAGCAGGCGCGGGGCGGCGAGCGGCCGGGCGGCCTGCACGGTGACGCGCTCTATGCGATGGCCATCCCAGAGCAGGCGCACGCGGATCTCACCCTCGAGGCTCATCGGGGCTGCGCAGGAAGGCGCCTCGCAGGAAGCCGCGCTTGCTCATGCCTTGCTCGAGCTTGGCGTCGATCTTGTCCTCGAGGCCGGGGGCCTCGGGGTCGACGGCGGGCAGCGGCGTGAGCGGCGCGCCCTGCTCCTCGGCGGCATGCTCGGGATCGAACAGGGCCTCGCGGGCACAGCGGGCGATCAGGCGCGCCGTGTCCTGATCGGCGATGTCCAGCGGGGCCGAGAACAGCGCGCAGGACTGGTACTCGCCGAGCAGTTCGTCGCGGGCGGCGACGAACTCGTACTTGCCCGCCGGGAAGCGGTAGGTGGTCTTGGCGCCCGGGGCGACGGCCGTCCAGCGCGACGGGTCGGCGGGCGTGAGCACGAGATTCACGAACCAGGGGGTGACCATCACGCCCAGCCAGCGACCTTCCCAGAGCGCGAAGTCCACCGCCTCGACCGCCAGCCGCGGATGCACGAAGGGCAGGCCGCTCATGCGCGTGCGCAGGATCTCGGCGTAGCCCGCCTCGAGCCGCGGGGCGGGATTGGGCAGGCCGACGGCGGGCTCAGTCATCGTCGCGCAGCACGAGGAACTGCTCCTTCTGGCAGCCGCACTCGGGGCAGGACCAGTGCGCCGGCAGGTCGGTGAAAGCGGTGCCGGGCGGGATCTGCCAGTGCGCATCGCCCTCGGCGGGATCGTAGACGTGCCAGCACACCTTGCACTCGAGCCGCGTGGACGGCCCGATCTTGCTGGCGTCGCCGAGGAAGGACCCCTCGAAGGTATGGCGCCCGTCCGTGCTCACAGCTCCCAGGCCTCCTCGACCCAGGTGAGAAGCTCGTCGAAGCGCTCGCGGGTGTCGCGGATGTCCTCGGGCGCGGCGATCACCTCCTCGGGCAGCTGGGTGATCACGACGGTGTTGAGGATCAGCGTCTTCATCGCGTTGAAGTACTGCACGCGCCAGACGTTGCGCAGGCGCGTGGCACTGACGTGGCAGTTGCCGAAGCCGCGCGAGATCATGGCCACCGCGCCCGAGCCCAGCACCGAGTCGATCACCTGCAGGTCGACCGGCGAGACCGGCAGCAGGGTCAGGTTGATCACGTGGGCGGGGCGGCCGGGGCGCCAGGACTTCATCTGCGCGCGCAGCTCGGTGATGATGGGTGCGACGTTCATCGCGCCCTCGGGGATGGCCACGTCGCCGACTTCCTCGGTGGTGTGGCTGCGCAGCACGGTCAGGGCCTCGGTGGGCACCCCGGCGGCCTCGATGGTGTCGCGCACCAGGCGGCCCGCGGCGTCGAACTCGCGCAGGCGCCAAAGCCCGGTGAACACGGATTCCTGGATGCGCACATCGCGGCCGTCGGCGATGCGGATGCCGACCTCGCCTTCGCCCATCATCTGGTTGACGAGCTCGATGGCGGCGGGTGAGACGCCCGCGAGGTCCAGGGTCGGGCCGCCCAGGGTCTCGTCGGGGTCCCAACTGGCCATCGCGCGCGCCAGGCGGGCGAGCACGTCGCGGCACTCGCGCGCCGCGGCGCTGTCGGCGACGTCGGGAACGAAGGGCATGGCGAAGACTTCGACTTCGCGCGGCATGTCGATGGTGCTGGCCTCGTCGCCCTCGGTGGGCTGGGAGCCGGGGCCGATGCCGCGGACGGGCAGGGGAAAGTCCTTCATGGCGGGCTCGTGCGGGTTAGTGGTGGCAGTTCGCGGCGGCGCCCCCGGCAACCGGGATGCCGATGGCGGGCGGGCGGGAGGGTTCGGCCGCGAGCAGGCGCGCGACCTCGCTGAGGTAGTCGCCCCAGTCGCGCAGGCCGTCGACGGCACCCACGTACTGGCCGTCGCGCAGCATCACCAGCGCGGGCCAGCGCATGAAGCCGTAACGCGCGTGCAGGGCACGCGCCGCCTCGGGCAGCAGCACGCCGACGCGGAAGCGCCCGGGGAAGGCGGCGGCGATCTCGGGGGCGATCACCGCCAGGTCGAGCGTCTCCTTGAAGCGCACCGGATCCTCGGTGAACACCAGCAAGGTGTGGCCCGGCTGGGCGCGGTACGCGTCGAACTCGGCCTCGGCGACCGCGCTGTGGCCGGGCTGGGACAGCAGGCGCAGGAAGACGGGGTGGGTGCGGCAATCGATGGGGGCTTCAGCCTGCAGGGTGGACGCGCTCACTGGGGCTTCCTCAGGTGGGGGGGCAGTTGCGGGGTGCGGTTGACGAGGTCCGCGAAGCCGGCCTCGATCTGATCGGGGTTGCCGTTCATGACCTGCTCGAGCGCATCGAGCGCGAGGTCGATGCTGCGCGCCTCATCGGCCGTCAGCACGCGCAGCGCGCGGCCGTTGTGGGCCAGCACCCAGGTGCCGGGGGGCTGCTCGCCGACCAACATCATGTTGAGGCGCTGCGTCTGGCCGCGGCCGCTGCACACGGCGGTGCCGACCAGCACCTGGTCGACGCGCAGGGGAATGCCGATGCACATGTCAGGTCTCCTGAGCCGCGCGAATGGCGAGGAAGCGTTCGTCGCCGGTGCGGCAGGCGGCATCGGCGGCGGGGCGCTGGGCCTCGTAGGCATCGATGGCCAGGGCGCCGGCGTTGAGCGCGGGGACGAGTTCGCCGGCCGCTCGCGGCGTGCCGGCTAGCCCCCAGGCGGCAAGCTCGGCTGCGGCGCAGTCCACGGCGGGTGCCAGGCGCGCCCGCACGAGCTCGCTGAGCGTGCCGCCGAAGTCGTCGAGCACGGAGGGCTGCACGCCGACCACCGTGAGGCGTTCGGGGTATTCGCCCTTGAGCGCGGCGGCGGCGAGCACGTCGTTGAATCCCGTCTGGTGGGGCGAGAGCTTGGTGGCGCTCCAGGCGGCGATCTCGCCGTCGCGCAGCACGCGCAGCGTGCCGGGCGCCGCACGCAGATCGGCGCAGTCGAGGATGAGCACGCGCGGCGAGGTGCAGACCAGCTCCAGCAGGCCCATGCCCTGGGTGCCGCCGTCGATCAGGTCGACCCCATCGGGGAAGCGCCACGCGGCGTTGAGCGCCTCGACGGCGCGCACCCCGAAACCCTCGTCGGCCCACAGTAGATTGCCCAGGCCAAGGACCAGGGCGGCACGCTGATGTGCCACGGCAACTCCGTTACGCAGTCAGTAACGAAGCGGAAAGTAACGGGGTGGGTGCCAAGGCGGCTTGCGCTCGGTCAAGCCGCCGGGGCTTGGCCCTCAGGAACGCGTGGTTGCTCGCCAGCGGCGCACCGCGGCGTGCATGTCCCAGGCGACCTGCAGGTGCATCCAGAACTCGGCGTCGTTGCCGAAGAAGTGAGCCAGCCGCACGGCGGTGTCGGGGGTGATGGACCGACGGCCGTTGATGAGTTCGTTGACGCGGCGGCGCGAGACGCCGATCGCCTCGGCAAGATGGGTCTGAGAAATGCCCAGGGGTTCGAGGTAGCGCGACTCGAGGAACTGCCCGGGGTGAGGCGGCCGGCGGGAAGACGAACCGCGCAGGGGCGCGCTGCGGCGCTCCTGCGCGGTGCGAGGCAAGGCGGGGTTCATGCCTAGGCCTGGTGCTTGCCCTGCGGTTCGACCGGCTCCTTGAACATGCGCACGCCGTTGGTCATGGTCGACAACTGCGTCGTGCCGCCCATGACGTCCTCGCGGAAGACCATGTACATGTGGATCAGCGCAAAGATGCCGAGGTAGTACATGAGCAGGTGGTGCACGGTGCGCACGGTCTGGGGCTCGCCGAACAGCACGGTGACCCAGCCGAACCACCTCATCCACCCGGTGTCCCAGCCCCACTGCTGCGCGTACAGGCCGAACCCGGTGATGATGATCAGCACCGACCCGACCACGTACATCGCGAACATTGCGATCTGGGCGAGCGGGTTGTGGCCGACCCATTCGGGCGACTTCTTCTTGAGGAAGAGGTAGTACATGCCCTGGCGGATCATTCCGCCCCACCACGACAGCGACCACACCGGCGGGATGAAGATCGCGCGGGCGTGGTGATTGCCGACGATGGCCCAGTAGACCCGGACGATGAACAGCACCGTGAAGAGCATGCCCGCGATGAAGTGGATCATGCGGATGTTGCCCATCAGGTACTCGTTCCAGGTGTCGCCGTAGTTGGAAGGCAGCGGCGCCCCGATCAGATAGCCCGTCACGACGAGAAACACCATCATGAAGGCCATCGCCCAGTGCCAGAAGCGCACGGGCGCCTCGTACACGTAGATGGGCTTGACCGGCCCACCGAGCACTTCGCCGGTGACATGGTTGACTTTCATGGCCGCTCCTTTCAGCGCACCTGCACCTTGACGATCTCTTCTCCCTCGGGAGAGATCACGTGGGTGGCGCAGGCCAGGCACGGGTCGAAGCTGTGGATGGTCCGCAGGATCTCGAGTGGCTGGTCGGGCACCGCCATCGGCGTGCCGAGCAGGGAGGCCTCGTACGCGCCCATCTGCCCCTTCGGGTCACGCGGGCTGGCGTTCCAGGTGGTGGGCACCACGGCCTGCCAGGTGTCGATGCGCGTGTCGCGGATCTTGACCCAGTGGCCGAGCGCGCCGCGCGGCGCTTCGCAGTAGCCCACGCCCTTGCACTGGGTTGGCCAGGTGCTGGGCTCCCACTTTTCGACGTTCGCGGTGGCCGTGTCGCCGGCCTTGATGTTGGCGGTCAGCTCGTCGACATACTGCAGCATCTTGTGCGCGGCCCACGAGGCCTCGAGCCCGCGGGCCAGGGTGCGGCCCAGGGTCGAGAACACGGCGGCCACCGGCAGGTCGAGCTGCTTGAGCGACTTCTCGAGCGGCTCCTTGAACTCGGGGATGCCCTTGGCGTAGGCCAGGACGTAGCGCGCCAGGGGACCGACCTCGACCGCGTTGCCCTTCCAGCGCGGGGCCTTGATCCACGAGTACTTCTCTTCTGCCCCGAGCCACTGGATGTTGGTCTTGGTGCCCTCGGTACCCTTGCCGAGCTTGAAGTTCTGGTCGGTCACGCCGTCCCAGGGGTGCAGGCCGACGGCCTCGTCCGGATACTTGTACCAGCTGTGCGTCACCCATTCCTGGATCTGGTCGGGCGCGCGCAGGTCGACTTCCTGGATCTCCTTGAGGTTGCCGTTGAGGATGATGCCGTTGGGCATCGCCAGGCTCTTGGACGACCAGTCGTTGGCGATCTCGGGGAAGTCGCCGTAGCACATGATGTTCTTGCTCGACAGGCCGCCGCCGATCTTGCCCCAGTCCTTGTAGAAGCCGGCGATGGCCAGCAGGTCGGGCAGGTAGACCTGATCGATGAAGGCGATCGAGTTCTTGGCGATGTCGCGGATGTAGTTCAGGTAGACCTGGCTCACCATCACGCTCGCGCTGCCCGTCTCGTCCACGTTGATGGGCACGGGCACGCCGCCCACCAGGTAGTTCGGGTGCGGGTTCTTGCCGCCGAGGATCGTGTGGATCTTGACGATCTCCTTCTGGAAGTCCAGGGCCTCGAGGTAGTGCACCGTGCCCAGCAGGTTCACCTCGGGCGGCAGCTTGTAGGCCGGGTTACCCCAGTAGGCGTTGGCGAAGATGCCGAGCTGGCCGCTCTCGACGAACTTCTTGAGACGGTTCTGCACGTCGCGGAAGTACGCCGGCGAGGACATCGGGTGGTTCGAGATCGACTGCTGGATCTCGGAGGTCCTCTTCGGGTCGGCCTTGAGGGCGCTGACCACGTCGATCCAGTCGAGCCCGTGCAGCTGGTAGAAGTGCGTGAGGTGGTCCTGCGCGTACAGCGTCGCGTTCATCAGGTTGCGGATGATGTTCGCGTTCTTGGGGATCTTGATGCCGATCGCGTCCTCGACCGCGCGCACCGCTGCCAGGGCGTGGATGCCCGTGCACACGCCGCAGATGCGCTCGACGAAGGCCCAGGCGTCACGCGGGTCGCGGCCCTTGAGGATGACCTCGAGGCCGCGCCACATCGTGCCGGTGGACATGGCGTCGGTGATCACGTTCTTGTTGTCGAGCACTGCCTGGATGCGCAGGTGCCCCTCGATGCGGGTGACGGGGTCGACGACAACGCGCTTGCCGCCCGCGGCTTGAGTGGTGTTGGTTGCCATTTGTCCTTACTCCTTCGCACCCATGACCTTGTTGTTGTCCTTGGACCGCGCCTGCTTGATGGCGCTGACCGCTGCGTGCGCCGCGATCGCGGCACCGGCGGCCACGGCCGCAGTAAGGCCCACCTTGTCGGCGGTCGCCTCGATGCCGCCGAAGCCCGGCGGCAGGATCGTGGTCTCGTGCTTGTAGAACGAGCCCTTGTCCCAGAAGTCGTCCTCGGAGCAGCCGAAGCAGCCGTGGCCCGACTGGATCGGGAAGGACAGGCCTTCGTTCCAGCGGATGGTCGAGCAGGCGTTGTAGGTGGTCGGGCCCTTGCAGCCGACCTTGTAGAGGCAGTAGCCCATCCTGGCGCCCATGTCGTCGAACTTCTCGACGAACTGGCCGGCGTCGAAGTTGGGGCGGCGGTAGCACTTGTCGTGGATGCGCTGGCCGTAGAACATCTTCGGGCGACCCTGCTGGTCCATCGGCGGCAGGCGGTCGTAGGTCAGCATGTAGGTGATCACGCCGGTCATGACCTCGGGGATCGGCGGGCAGCCCGGCACCTTGATGATGGGCTTGTCGTGGATCACGCGGTGCACCGGCACGGCTTGCGTGGGGTTGGGCTTGGCGGCCTGCACGCAGCCCCAAGACGCGCACGAACCCCAGCTGATGATGGCCTTGGCGTCCTTGGCCACGTGCTTGAGCTTCTCGACGAAGGGCTTGCCGCCCGGAATGCAGTTGATGCCGTCGTCGAACAGGGGCGGGTTGCCCTCGACGCACAGCAGGTAGTTGCCCTTGTACTTCTTGATCGTGGCTTCGAGCGCCTCCTCGGCCTGGTGGCCGGCGGCCGCCTGAAGCGTGTCGTCGTAGTCCAGCGAGATCATCGACAGCACGACGTCCTTGACCAGCGGGTGGAAGCTGCGGATGAAGGATTCGGTGCAGCAGGTGCACTCGAGCCCGTGCAGCCAGATCACCGGCGTGCGCGGCTTGGTCTCCATCGCCTTGGCGATTTCCTGCGCCCCGGCTTCTCCCAGGCCCAGCGAAGCGGCCGTCAGGGAGCAGAACTTGAGGAAGTTCCGCCGCGAGATGCCCTGCCGGCGCATCACGTCGTACGTGGTCTCGATCATGGTGTATCTCCCGTAAGGGTCGGTCTTGGTGGGCTCGCCGGCCCCTGCGGCAGCAGGAGCCACGGCCAGTTGCGCGGATGCTTCTCCTTTGCGGCGCTGGGCGGTTGACGCGCGTCAAGCGCCCGCCAGAGCTGACGAGAAAGCGTCGAATTCGCTGCACGCCGACAAGGCTAGTAACGGATGGCGTTACACCGCCGGAGGCGCTCGAAGCGCGACGTTTGCGCTAGGCCAAGCGACGCTGCGCGGCGGCTTGGCGATAATCGCGATCCCCCATCGAAGCTTCCCGGGCGTCGCCGACCATGAGCACCGACAACTACACCGCCTTGCGCGCCTCCAAGCTGGCCACCGAACTGAGCGACGAGCAGTGCCGCGACTTCGCCAGCGTCGTGAGCCTGGCTCACCTCAAGGACGGCGAGGTCCTGGTCCACGAGGGCACCAGCGACGATCGCCTGTTCGCGGTGGTGCAGGGCGCACTCGGCGTGATCAAGTCGGCCGAGACCGAGCCGGTGACCCTGCACACCCTCACCGCCGGCGATCTGGCCGGGGAGCTGAGCTTCCTCGACGGCACGGTGCGCTACGCCTCGCTGGTGGCGATGGGGCCGACCACGGCCCTGGTGCTCAGCCGCTCCGCGCTCGAGTCCGAAATCGAGCGCCATCCGCAGATCGTTTATCGCGTGATGCGCGGCATCCTGCGCGCCACCCACGCCATCCAGCGGCGCCTGTCGGTGCAGCAGTACGAACTGTCCAACTACATCTACAAGCAGCACGGCCGCTATTAGGGCCTGGCAGGGCGGGGACATTTCCGCCGCAGGCTTGCCGGGGCGCGGTGCGCAGCCGATGATCCGGCGCGATGAACACCGCCTCCTCTTCGAACCCTGAGCGAACGGCCTCCGGCCGGGTGGCCGTGGTCGGCGCCACCGGCTACGTCGGAACGCATCTGGTGCCGGCGCTGCTCGAGGCCGGCCTGCCCGTGCGGGCGATCGGCCGCAGCGCCAAGGTGCTGCAGGCGCGCGGTTGGGCAGGGGCCGAGATCGCCGAGGCCGACGTGCTGCGCCCCGAGACCCTGGTGCCCGCCCTGACAGGTGTGGCCACGGTGTACTACCTGGTGCACTCGATGGCCGCGGGCCGGCACTTCGTCGAACTCGATCGTGAGGCGGCACGCCACGTGGCCGAGGCCTGCCGTGCGGCAGGAGTGCAGCGCATCGTCTATCTGGGCGGGCTGATCCCCGAGGGGGCGGACTCCGATCATCTGCTCTCGCGCCAGGAGACCGGCCGGCTGCTGGCGGCGAGCGGGATCCCGACGGTGGAACTGCGCGCGGGCATCATTGTCGGGCCAGGATCGGCGGCCTACGAGGTGATGCGCGACCTCGTCTATCACTTGCCGGTGATGCTCACCCCGCGCTGGGTGCAGTCCAAGTCCTCGCCGATCGCGTTGCCCAACCTGCTGACCTACCTGTTGGCGGCGCCCGGATTGCCGCCCGGCGTCTACGACGCGGGCGGCCCCGACTACATGAGCTACGAGGCGATGATGCGCGAGTTCGGCGAGGCCGTCGGCCGCAGGCCGCGCATCATCCGGGTACCGGTGCTGACGCCGACGCTCTCGTCTTACTGGCTGGGGCTGGTGACCTCGGTGCCGGCGGCCATCGGGCGGGCGCTGATCGGCGGCCTCAAGTCCGACATCCCGGCGCGCGACGCGCCGCTGCGAGCCCTGGTGCCGCAGCACCTGCTGAACTTCCGGGAGGCGGTGGCCACTGCGCTCGAGGCCGAGAGGCAGCAGGCGGTCGCGGGGCGCTGGACCGAGGGCGCCTTCCCGTTCCGGGCCTTCCGTCACGACTACGCCTACTACGCCAAGAAGGCGAGCGGCGCCTCCAGCGGCCCGGCGAGTCCGGCCCGCGTCTGGGCCGTGCTCTGCACCCTGGGGGGAGAGAACCGCTACTTCACGATGAACTTCCTGTGGTGGCTGCGCGAGGCGCTGGACTGGCTGGTGGGCGGCCCGGGCTTCACCCACGGCCGGCGCCACCCGACCGAACTGCGCCTGGGCGACGCGGTGGACTACTGGACGGTGGTGGGGCTCGAGCCCGAGCGGCGCCTGACGCTCAACTTCGGCATGCGCGCTCCCGGCGCGGGCGTCCTCGAGTTCGAACTCGAACCCTTGCCCGAGGGCGGCACGCGCCTGACCGAGACCGCCTACTGGCACCCGCAGGGCGTGTGGGGCCTGCTCTACTGGTACGCGCTGGCGCCCGCGCATCTGTTCATCTTCCGGCGCATGACCGGTGCCATCCTGGAGCGGGCGGTGCGCTCGCCATCGATACCTCCTTTGCAGTAGATCAAACCCGGCTGTCTCGCCCGCGCACTGAGCGCTTGTGGAACCCCCTAGGGGTATCCCATCATCCGCTGAACCGTTTTTCGGTCTGCAACAAAGCGCACCCGTCACACAGAAGAAGGGCGCTGGGAGGGAAGGTAGGGATTGGCCGCCACTGGCCTGTTCCGACTCTCGGGGTCTGAAGTCTCTTCTGTCGTGCTGGACTGCCGCGCAGGCCGCTGCGGCGTGGGTAAGCCCCGAAAAGATCCAGACAGGAGATTCACATGCGAGTTAGGGCCTTTATCGCCGGCGTGTGCGCAAGCTTGGCCGCGATGTTCGCGGCGAATGCGGCCGCACAGCAACCGGCCCCCTCGGCGGCCAGCGCGCAAATCTGCGCGACCTGCCACCAGGAATACGTCAACACCTTCGAAAAGGGGCCGCACGCAGCCAGGGGCGCCAAGGGCACTCCGGCGGCGCTTAACGCCGAGTGCGCAGCCTGCCACGGCGATGTGTCGGCGCACCTGAAGGACCCGACCAAGGCCAAGCCGCCCATGACCTTCGCGCGCACCCAACCGGCGGGCGAGCAGAACGCGGTGTGCCTGAAGTGCCACCAGCAGGCGCGCCAGCTCACCTTCTGGGACTCGGGCAAGCACGGCCTCAACGACGTGACCTGCGGTAGCTGCCACAGCATCCACGGCAAGGGCACCGCGCCGCGCATTGGCCCCTTCGTGACCACCCAGCGCGCGCTCGAATACCAGACCTGCAACTCCTGCCATGCCCAGGTCCGCGGCCAGATCCTCAAGGCCTCGCACCACCCGATCATCGAGGGCAAGGTGGCCTGCTCCGACTGCCACAACCCGCACGGTGCGCTCTCGCCCAAGATGCTCAAGAGCGAGTCGGTGAACGACCAGTGCCTGTCGTGCCACGCCGACAAGCGCGGGCCGTTCGTGTTCCAGCACCCCGCGGTTCAGGAAAACTGCCTCTCGTGCCACCAGCCCCACGGCTCGGTGCACAACAACCTGCTCAACGAGAAGGTTCCCAACCTCTGCCAGGACTGCCACGACTGGTCGCGTCACCCCGGCACGATCTACTCGGGTAACCAGGGCTTCCCGCAGCCGGGCACGGCCAGCACCGGTGGCGCCTCCAACACCCGCTTCATCGCGCGGTCCTGCCTGAACTGCCACAACGCGATCCACGGCTCGAATGCGCCGGCCAATCGTGGCAAGTTCCTCACGCGATAGGGATAGGAGACAGTCATGAACCGCAAGATCATCGCCATCCTCGTCGCCAACGCCTTCGCACTGCCGGCGTATGCGCAGAGCGAGTTCAAGCTGCTCGACGGCTTCATCGGCCTGGGCGGCATGTACACCCAAAAGAAGGACACGCTCGACGCGGCCTATCTCAACGAGTACCAGGACCTGTCCAACGGCGCCGCCGGTTACTTCGGCCTGAACGGCCGCAGCGACGCCTACTGGGCCAAGGGCTACGGTGAGAACATCGGCCGCGACGACATGTACGTCGACCTGCGCGGCGGCATGTACAACCTGTTCAGCGCCCGCCTGTACACCAACTGGCTGACCCACAACTTCGGCTTTGGCCCCTACGGTGCGCGCAGCCCGTACGTGAACCCGACCGAAAGCACCATGCTGGGCCGCTTCCCGGCCGGCAACTCGAACGTGCCGCCGTGGACCTCGTACGACATGAAGTACGACCGCCGCATCTACGGCGCCGAGGCCGAGTGGAAGTCGCTCACGCCGTGGTACGGGCGCTTCGACTTCAATCAGGTCCAGTTCGACGGCAACAAGCTCTACGCCGCCGCGCAGGGCACGAGCCCGGGCAACGGCTTCATCGACCTGGCCGGGCCGGTCAACTACACGACCAACAACTTCACGGTCGAGGGTGGCTACGCCTCGCGCGACATGGTCTTCTCGGTCGCTGCCTTGTGGAGCAAGTTCGAGAACAACAACGGGACCTTCCAGTGGGTCAACGGTTACTTCGGCAACGGCCTGGACCAGACCTTCGAGGCGCCGACCAACGACTACTTCAAGGTCAGCGCCAACGGCTCGCTGCGTAACCTGCCGCTGCGCTCCACGCTGTCGGCGCGCTTCACCTACGCCACCACCGAGAACTCGGTGGCGCTGGCCACGCGGGCGCTCAACGGCACCAACGGCGCGTCCTCGCCGACCAACCCGAACACGCTGACCTACAACGGCGAGCAGAAGAACACCACGTTCGCGCTGGCGTGGACCGCCGTGCCGACCGCCACGGTCGACACCAAGGTCTACTACAACTACTACGACCGTTCGAACGAATCGCCCGACGTGATCTACAACGCGCCGACCACCGGCCTGCCCCCCGGCGGCAACATCGCCTGCGGCGGCCTGCCCTGCGAATCGGCGTACTACCAGTCGACCCGCAACAATGCCGGTGCCGAGGTCTGGTGGCGCTTTCTTCCGAACAACCGGGTCATGGCCGGCTACGACTGGAACAACCTCTCGCGCGAGGACTACCCGTACGACGACACCACCAACCAGGCCTTCACGCTGCAGTACCGCAACACCATGTTCGCCGACTCGGCGATCTGGGCGAAGTACACCTACAACCGCCGTCGCTCCAACTTCGTCCTCGGCAACGTTGGTACCGGCCCGAGCGACCCGCTGTTCCTGCAGCGCTTCACCTCGACCTTCGACGCGTCGAACCTCGACCAGAACCTGTTCAAGCTGGGCTTCGACATGCCGATCGGCGAAGTGGGCAGCTTCTCGCTCGAAGGCATCTGGAAGGACAACAACTACAAGGACATCGTCCTCGGCCGCACCAGCGACAAGCGTCAGGAGTACTACGCCTCGGTCAACTTCGGTGCGCCCAAGTCGCCGCAAGTGTCGTTCTTCGCGGACTACGAACAGGTCACCTACGAGGCCTACCACCGCTCGATCAGCAACCTGACCGCGCCGGGCGCGTACGACCCGTTCGCTCCGCCGAACTCGAGCAACTACAACTGGAACAACACCAACCGCGATCGCAACTACCTGCTCGGCGCGGCCCTGGTGTACCCGTTGAGCGAGACCCTGAAGCTGACCGCGTCGTACATGTACACGCAGCAGGACGGCTCGGCCGACTTCGTATCGCAGAACAACTTCGGCGCGCCGGTGCCCATCACCGCCTACCCGAACTACAACCTGAACTCGCTCAACCTGCGCGGCGACTGGGCCTTCACCCGCAACTGGAGCCTCAGCGGCGGCTACACGTATCAGAAGTACGCCTACAGCGACATCCAGTGGGACAACTTCCGCTACACGGCGCCCCCGCCGCCCAACCCGACCACCACGACCACGAGCTATCTCAGCGGCGTGAGCGCGTTCCCGCAGTACAACGTCAACATCTTCTGGCTGATCGGCACCTACCGGTTCTGATCGAAGCTCGATGTCCTTCGGGGGCCGCCAATCTGGCGGCCCTTTTTCTTTCCGGTGGATGTTGCCGGCGCGCCGGTTTTCCCACCGCGGGTCACGGTCGCGGCGACGCAACAAACTCGATCCTTGGTGGCATATGGGGTTGCCCCTAAGGGGTAAACCCGAGAGCATCGGCACGCCAGCAAGAGAGGGGCGTGCGGACGCGAGTCCGGCCTGCCCGGCCTGCGTGGCGCACTCAGGGAGAGTCCACATGATCAAGCGGTTCCTTCAAGTCCTGTGCATGGCGCTGATCGCCCTGCCGGGCCTGGTCGCGGCGCAGGCCGCGCCCGCCGGCGCGCAGCCCGTCTGCGCCACCTGCCACCAGGCGGCCTACGAGCAGATTTCCAAGTCGCGCCACGGCGTCAAGGCCGACGCGCGCACGCCTTTCGGCAGCGGGCTCGACTGCGTCGCCTGCCACGGCAACGCCGACGCGCACCTGAAGGATCCGGCCAAGGCCAAGCCCGCCCTGAACTGGAAGACGGCCTCGGCGCCCGAGAAGAACGCGCCCTGCGAGTCCTGCCACAAGGGCAGTTCGCGCATCCACTGGAAGGGCAGCGCTCACGACCGCAGCGACGTGGCCTGCGTGGACTGCCACAAGGTGCACGCCGCCAAGGACCAGGTGCTGGTCGCCCAGACCCAGGCGGGCGTGTGCTTCGACTGCCACAAGAACGTGCGCGCCGAGACCATGAAGACCTCGACGCACCCCATGCAGACCGGTTGGATGCCGTGCAGCTCGTGCCACGCGCCGCACGGCTCGGTGGCCCCGGCACAGATGGTCAAGCAGACCATCAACCAGACCTGCTTCACCTGCCACGCCGACAAGCGCGGCCCGTACCTGTGGCAGCACTTGCCAGTGCAGGAGAGCTGCGTCAACTGCCACACCCCGCACGGCTCGAATGTTGCGCCGCTGCTCGTGGCCCGCGCCCCCATGCTGTGCCAGCAGTGCCATGAGTCGGGCAGCCACCGCGGCCGGCAATACAGCGGCTCCAACCTGCCGGGTGGCGGAGGCAGTGCCAGCGGCACCAGCAACGTCGCCAACGGTTCGTGCCTGGCCTGCCACGGCAAGATCCACGGGTCGAACCACCCGTCCGGCTACGTGTTCTTCCGCTGATCGAGACGAGAGGAGATCGACATGAGCATGAAGAAGAACCTCGTCCTGCGTCGCGGGCGACTCGCCCTGGCCGTGGCCGCGGCCTGCGTGTCGGGCACGGCCCTGGCGCAGCCCCTGCTGCAGGTGCCGCTGTACGGCAATGCCGACATGACGCCCTACGCCACCAACAACCTCGAGTTGGGGATCCTCTACAACACGAGCGACAGCTACAAGTTCGGCCAGTGGACCGGCCTGACCGACAAGGGGGCCTACGCCAACGTCAACGGCAACTTCGGTGGCCTGAACGCGGGCAGCGGCAGCTACTGGAACCTGTGGGGCTGGAACCTCGGGCTGGATTCGCGCCAGCTCGGTGCCGATGTCGGCAAGCAGGGCACCTGGCGGGCCTACGGCGAGTTCGACCAGTTGAGCAACGCCATCAGCAACGAGGCGCGCTCGCCCTACATCAATCCGGGCTCGCGCGACCTGCTGCTGGTGCCGGGTTACCCGACCGGCAGTGCCAACGCCAACCCGCTGGCAGCCAACGCACGCTTCATGCTGCCTTATGAAGTCAAGGTCGACCGCGACTTCTACAAGGCCGGCGGCTCGTTCGACTTCCTGCGCGCCTGGCAGGGTTACGTCGACGTCAACTACCAGACCATGAACGGCACCCGCCTGGGTGGCCTCAACACCGGCAACTCGGGCTACCTCGCGCCCACGCCGGTCGACGGCACGCAAAACCAGCTCACCGCCGGCTTCCGCTACACCGGCGACACGCTGCAGGCCGACGTCAACTACTACCTGTCGACCTACTCCAACAAGGTCACCGGCGACGGCTACACCTTCCAGCAGGCGGGCACGCCCGCCACGGTACAGGTGGTGAGCCTGCAGCCAGACAACCAGTACAGCCAGGTCGCAGGCACCTTCGCGTGGGCCTTCATGCCCGCCACCCAGCTCACGGGAACGGCCTCGTACGGTTGGGGCAAGCAGGACAGCGACTACGTGGTCTCGCCCTGGAACACGGTGCCGGGCACGGGGATCACGCCGGCCACGGCCACCGTGCCGGCCACGCCCATCGTGCGGCTGACCAACCTCGACGCCGAGACCGCGCAGACCCTGGTCGACCTGACCCTGACCTCGCGGCCCTGGGCTGACGTCGGACTGCGCGCCAACTATCACTACCTCGATCGCAGCAACGACTCGCCGCAGAACCGCTACGCGACCTCGCAGACCGGCACCAGCATCGGCACCAACGTGCGCTTCAACATGGTGCCCGACTACGAGCTCAACCGCCTCGTGCTCGAGGGCGACTACCGTCTGGCGCGTCAGGCCAAGCTGCGTGGCTGGTACCAGTACCAGAAGACCGAGTACTCGCAGGCCAACCAGTTCATGCGGGCCGACCAGACGATCAATTCCTACGGTGCGGAACTGCTCTCGCGCGGCAACGCCCTGGTGGGAGGCAGCCTGAAGTACGTTTTCAGCAAGGCCACCGGCGCCGAGTACACCTCGCGCGGCGTGCCGCCGTACCCGCTCACGGGCAGCCCCGTCAGCCCCGAGACCACCGTGCAGCTCAACGACACGCCCTCGCTGCGCCAGTACTGGGTGGCCGACTACAACCAGAACCTGCTCAAGGGAACGCTCTCGTTCAATCCCATCGAGACCTTCGCGCTGCAGTTCGTGGCCGACGTGGCCAGCCGCCAGTACCAGGGGCCGGCGTGCGGCGGGGCCTACGACAGCGCGATCGCGCCGGGCATCTCGCCGCAGTGCCTGGGCCTGACCTCGTCGAAGAAGCAGGCCTACACGCTCGACGGGCAGTTCACGCCAAGCCAGGACTGGTCGATGTTCGCCTTCGCCAGCTTCTCGGCCCTGGACCAGAGCCAGTGGGGCAACACCGCCACGAACGGCCTGGCCGCAGGTCTGTGGAATACCGACTCGAAGAACAAGTTCTCGAGCTTCGGCCTCGGCGGCCAGTACAAGCCTCAGGGCGGGAAGTTCAGCACCGGCATCCAGTACGTCTACAACAAGGGCACCGAGACCTACTCGCTCAACAGTGCGCTCACGCCCTTCCCGGACAACGACTACCGGCAGAACTCGGTGCAGGTCTGGGGCGCGTGGCAGTTCTCGCCCACGCTGGCGCTCAAGGCGAACTACTGGTACCAGAGCTACCAGGGCTCGGACTGGAACGTGGGCTACACGCCCTGGGCCTCGGGCGGTTCGCCGTGGCTCACCGGCATCGGGCAGCCGAACTACAACACCAACGTGTTCGGTCTTTCGATGGTGTGGAAGGCCTGGTAGGCCCGCTCCCAGTGCTCGAATCAAGGGCGCCTTCACGGGCGCCCTTGGTCTTTCTGACGCCGGATTGACCTGCGCCAAGCGAAGCGGGGCTTACCCCTACCGAGGGGGCGTTCCCCCTGCCGTTACACTCGCGCGCAGTCGAATCAACCCATCCAGACCGTGCTCAACCCGGCGGCCCGCCAGCATGCTTGAAGCCCACGCACTCGAGTGCGTCCGCGGCGACCGAGTCCTCTTTTCCGGGCTGGATTTGCGCGTGGAGCGCGGCACGCTGCTGCGGGTGGCCGGGCCCAACGGCACCGGCAAGACCAGCCTGCTGCGCCTGCTGTGCGGCCTGATGCAGCCCGCCGCCGGCGAGGTCTGCTGGGGTGGCCAGCCGATCCGCCGCCTGCGCGAGGACTACTGGCGCGAGCTCGTCTACATCGGCCACCTCAACGGCGTGAAGGACGAGCTCTCGGTACGCGAGAACCTGATCGTCAACTGCGCGCTCGCCGCCAACCCGGTGAGCGAGTTGCAGGCCGACGAGGCGCTGGCCCGGGTCGGGTTGACCGGCTTTGAGGAGCGTATGGCGCGCGCCCTTTCGCAGGGCCAAAGACGCCGCGTGGCGCTCGCGCGGCTGTACCTGAGCGCGGCCACTCCGCTGTGGATCCTCGACGAGCCCTTCACCGCGCTCGACTTGCGTGGCGTGGCGGATCTGTCGCGGCTCGTGGCCGGGCATGTCCGGGCGGGCGGCCTGGTCGCCTTGACCACGCACCAGGAAGTGCCGATCGACGCCGGAGCAATCCAGCGCGTCGAACTCGGCCAGGGCAGCGCGCTCACGCGCCCCGAGGACAGTTTCCAGGAGGTGCCGGCGTGAGCGGGCTCGTGGGCAACGTGGTGCGCCGCGACCTGCTGCTGGCCATGCGGCAGAAGTCCGATGTCCTGAACACGCTGTTCTTCTTCGTGGTCGTGGTCACCCTGGTGCCGCTGGGCGTGGGACCCGAGCCCAATCTGCTGCGCGCGATCGCTCCCGGCGTGGTGTGGGTCGCGGCGCTGCTCGCGGCCATGCTGTCGCTGCCGCGCCTGTTCGCCAACGACTACGCCGACGGCACGCTCGAGCAGATGCTGCTGTCGGCCGAGCCGCTGCCGCTCATCGTGCTGGGCAAGGCCGTGGCGCACTGGCTGGTGACGGGCCTGCCGCTCACCGTCGTCTCGCTCGTGTTCGGGGTCATGTTCAACCTCGGCACCGAGCTGACCCTGGTGATGGCGGCTTCGCTGCTGGTGGGCACGCCCGTGCTGTCGCTGATCGGCGCGGTGGGCGCGGCGCTGACGCTCGGGGTCAGGGGAGGGGGCGTGTTAACCTCGCTGCTGGTCCTGCCCCTCTATATCCCCGTGCTGATCTTCGGTGCCGGAGCGGTGGAGGCGAGCGCGGCGTCGATCGATTCGACCGCCTATTTTTTGATCGTCGGCGCCATCTTCCTGTTCTCGGCCGCACTCACCCCCTGGGCGGTGGCGGCGGCCCTGCGGGTGGCGGCGGAATGATGCGCGCCACCCTTCCCAACGCGGCCCTGGCCGCCCACCTTCGGTTCCTGCCCGACGCGACATGAACGCGCCCCGCTCCAGCCTGTTCCGCTTCGCCTCGCCCCAGGTGTTCTATCCCCTGGCCGGCAAGCTCATCCCCTGGTTCGCCGTGGCCGCCGCGGCGCTCGCCGCCTGGGGCGTGTATCTCGGCTTCTTCGTGGCGCCCACCGACGCCACCCAGGGCGACTCCTACCGGATCATCTACATCCACGTGGCCTCGGCCTGGATGTCCATGTTCCTCTACGTGATCATGGCCTTCTGGGCGGCCATCGGCATTGCCTTCAACACGCGGCTGTCGTCGATGATGGCCAGCGCGATTGCGCCCACCGGGGCTTTGATGACCTTCATCGCGCTGTGGACGGGCGCCTTCTGGGGCCGGCCCACCTGGGGTGCCTACTGGGTGTGGGACGCGCGCCTGACCTCCGAGCTGATCCTGCTCTTCCTCTACCTGGGTTTCATCGCTCTGCAGGCGGCGATCGACGATGCGCGTCGTGCCGATCGCGCCGGCGCCATCATCGCCATCGTCGGCGTGATCAACGTGCCCATCATCTACTTCTCGGTGAAGTGGTGGAACACGCTGCATCAGGGCGCCTCGGTGAGCCTGACCAAGGCCCCGACCATGGCAACCACCATGCTCACGGGGATGCTGGTCATGGCGCTCGCCTTCTGGATGTACAGTATCGCGGCCTCTCTGGCCCGGGTGCGCTCGATCATCCTCGAGCGCGAAAAGCGCACCGACTGGGTGCGCGAACTCAGCGACAAGGGAGCGCTCTGATGCAGTGGGGCAGCTGGGAAAACTTCTGGGCGATGGGAGGCTACGGCTTCTACGTCTGGGGGGCATACGGCATGACGGTGGCGGTGCTCGCCGCCGAGTTCGTGTTGCTGCGGACGCGCCGCGCCCGCGCCAAGTCTGAAATCGCGCGTGAACTGCGCACGCGCATCCAAGCGGAGTCAAAGCGATGAAGGCTCGTCACAAGCGACTGGCCATGATCCTGGGCGGGCTGGCCGTGATCGGCGTGGCCGTGGCTCTGGTCATGTCGGCCTTTCAGCAAAACCTCGTGTTCTTCTTTTCGCCCAGCCAGGTGGCGGCCAACGAAGCCCCCAAGGGCCGCGCGTTCCGCGTCGGCGGCCTGGTGGAGGAGGGCAGCGTCAAGCGCGATGGTGTGATGGTGAGCTTTCGCGTCACCGACACCGCGCACGTTGTGAAAGTGAGCTACAGCGGCATCCTTCCCGACCTGTTCAAGGAGGGCAAGGGCGTGGTTGCCCAGGGCAAGCTCGGAGCGGACGGCACCTTCATGGCCACCGAGGTGCTCGCCAAGCACGACGAGAACTACATGCCGCCCGAGGCCGCGCACGCGGTCGAGCAGGCGCACAAGGCGCAGAAGTCCCTCAAGGTCCAGTAGGCGAGCGCGGAGACCCACCATGATTCCCGAGATCGGCCACTTCGCCCTCATCCTTGCCCTGCTGATCGCCCTGTTGCAGGGCGTGCTTCCCATCGTCGGCGCCGCGCGCGGCATCGGCCCGTGGATGGACCTGGCTCGCCCGGCGGCCAAGGCCCAGGCGATGTTCGTGACCCTGGCCTTTGGCTGCCTGATGTGGTCGTTCTACGTGAGCGACTTCTCGGTGCAGAACGTCGCCACCAATTCCAACTCTTTGCTGCCCTGGTACTACAAGCTGTCGGCCACCTGGGGCTCGCACGAGGGCTCGATCCTGCTGTGGACGCTGATGCTCGCGTGGTGGACCAGCCTCGTGGCGTTCTTCTCGCGCCACCTGCCGCGCGAGATGGTGGCGCGGGTGATCGGCACCCTGGGTCTGGTGTCGGCGGGTTTCATCCTCTTCACGCTCACGACCTCGGATCCCTTCGACCGGCTGTTCCCGGCCGCGCCCGAGGGCCGCGACCTGAACCCGCTGCTGCAGGATCCGGGAATGATCTTCCACCCGCCCATGCTGTACATGGGCTACGTGGGTTTCGCCGTGCCCTTCGCCTTCGCGATCGCGGCGCTCATGGGCGGCCGCCTCGACGCCGCGTGGGCGCGCTGGACGCGACCCTGGACCACGATGGCCTGGGTGTTCCTGACCCTGGGCATCGCGCTCGGCTCCTGGTGGGCCTACTACGA
>DAOTEJ010000027.1:0-30206 GCA_035454085.1 Burkholderiaceae bacterium | reverse complement strand
CGGCGCGCACCGCGCCCAAGCCGCGCCGCGGCGACCGGCCCGACACGCTGGTGACCGAGTTCTGAGCCGCGGTCGCTGACCCACGCTGGAAGTTGCCGCGCTTGTGGCGTGCCACGGGCCGCACGCATGATCGCCGCGCCCGCACACCCGCGGCCGCCGCGCGTAGCCACCGCCGCGCTTGCCCAGGAGGCTCCATGAGCATCAAGTCTGGTCTGACCGCAGGTTTCGCAGCCACCGTCGTGCTCTCGGTGCTGATGATGATGAAGCACGCGATGGGGCTGATGCCCGAGGTGAACCCGATCGGCGACATCGTGCACCTGGCCGACGCCGCCACCGGCCAGCAGTTGCCGATGATCGCGGGCTGGGTGGGGCACTTCGCGATCGGCACGGTGGCCTGGGGCATCCTGTATTCGATCCTCCAGAGCGCGCTGCCCGGCGGCGCGGTGGTGAAGGGCGCGGTGTTCGGCGTGCTGGCCTGGCTGGCGATGATGGTGCTGTTCATGCCGCTGGCCGGCCACGGCCTGTTTGCCATGAAGCTGGGCGTGATGGCGATGATGGCCACGCTGATGCTGCACCTGATCTACGGCATCGTGCTCGGCGTGGTCTACGCCAAGAGCCAAGGCGGCGCGGCGCGCGCCGACGTGATGCCCGGCTAGCGCGGGGCTAGTGCTGCGGCAGAGGCACGCCCAGCAGCCTTGCCGTGAGCTTTCTGGCCACTGGCGCCAGGAAGAAGATGACCGGCACGCCCACCAGGTAGGCGATCAGGAAGGCGCGCGTCCAATGGGCGACGAAGCGGTCCGCGAAGCCGATGTTCACGGCGGTGATCACGAAGGTCATCAGCGAGATCATCATCGCGCCCATCAGGAGCGAGAAGACCAGGTGAAAGCGGCGGGCGGGCTGCACGGCGACTCCTGAGCAACAAGGCTGACCAGCAGCATGCTCCGGCCAGGCGCTGGCCGTCTGTGGCGCGGCGCACAGCACAGCTTTGGGACTGGGTGCCTGGGGGGCCTGGCGGGTCGCCCCTAAGGCGCGGCGCCAGTGCCTTCGGCTCCGCGGCCAACCGTCCACAGCGCAGCATCGACCCGCGAGCGCAGCCCGAGCTTGCGGAAGATGTTCTTCAAGTGGACCTTGACCGTCCCCGTCGCCAGCCCGAGGCGAGCGGCGATCTCCTGGTTGGAGCAGCCCTGGCCGACGAGTTCCAGCACTTCGCGTTCGCGCAGAGTGAGTGCCTCGGGCTCGCACGGCGCCACGCCCGGCGCACCGGCGCACAGCGCCACGCCCGGCGCAGCGGCGCGCATGCGCGCGCGCGGCGCGGGTGTGGGGGCGGGCGAGGTCGGGCGGTGCGGATCGCAGGTGGCGCGCCGGCCCTCGAGCGCGGCCGCGAGCTTGGCTTCCAGCGCCGCCAGCGAGCACTGCTTCGAGAGGTACGCCAGCGCGCCGTGCCCCAGCGCCTGGCGCAGCCAGCGCGTCGAGACGGCGGGCACGAGCAAGGCGACGCGTCGGCCCGGGTGACCGGCGCGCAGGAGGTCGAGGTCGGATAGCGCAGCGTCGCCGGCATGTTCTAGCCCGAGGACCACGAGGTCGGGCTCTTCGATCTCCTGCAGGGCGGCGCGCGCCGTGGCCACACTGTCGGCTTCCCCGACGACGACGCTGCCCCGAATGCGCTGCACGAGCGCGACGATGCCCGCGCGGCTCAGGGGCGAGGCATCGACCACCAACACCCGGCGCACTGCGTCCGGGCTGGTGCAGAGGGTCCGCACGGGGCCGTGCGCCGCAGGCCCGCAGGTGGTGCATTGGGAGCGCGCCGCGGCCGGGCGGGATGGAGGCGGCCGCGAGCTTGGTCGCGGCGAACCTGGAGGGACCATGATCGGTCCAGTCTACGCGCCGTGTCCGCCGCTAGCCCCGCGCAGCCGGTGATGCGCCTGACAGTCGCGGCGTGATCGCTTGGGCGAGAATCCGCGATCCTGCTCGCGGTTCAGCAGATCCAGCAGGCGCTGGCCGAAGCACGGTTCGACGAGGCGGCCGCCCCGGCCGAGCGGCGGCTCGGCATGTCGCCGATGGCCGGTCTTGCCGAGCTCACCGCGACCTGCGTCGCGTGTCACTCAGCCTATCGGCTGGAGTGAGGCGCCCGCGTGACTAAGCCAGCACGCCGGCGGCGTGCGCCTGCTGGTCGGCGTGGTAGCTGCTGCGCACCAGGGCGCCGCTGGCGCAGTGTGAAAAGCCCATCGCCGCGGCCTCGCGCTCGAACATCCTGAACACGTCGGGGTGGACGTAGCGGCGCACCGGCAGGTGGTGGTTGGTGGGCGCGAGGTACTGGCCGATGGTGAGCATGTCGACCTCGTGCGCGCGCAGGTCGCGCATCACGGCCAGGATCTCGTCGTCGGTCTCGCCCAGGCCCACCATCAGGCCGCTCTTGGTGGGCACGCCCGGCACCTTGTGCTTGAACTGCTGCAGCAGCTTGAGCGAATGCGCGTAGTCCGATCCCGGCCGCGCTTCCTTGTACAGGCGCGGCACGGTCTCGAGGTTGTGGTTCATCACGTCGGGCGGGCAGGCTTCCAGGATGGCCAGGGCGCGGTCCAGGCGGCCGCGGAAGTCGGGCACCAGCACCTCGATCTGCGTGTCGGGCGAGCGCTCGCGCACCGTGCGGATGCAGTCCACGAAGTGCTGCGCGCCGCCGTCGCGCAGGTCGTCGCGGTCGACGCTGGTGATCACCACGTAGCGCAGCTTGAGCGCGGCGATGGTCTCGGCCAGCTTGCGCGGCTCCTCGGTGTCGAGCGGGTCGGGGCGGCCGTGACCCACGTCGCAGAAGGGGCAGCGGCGGGTGCACTTGTCGCCCATGATCATGAAGGTCGCCGTGCCCTTGCCGAAGCACTCGCCGATGTTCGGGCAGCTCGCTTCCTCGCACACCGTGACCAGCTTCTGGCTGCGCAGGATGTTCTTGATCTCGTAGAAGCGCGTGCTGGGCGAGCCCGCCTTGACGCGGATCCACTCGGGCTTCTTGAGCACCTCGGCCGGCACCACCTTGATGGGGATGCGCGCGGTCTTGGACTCGCCCTTTTGCTTGGCGCGGGCGTCGTAGGCGGGGCTGGGGGCGTCGGAGTCCATGGGGTCGCCGGAGGGCGGCGGGCGGGCGGGGATGGCCGATTTTACCGGCGGCCCCGCGCGCGCCGGGCGCGGGTTGTCGCTAACCCGCCAGCGGCAGGCCGCGCGCCACCGCCGCCTGCACCAGCGCGCCGAGAGTGAGCAGCACGCCGAACACGAGTTCGAGCTTGACGGTGGAGAACAGCAGCCCGTTGAAGGCCGCGCCCTGGGTGCGCGGCAGCAGGCGCACCAGGCCCAGCGCGGCGGGCAGCACGGTGATGCTGATGAGCAGCGGCAGGCGCGCGCTGGAACTGACGGCCAGCAGCACCACCACCGCGAAGGGCGCCAGCATCATCAGCGCGTACAGACGCTCGAAGCCGTGCGTGCCCATCACCACCGCCAGGGTGCGGCGGCCGACCTCGGCGTCGTGGGCGCGGTCGCGGTAGTTGTTGACCGCCAGCACCGCCGCGGCCAGCAGGCCCAGCGCGCCGCCGCCGGCCAACGCGATCCACGACAACTGGCCCGCCTGGAGGTAGTAGGTGCCGCCCACTGCCACCAGGCCGAAGAACACCAGCACCATGAGCTCGCCCAGCGGCGTGTAGGCGATCGGCCGCGGCCCGCCCATGTACGAGTAGGCGGCGATCATCGAGGACAGGCCGATCACCAGCACCGGCCAGCCGCCGCGCGCGATCAGGGGCAGGCCGATGAGCATTGCCACCCCGGCCGCGAGCAGCATGGCGCCGCGCGCCTGGCGCACCGTGATCCAGCCCCGCGCGGTGGCGCGCGGCAGGCCGGTGCGCGAGACCCGCTCGGCGCCGCGCACGGTGTAGCCCACGTCGTTTTGCAGGTTGGTGATCACCTGCATGAGCACCGAGCCCGCGAGCGTGGCCAGCGCCACCCAGAGCTCGAAGCGGCCGGTCTCGGCGAGCGCCAGCGCGGTGCCCACCAGCACGGGCGTGATGGCGATCCAGAAGGTCTTGGGGCGCAGGGCCACGGCCCAGGCCGCGGCGGAGCCGGGGGCGATGTCGAGCGCGGCGGGGGAGGGGGCGACGGAATTCACGAAGACAGATGGGTGCCCAGGCGTTCGGCCAGCACTTCGGCGGCCTGCTGCGGCGTCACCGCCAGGCCGAGCGTGGCCAGGTCGATGCTGCGCAGCCCGGCGTAGCCGCAGGGGTCGATGCGTGAGTAGGGCGCGAGGTCCATGGCAACGTTGAGCGAGACGCCATGGTAACTGCAGCCTCGCGTGACCTTGATGCCCAGGGCCGCGATCTTGGCGAGTCCCTCGAACTCGCCGGCCCCGCCGGGCCAGGGCACGTAGACGCCCGGCGCGCCCTTGACGCGGCGGCCGTCGGCGCCCAGCGCGGCCAGGGTCTGGACGGTGGCCTGCTCGATGCGGAACACCAGTTCCTTCACGTAGATGCCCAGGCGGCGCAGGTCCACCAGGGGGTAGGCCACCACCTGGCCGGGGCCGTGGTAGGTGACCTGGCCGCCGCGGTCGGTGGGCACGACGGGGATCTCGCCGGGGGCGATCAGGTGCTCGCGCCGGCCCGCCTGGCCCAGGGTGTACACCGGCGGGTGCTCGACGATCCACAGCTCGTCAGGTGTGTCGGGGCCGCGCGCGGCGGTGAACGCGCGCATCGCCTCCCACACCGGCAGGTAGTCGGCGCGGCCCAGCCACTGCAGCCGCGGACCGCTCACAGGACGATCTTCACCATCGGGTGCGACGAGAGCTCGCGGTAGAGCGCGTCGAGCTGCTCGCGCGAGGTGGCGTTGATGGTCGCGGTGAGCGAGAGGTAGTTGCCGTCCTTGGAGGGGCGCATCTCGAGTGTGGCGGGCTCGAAGTCGGGCGCGTGACTGCGCACCACCGCGCTGATGGTCTGCGCGTAGTCGTCGCGGCGCCGGCCCATGATCTTGATCGGGAAGCTCATGGGGAACTTCATCACCGACTCGGTCGCAGGCACGGGCGCGGGTTCCTCGGGTGCGTCGAGGGCGGGCAGTTGCGCGATCGTGCTGCGCCACTTGGCGGCGTCGAGCCGCTTGGCCTCGTCGAACCAGGCCTTCATCTGCGCGAACACCGGGCCGGGCTGGCCCGTGCCCACGGGCGCGCCGTCGAGCGTGGTGACCGGCATGACCTCCTTGCCCGAGGAGCTGATCCACACCTCGTCGGCCTCGCGCAGCTCGATCTCGGGCACCGGACGCACCTCGGCGGGCGCGCCGTGGGCGTTGGCGATCGCCAGCACCGCGTCGTAGGTGATGCCGGGCAGGATCAGGTGGTTGCGCAGCGGCGCGGTGATCACGCCCTTCTTGACGATGAACACGTTGCAGCTCGAGGCCTCGGTCAGGAAGCCGTTGCGCAGCAGGATGGCCTCGGTGGCGTCATGCTCGACCGCGAACTGCTTCATCAGCACGTTGCCCAGCAGCGAGACGCTCTTGATGTCGCAATGCAGCCAGCGCTCGTCGGCGTGCGTCACCGCGCTCACGCCGGCACTGAGCGCCTCGGCGGGGATGGGCGGCCAGGGCTGCGCCACGGCGAACACCGTGGGCGTGACGCCGATCGGGAAGGCGTGGTCGCGCTTGGCCACGCCGCGCGTGACCTGCACGTAGATCGAGGCGCGCGGCCAGGGCACCGACTCGATCAGCCGCTGGGTCAGCGCCAGCCAGCGCGCGCGTGTGAGCGGGTTGTCGATGCGCACCGCGGCGAGCGAGCGCCCGAGCCGCGCCAGGTGCTCCTCGGCCTGGAAAGGCGCGCGGATGCCGTCGACGGTGTCCACGGGGATCACCTCGTAGACCCCGTCACCGAAGATGAAGCCGCGGTCGAGCACCGGGATGCGCGCCTCGGCCAGCGGCAGCCACTCGCCGTTGAGGTAGCAGGGAGCGTCGTTCCATTCCATGGTCAGTTCCTCAGCATCAGACGGACCGCATCGTACGCGCGGCCAAAGAAGCCCGCCGGCCCCACGTTGGCGAGCGCCACGATGGGCACCTCGCTCACGGTGCGGCCGGCCAGGGTGACGCGCAGCATGCCCACCCGCTCGCCCGCGCGCAGCGGCGCCACCAGCGGGTCGACGCGCTCGACCTGGCTGGCCAGCGCCCCCTGGCCCAGGCGCTGCAGTTCGCCGCGCGGCACGGTGACGAAGACATCGCGCTCGAAGCCGATGGGCACGGTGGCGCGGTCGCCCTTCCAGACCTCGGGCGTGCCCAGGCTGCGGTCGCGGCGGTAGAGCAGCAGCGTGTCGAAGGACGCGTAGCCGTGGTTGAGCAGGGCGAGCGCGTCCTGCGCGCGCGCCGAC
This sequence comes from Burkholderiaceae bacterium, assembly GCA_035454085.1. Lineage (GTDB taxonomy): Bacteria > Pseudomonadota > Gammaproteobacteria > Burkholderiales > Burkholderiaceae_F > DAOTEJ01. Next base: position 23,838 of record DAOTEJ010000027.1, on the reverse strand, counting down.
TCGCTGGGCGCGCCCAGCACCACCGCGATCAGGCGCCGCGGGAAGCGCGCCTCGCCCGTGCCCTGCGGCCGGGTGGCGGTGGCGATCAGGTTCCAGCCGGCGGTGGCGTGGTGCCCGGTCTTGAGCCCGTCGACCGAAGAGTCGGTCCACAGCAGGCGGTTGCGGTTGGCCTGCACGATGCCGCCGTAGCCCGCCTCCTTGAGCGCGAAGACCTTGGACTGCTCCGGAAAGTCGGCCAGCAGGCGCGCGGCCAGGCGCGCCATGTCGGCCGCCGTCGTGTACTGCTGGGCATTGGCCAGCCCCGTGGGGTTGGCAAAGCGCGTGCCCTTGAGTCCCAGGCGCCCCGCCTCGTTGTTCATGCGCGTCACGAAGGCCGGCACGCTGCCTGCCACGTGCTCGGCCAGCGCCACCGCCGCGTCGTTGCCCGACACGACCGCAAGGCCGGTGACGAGCTCGGCCAGCGTGACCGGCTTGCCGGGCTCGATGAACATGCGCGAACCCGCCTTGCCCGGCGCGGCGAAGGCCTCGGCCGAGACCTGCACCAGGTCGTTGGGCGCGACGCGCTTTTCGGCCAGCGCGGTGAAGACCAGGTAGGCCGTCATCAGCTTGGCGAGCGAGGCGGGCTCGAGCGGCTCGTCGGCGCGGTGGCTGGCGAGCAGGGTGCCGCTGTTGACGTCGAGCAGGGTCCAGGCGCGGGCCGTGAGCGCGGGCTGCGCCGCCACCGTGCCCGCCGCGAGCGCCAGCGCCACCGCAAGCAGGACTCGGGCGAACGTGGCGCGGAGGGCACGGGCGCCCGCGAGCCGCAAGCCGCGGACGAGCAGGCTTTGCCGCGAGCAGGCGCTCGCGTCGGCGCACGGGACGGCCGTCGGGGCGAGGGCGGGGGGAAAAGGCGTGGCGATCGACATGCGGGCAGGGCGGAAGCCGGCCTGCAAAGATACGCCCTGAGAGGGGGAGGCACCCCGCCCGCCAGGGGCGGGATGTCCCGCAGCGGTGCGGCTAGCGGCGGCGCAGCGCCCGCAGGAAGGCCTGGCCCGCTTCGACGCCGCGCAGCGCCGAGACCAGGCGCTCGGCGTCGCGCAGGCGCTCGCGGAACTCGTCGGCGCTGCGGCTGCCTTCGATCTTCATGGCCAGCATGTCGGCGTCGGGGCCGAGCCGATCGGTCAGTTCGCGCACGGCGCGGCGCTTGGCTTCGTCCAGCGTCAGCACCGGCTCGGGCTCGGTGGGCGCGGGGCTGAGCGTGGCGGGCGGCGGGCTGCCGTTGACGGTGGGCACGTCGAGCGGCTCGTTGGGCCCGGCGGATGCCGCGGGCTCGTCGGCGCCTTCGGCGCTGTCGCCTCGAACCAGCAGTCCCAGGCCGATGAGCAGGCCCAGCACCTCGTCCACGTTGCCCTGGGGCACGAACTGTGCGAGCTCGGCCACGGTGCGCTTGCCGTCGGCCATGATCAGCACGCGCCGCTGCGTCATGTTCAGGCGTGGGCTGCGCGCGGCGACCTCGGCCGCGCCCTCTGCGGTCTTGATATAGAGCGCGTCGCTCATCGTGATGGTTGCGCGGGTGTCCACGCTGCTCCTCGTCGCCAGGCCGTGTGCACGGCAGTGCGGCCGTTTCTACGGGCTGGCGGGGGAGGCGTCAATCGCGTCTTTGCCACGCACGCCCAGCGTCACCAGGCGTCTGAGCTCGCCCAGGCGGCGGTGGAAGAAGTGATCGGCCCCGGGCATCACGGTGACGCTCAGCTGCTGCGGGCGGGCCCAGTCGAACACGTCGGCCAGGGGGATGGTCTCGTCGAGCTCGCCGTGGATCACCAGGGTGCCGGCGGGCACGGCGGGCATGGCCCACTTGCCGGCCGCGCAGCCCACCAGCACGAGGTGGCGCGGCGCACGACGCTGCGCCGCCTGCGCGACCACGAAGCTGCCGAACGAAAAGCCCGCGTAGGCCAGCGGCAGGTTCGGGGGCAGGCGCTCGGCCACGCCCGGCAGGCCCGGCAGCGACTCGACCAGGTGCAGGAAGTCCTCGGTCTCGCCGTGGCCGGCATCGTGCTGGCCCTCGCTCGCGCCCACGCCGCGGAAGTTCAGGCGCACCGCGAGCCAGCCCAGCGTCGTGCTGGCTTTCACCAGAGTGGTGACGACCTTGTTGTCCATCGTGCCGCCATAGAGCGGGTGGGGGTGCGCGATGAACGCCAGGCCCGCGGGCGCTGCTGCGGGCCAGTCGATGGCCAGCTCGATGCGCCCGGCCGCGCCGGCGAGCGAGCGGCGCTCGGTGGCGGGACTCATCCGAGCTTCAGGCGCTCGACCACGCGGCCGTTCACCAGGTGCTCGCGCACGATCTCGTCGATGTCCTCGCGGTCGACGTAGGTGTACCAGACCGCCTCGGGATACACGACCAGGCAGGGCCCTTCCTCGCAGCGGTCCAGGCAGCCCGCCTGGTTGATCCGCACGCCGCCGGCGCCGCTGATGCCCAGCTCCTTCACGCGCTGCTTGGCGTGGGCGTGCATCTCCTTGGCGCCCGCCTGCGCGCAGCACTTGCGGCCGTCGTCGCGCTGGTTGAGGCAGAAGAAGACGTGGTGCTTGAAGTGGCTCATGCGCGCCCGCGATGACCGAAACAGGGGACGCGGATTATAGGGAGCGGGGTGTGGCGGACACGCTGCGCACCGCCAGCCACCCGGCGGCCAGCCAGGGCCACGCCACCGACAGCCACTGCGCCACCGCCCACAGGTGGGTGGCGCGGCCCGGGCGCCAGGCGGCGAGCTCGAGCGCGAAGTAGGGGTTGGGCGGCACCGCGTTCACCGCGAACAGCAGCGCCGCCATGGCCAGCAGCGCGGCGCGCGGCAGCCAGCGTGCCGGCCCGAAGGCCGAGACCGCGAGCGCGAGCGAGCCCAGCACCAGCCCGCCCAGCGCGCCGGGCGTGAGCCAGGCCAATGCCCGCTCGGGACCGGCCTGCAGGCCCGCGGCCAGAGTGCGCAGCGCCAGTGCGGCGAGCAGCAGCGCCGCCAGCAAGGCCAGCCGGGGCGCCTGCGGGCGCATCAGCGAGGCGGCCATCAGCCCCGCGGCGAGCACCGCGGCCGTCACCACCACGGCCTCGGCCAGCACGTACTCGGCCGCGCTGAAGTGCGCCGGGTCGAAGGGCGCGAGCGAGCCGCCCAGGGCGCCCACCAGCGCGCTGATGCCGTCCATGACGTGGCCGTTGCCGAACAGCATGGGCTCGGGATAGAGCTGCGCCAGCGGCCAGAGCAGCAGGAGCACCAGCCCCGCCTGGGCGTGCGGGTCGAACCAGCGGGCGCGCAGCTCGAGCATGCGGCCGCGCTCGATCAGGGGCGCGGCCAAAGGCAGCGCCAGCGCCGCGCCGAGCAGGCTGCCCAGCACGTTGCTCAGCCAGTCGAGGTTCGAGGGCACCCGCGCGGGCAGGTAGACCTGGACGCTCTCGACGAAGCCCGACACCAGGGCGCCGGCCAGTGTGGCGGCGAGCAGGGCGGCCGCGCCCCGCAGGCGCGGATGCAACGCGCACACCAGCAGAAAGCCCAGCGGCAGGTAGCCCGCGACGTTGACGCCGAGGTCGAAGTGGGTGATCCACGCCGGGGCGGGAGCGGCGACCCACGCGAAGGGCGAATAGCCCAGGTCGCGCCAGCCGCCCCAGGGCGTGAGGCTGGCGAAGATCAGCAGGGCCGCATAGACCACTGCCGCGAGGCGCGCGAAGCGCGAGGCGCGCGCGGGATTGCCGTGAAGGCCGAAGCGTCGGGCCATGCGCGCATTGTGCTGGATGCGCGGCGGCGCGTGGCTGCTAGAGTCGCCCGCGACCATGGCCACACCCCTGCCCCTGGAGGACCCGACCGGCGCCGCGGACCTGCGCGGCGAGGCCGCGGTCGTGGCCGCGCAACTGGCGCAGCGCGGCATCGCCTGCGCGGTGGAGTGCGTGGCCACCACGGGCTCGACCAATGCCGACCTCGTGGCGCGCGCGCGGCAGGCTGCCCCGCAGCAACCCTGGCTGCGCAGCGCCCGCCGCCAGAGCGCCGGGCGCGGTCGCCTGGGCCGACGCTGGGCCGACGCCGGCGCGGGCAGCCTGCTCTTCTCGGTGGCCTGGCCGATCGCCCCGCTCACCGCCGAGTTGCCGGGCGTGACGCTGGCCTGCGGGGTGGCGGCGGCGCGAGTGTGCGAGGCGCAAGGCGTGGCCGCGCGCATCAAGTGGCCCAACGACTTGTGGCTGGGCGAGGCCAAGCTCGCCGGCCTGCTGGCCGAACTGGCGGTGGACCCAAGCGGGCGGCGTTCGCTGATCGTCGGCCTGGGCTTGAACCTGTGGACCGACGCGGCGCTGCGCGCCGAACTCGACGCGCCGGTCGCGGCGCTCGAGCAGTGCCTGCCGCGCGCGCGCATCGAGGCGCAGCGCGCGCTCTGGCTGGCGCAATTGGCCGCGGCGCTCATCGAGGCGGGCCGCGAGCACGAGCGCGCGGGGCTCGCGCCCTTCCTGGCCGATTACGCGCGTCTCGATGCGCTGGCCGGCCGAACGGTCACTGCTCACCGGGCGGGCGAAGCGCCGACCGTGGGTACCGCCGCCGGGATCGACGCCCTGGGCCGCCTGCGCATCGCCACGCCCGCGGGCCCGGTGCTGCTGGCCGGGGGCGAGATCAGCGTGCGGCCCGTGCCATGAAGACGCTGCTCGTCGACCTGGGCAACACCGCGCTCAAGTGGGCGTGGTCGGATGCGCCCGAGACCCAGCACACGGTGGTGCACGAGGGCGCGGCGCCGGCGCTCGCAATGCTGCGCGAGTCCTGGCAGGGCGACCCGCCGGCGCGCGCGCTGGGCTGCTCGGTGGCGGCGGCGCCGCTGCGCGCCGCGGTGGAGCAGGCGCTGCCCGCGGGCCTGGCGTGGCTCGCCTCGCAGGCGGTGCACCAGGGCACGACGCGACTGCGCAACGCTTACCGTGATCCCCATCAGCTCGGGGCCGACCGCTGGCACGCGGCGCTGGGCGCGGCCGCGCGCTTCCCCGGCGAGGCGCTGCTGGTGGTGCACGCCGGCACCGCGCTCACCGTCGACAGCGTGCTGCTGGAGGATGGCGGTGCCGTGTTCGCCGGGGGGCGCATCGCACCGGGCGGGGCATTGATGCGCGCCAGCCTGGCGCGCGGCACGGCGGGGCTGCCGCTGGCGCAGGGCGCCTGGAGCGCGTTGCCCGCGCACACCGACGACGCGATCGCCACCGGGGTGCTCGAAGCCCAGGCCGGCGTGGTCGACCGCGCCGCCGCGGTGATGCGCAGTCGCGGCCAGGAGCCGCGCCTGGTGCTGGCGGGCGGTGCGGCAGGCGAGCTCGCGCCGCTGCTGCTCGCCTGCTTCGCTCGCGCCAGCGTCGAACATAATCTGGTGCTGCGGGGACTCGCGGTACGCGCCGTCGACCCCGCCATGCAGCCATGAGAGCTCTCTTCCTGTTTCTACTCGCCGCCTGCCTGCTGGTGCTCGCCTGGAACCGCGGGCTGCTCGGCGAGCTGCCCACGCCCGGGCGCGAGCCCGAGCGCCTGGCGCGGCAGGTGGCGCCGGAACGCATCCAGTTGCTGCAGGCGCCGCCCGCGCCGGTGGCAGCCGCGCCGGCCTGCCTGAGTTTCGGGCCGCTGGCCGGGGCGGATCTGAAGCGCGCCTCCGAGGCCCTTGCCGGACTGGCCCTGGGGGAGCAGCAGACCGAGCACGCGGCCGAACTGCCCGGCTGGCTGATGGTCTTCCTGCCGCCCCTGCCCAGCCGCGAGCAGGCCGAGCAGCGCGCCGCGGCGCTGCGCGCGCAGGGCATCACCGACGTCAAGCTGATCGGCGAGGGCTCGCCGCTGCGCAACGGTCTGGTGCTGGGCTCCTTCCGCGACGAGGCCGCGGCACGCGAGCACGCCGCGGCGCTCGACCAGCGCGGGGTGAAGGGGCTGCGCGTATCCGAGCGCGCCGTGCCCCTGGCGGCCACGCGCTTCGAGTTTCGCGGGCTCGACGCCACGAGCCTGACGCGCGTGCAGGAGATCGCGCGCGACTTTCCCGCGCAGCCGCTCGCGCCCTGCGCGCCCTAGACGGCCGCGAACGCCTGCGCGAGCGCGGCGCGCAATGCCGGCAGGCGCCCGCGCCGCGCGGCGAGCGCTGCCGCATCCGGCTCGCGCTGGCGGCTGCCCCAGATCGGCTGGGGGAAGTGGGCGTCGTCGGCGTGGCGCGGGATCAGATGCCAGTGCAGGTGCGGCACCAGGTTGCCCAGGCTGGCGAGGTTGATCTTGTGGGGCGCGAGCACCCGGCGCTGCACGGTCTCGACCAGCATCACGGCGCGCATCAGGCGCTGGCGGTCGGCCGGAGCGAGCTCGCTCATCTCGGCCACGTGGGCGTTCCAGATCACGCGGGCGTAGCCGGGGTAGTCGGGGTCGTCGACCAGGATCACGCGCAAATGTTGGTCGCGATGGACCAGATCCTCAGCGGCCGGCGAGCACAGTGGACAGGGGGTGTTCATGCGTGAGCGTGGGTACCGGCCGGGCCATGGCGGGGCCGGCGTGGCGGGCAGAAGCGAGGTCGGAGCCAGTGTAATCTTCGGCCTCCCAGCCCCTGATTCGGTAGCCCGCCCATGACCCTCCGAACCCTTGCCACCTTTGCCGCTGCAGCCGCGACGCTTGCCCTTGGCGCCTGCGCCTCGAACGAGGCCGAAGGCGGCGCGAGCAAGTCGGCGACCTACGAGCGCCCCTACACGCCCACGGGTTCTAACGTCCCGCGCCGCGACCCCAGCCAGGTGCCCGCCGACGTCAAGCAGGTCGACAAGAACGAGGCCGACAAGATCCTGAACCGGCCGCGCGGCATGCCCGGCGGCGGCTAGGCCTCAGCATTCCAGCTTTGCCGGGCCGAGGTCGGCGCGCAGGCGCCGCTCGGTCATGGTGGCTTCGAATCCCAGCTGCGCGTTGAGCGCGCGGATCGCCGTGTTGGGGGCGTCGTTGGTGGTGCGCAATTCGGCGATGCCCTTCTCGTAGGCCCAGCGGATCGCGTGCAGCTTGAGCCAGCGCGCCAGCCCGCGCCGGCGCAAGTCGGCCACCACGCCGGTCATGGCGATGTGCGCGCCGGCTTCGCGGCGCTCGAGCCAGCACACTCCCACCCAGCGGCGCGCTTGCAGCGCCACGAACACCGCCTCGGGCGTGAAGCCCGGCGTGGTGATTTCCTCGGCGCGAAACTCCTCGTAGCTGCGCGGCTCGCCCGTCACCCCGAAGGGGATGTCGCGCCACAGCGCGGCATCCAGTTCGTACAGGCGCCGGTCGGCGTCAGGCTCGGCCATGCGCAACTGCCGCAGGCTCACCACCCGCAGGTCGAGCGCGAAGAGCCGGTCGGCCTCGCGCTCGAGCTCGCGCTGGCGCGCCTCGCTCCACGCACGGACGAGTTCGAGCCGCGCGTGGATGCGGCGGTGGTATTCCTCGTAGCCGGCGGCGCGCGCAAAGCGCAGCGTGTGCTCGTCGGGGTCGAAGGCCTCGGTCAGCAGTTCGGTCGCGCCCCAGGCGCGCGCCTGCTCGTGCAGCGCGGCGAGCAGGGCCCGGCCCACGCCGTGCCCCGCTGCCCGGGCCGCGACCGACACGCGCAGGCGCAGGCGATGCGGTGCGGCGGCCACGGACGGGTCGGCCAGATGCCCCTGGCCCACGAGCGCGCCGTCGTGCTCGGCGACCAGCCGAAGGTGACGATGCTGCGGCGGGCGGTGCGCCTCGGCGTGCAGCAGTTCCTGTGCCGTGAGCAGCCGGTCGGGCGCGTCGGGGTAGGCCAGCGCGGCGACGGCCGCGGCTTCCTCGGGCAGGCGGGGCGGGCGCAGGATCACGCGCGCATTGTGCGCGCGCGTGCCTAGACCAGCACCCGCTCGATGCCCCCGGCGTTGGCCTGGCGCACGTAGTGGCGCATCCAGTCCGCGCCCAGCAGGTGGCGGGCCATCTCGACCACGATGTAGTCGGCGCTGGTGTCGCTGTCCTCGTCGTAGCGCGACAGGCCCTGCAGGCAGCTCGGGCAGGAGGTGAGCACCTTGACCTCGCCCTTGAAGCCGTCGGCGCGCAGCCGCCCCGCGCCCTGTTCCATCTCTTCCTGCTTGCGGTAGCGCACCTGGGTGGCGATGTCGGGCCGGCCGATGGCGAAGGTGCCGCTCTCGCCGCAGCAGCGATCGCTCTTGAGCACCGGCGTGGCGTCGGCCGTGGTGACGAGCGCGTTGACGGTCTTCATCGCGTCCTGCTGCTTCATGGGCGTGTGGCAGGGGTCGTGGTACAGGTAGCGCACGCCCTGCACGCCCTCGAGCTTCACGCCCTTCTCGAGCAGGAACTCGTGGATGTCGATGATCCGGCAGCCGGGGAAGATCTCCTCGAACTTGTAGGTCGCGAGCTGGTCGTAGCAGGTGCCGCAGCTCACCACCACCGTCTTGATGTCGAGGTAGTTGAGCGTGTTGGCCACGCGGTGGAAGAGCACCCGGTTGTCGGTGATCATCTTCTCGGCCTTGTCGAACTGGCCGCTGCCGCGCTGCGGGTAGCCGCAGCACAGGTAGCCGGGCGGCAGCACCGTCTGCACGCCGACCTGCCAGAGCATGGCCTGGGTGGCGAGCCCCACCTGCGAGAACAGCCGCTCCGAGCCGCAGCCCGGGAAGTAGAACACCGCCTCGCTCTCGGCCGTGGTGCGCGCCGGGTCGCGGATGATGGGCACGTAGCGCGCGTCCTCGATGTCGAGCAGCGCCCGCGCGGTCTTCTTGGGCAGGCCGCCGGGCATCTTCTTGTTGACGAAGTGGACCACCTGCTCGCGCAGCGGCGCGGGGCCGGTGGTGGCGGGCGGGTGCTCGGTCTGCGCCCGGCCGGCCACCTTGAACAGGCTCGCGCCCAGGCGCTGGGCCTTGTAGCCCCAGTCGATCATGGCGGTGCGCGCCGCCTTGATGGTCTCGGGGCTCTTGGTGTTGAGGAAGAACATCGCCGCGCTCTTGGCGGGGTTGAAGCGCTGCTTGCCCATGCGGCGCAGCAGGTCGCGCATGGCCATGCTCACGTCGCCGAAGTCGATGTCCACCGGACAGGGCTTCTCGCACTTGTGGCAGATGGTGCAGTGGTCGGCCACGTCGCCGAACTCGTCGAAGTGGCGGATCGACACGCCGCGCCGCGTCTGCTCCTCGTAGAGGAAGGCCTCGATCAGCAGCGAGGTGGCGAGGATCTTGTTGCGCGGCGAGTAGAGCAGGTTGGCGCGCGGCACGTGCGTCGAGCACACCGGCTTGCATTTGCCGCAGCGCAGGCAGTCCTTGATCATGTCGGAAATCTTGCCGATTTCCGACTGCTCCATGATCAGCGACTCGGTGCCGAGCAGGCTGAACGACGGCGTGTAGGCATTCTCCATGTCGCCGCCGGGCATCAGCTTGCCCTTGTTGAAACGGCCTTCCGGGTCGACTTTCTGCTTGTAGGCGCGGAAGGGGCCGATTTCCTCTTCCGACAGGAATTCCAGCTTGGTGATGCCGATGCCGTGCTCGCCGGAAATGACGCCATCGAGCGAACGGGCCAGCTGCATGATGCGCGCGACGGCCTTGTTGCCAGTGTGCAGCATCTCGTAGTTGTCGGAGTTGACCGGGATGTTGGTATGCACATTGCCATCGCCGGCATGCATGTGCAGCGCGACGAAGACGCGGCCGCGCAGCACTTCCTTGTGGATGGCCTCGATGCGCTCGACGATCGGCCGATAGACGCCGCCGTCGAAAATCTTGATCAGGCGGGCGTGCAGTTCCTTCTTCCACGAAACGCGCACCGAATAATCCTGCAGGCGGTGGAAGAGCGTCGGGTTGTCGGCGCGATTGGTCAGCTCGCCGGCCTGAACGCCATAGGACAGGAAGCGCGATTCGGCTTCGGCCAGCGGCAGGTCGAGGTTGTCGAGCAGCCATTCCCAGCGCAGGCGGACCGCGGCGACGTAGTCGAGCGCAGCCTGGCGACGGTCGCCGATCAGCACGTCCTTGTCGACGTTGGCGTCGCCGGCATGCAGCGGCAACTCGCCCTTGAGAAACTCGGCCAGCGCATCGCACAACGCCAGCTTGTTCTGCGTCGACAACTCGATGTTGATGCGCTCGATGCCGTCGCAGTAATCGCCCATGCGCGGCAGCGGAATCACCACGTCTTCATTGACCTTGAAGGCGTTGGTGTGGCGCGAGATGGCGGCGGTGCGCGAACGGTCGAGCCAGAATTTCTTGCGTGTTTCGGCGTCGACCGCAATGAAGCCTTCGGCCGCGCGCAGATTGCACATGCGGACGACCTCGGAGGCAGCCGCCATCACCGCTTTTTCATCGTGCCCGACGAGGTCGCCGAGCAGCACCATCTTTGGCCGGCCGTGGCGTTTGGCCTTGGTCGCATAGCCGACCGCCTTCACATAGCGCTCGTCGAGGTGTTCGAGGCCGGCCAGCTGGACGCCGGAAGCCAGCCCGGCCCCGCCTGGCTTGAAGTAATCAGTGATCTCGACGATGGCCGGCACCGCTTCGCGCACCTGGCCGAAGAATTCGAGACAGACGGTGCGCGACACCGGCGGCATCTTGTGCAGCACCCAGCGCGCGGCGACGATGATGCCGTCGGTGCCTTCCTTCTGCACGCCCGGCACGCCGCCGAGGAACTTGTCGGTGACGTCCTTGCCCAGCCCGATCTTGCGGCAGGCGGCGCCCGGCATGGTCAGGATTTCTTCCTTGAGCAGCTTTTTGCCGCTCGGGTCGAAGCGCTTCAAGCGGAATTCGACGTTTTCCTGTTCGTGGATCTTGCCGTAGTTGTGATTGACGCGCTCGACTTCCAGCCAGTTGCCGTCCGGGTCGACCATCTTCCACCAGGCCAGGTTGTCGAGCGCCGTGCCCCACAGCACGGCCTTCTTGCCGCCGGCGTTGAGCGCGATGTTGCCGCCGATGCACGACGAGTCCGCCGAGGTCGGGTCGACCGCGAACACCAGGCCGGCGGCCTCGGCCGCGTCGGACACGCGGCGCGTCACCGTGCCCGCGCCGCACAGCAGGGTGGGCACCTGGGCCGACACGCCGGGCAGCGTGCTGGGCACGACCTCGCCCACGCGGTCGAGCTTCTCGGTGTTGATCACCACCGAGCGCGGCGTGAGCGGCACGGCCGAGCCGGTGTAGCCCGTGCCGCCGCCGCGCGGGATGATGGTCAGGCCCAGCTCGATGCAGGCGCGCACCAGGCCCGGGATCTCGAGCTCGGTGTCGGGATAGAGCACCACGAAGGGGTACTCCACGCGCCAGTCGGTGGCGTCGGTCACGTGCGAGGCGCGCGCAAAGCCGTCGAAGCACACGTTGTCGGCGCGCGTGTGGCGCGCCAGCAGCTTGCGCGCGCGGCGGCGCAGCTCCTCGGTCTGGGCAAAGCCCGCCTCGAAGCGCGACACCGCGCCCTGCGCGGCGGCGAGCAGCAGGCCGACCTTGGCGTCGCGCTCGGGGTCGGCGGAGTCGCGGCGCTTCTCGATCTCGGCCAGCCGGTGGCGCAGGGCCTCGACCAGCAGGCCGCGGCGCTTGGGGCTGTCCTGCAGGTCGTCCTGCAGGTAGGGGTTGCGCTGCACGACCCAGATGTCGCCCAGCACCTCGTAGAGCATGCGCGCCGAGCGGCCGGTGCGGCGCTCGCTGCGCAGTTCGTCGAGCACGCGCCAGGCCTCGGCGCCGAGCAGACGGATGACGATCTCGCGGTCCGAGAACGAGGTGTAGTTGTACGGAATCTCGCGCAGGCGCGGCGGCGCCTCGGTCTCGGGGGCGGCCGGTAGGAGGGCCTCAGGCGGCAGCGGGGCGTTCATCGGTGGCACTCCGCCGCGGCGGGCCGGCTGCGCCCGATCCGCGACTGTGGATGCGGCGGCACGCGGGGCACCGCCTGAAGGACGCCGGGGGCAACTGGGCGCCCCGGCGGGTGACGCTGCCCGATTTTATCTGCCGCGGCGCAGCGAAGCCGCCATGGCCGCCGCGATTGCATGGGTTCTTGCGCGCACCCGGTGTCGCCGGGGGTTTGCCCGGGTCTCAGGCCTCGAGCGGCGGCTCGTCCATCGCGGCGATCTGCTCGCGCAATTCGAGCACGCGGGCCTCCCAGTAGCGCGGCGTGTCGAACCACGGGAAGGCCGCCGGAAAGGCCGGGTCGTGCCAGCGCCGCGCGATCCACGCCGAGTGCTGGATCAGGCGCAGGGTGCGCAGCGCCTCGATCAGGTGCAGTTCGCGGCGGTCGAAGGCGCGGAACTGCTCGTAGCCCTCCAGCAGCTGGTTCAGGCGCTGCGGCGCCTCTTCGCGTCCGCCCAGCAGCATCCACAAGTCCTGCACGGCGGGGGCGCTGCGGCTGTCGTCGAAGTCCACGAAGTGCGGGCCCGAGTCGGTCCACAGCACGTTGCCCTCGTGCACGTCGCCGTGCAGGCGGATGCTGGCCGGCTGGCCCGCTCGGGCGTAGCAGGCGCTCACCCCGGCGAGCGCCTGGCGGGCCACGCCGCGGTAGATCTCGGCCAGTTCGGCAGGCAGCCAGCGATGCTCCAGCAGCCAGGCCAGCGGCTCCTCGCCGTAGGTGTGAACGTCCAGCGCGGGCCGCCACTTGAAGGGCCGGCGCGCGCCCACGGCGTGGATGCGGGCCAGGAAGCGGCCCAGCCAGCGCAGGGTGTCGCGGTCGTCGAGGTTGGGCGCCCGCCCGCCGCGGCGCGCAAACACGGCGAAGCGGAATCCGGCGGCGTGGTGCAGCGTGGCGCCGGCCAGCACCAGCGGCGGGACGGCGGGCACTTCGGTAGCCGCGATTTCGGCCACGAACTCGTGCTCTTCGAGGATCTGCGCGTCGCTCCAGCGCCCGGGGCGGTAGAACTTGGCCACCACGCTGGACTGGCCCTCGTGGGGCTCGTCCAGTCCCATCTGGAACACGCGGTTCTCGTAGCTGTTGAGCGCCAGCACCTGGCCCGAGGGCGCCAGCCCCACCGACTCGAGCGCCTCGAGTGCCACGGTGGGCGTGAGGCCGGCGTAGGGCGGCGCTTCGGCGCCAGTGGCGGCGGGGTCGAGGGTGTCGGGCGCGGACATGGGTGCATGCTACCTTCGCAATGCAGCAAAAACGGGGAGGAAGGGCATGCCCGCCCAGGACTATCTGCGCCGCATCCTGACCGCACGCGTCTACGACGTGGCGATCGAGTCGCCGCTGGATCGCGCGCCGCGCCTGTCGGAGCGCCTGCACAACCACGTGCTGCTCAAGCGCGAGGACCTGCAGCCCGTGTTCAGCTTCAAGCTGCGCGGCGCGTACAACAAGATGGTCCACCTCAGCGCCGAGGAGCGCGCGCGCGGCGTGATCGCCGCCTCGGCCGGCAACCACGCCCAGGGCGTGGCGCTGGCGGCGCAGAAGCTGGGCTGCCGGGCGGTGATCGTGATGCCCGTCACCACCCCCGCGGTGAAGATCGAGGCGGTCAAGGGCCGCGGCGCCGAGGTGGTGCTGCACGGCGACTCCTACTCCGACGCCTACGCCCACGCGCTCGAGCTCGAGACGCAGCAGTCCCTGACCTTCGTGCACCCCTTCGACGATCCCGACGTGATCGCCGGCCAGGGCACGGTGGCGATGGAGATCCTGCGCCAGCATCACCCCGGCGAGCACGGCCCGCTGCACGCCATTTTCGTGGCCATCGGCGGCGGCGGGCTGATCTCGGGCGTGGCGGCCTACGTCAAGGCGCTGGCCCCCGAGATCCGCGTGATCGGCGTGCAGACCCGCGACTCCGACGCCATGGCGCGATCGCTTGCCGCGGGCGAGCGCATCGAGCTGGCCGAGGTGGGCCTGTTTTCCGACGGCACCGCCGTCAAGCGCGTGGGGGCCGAGACCTTCAAGCTGTGCCAGAAGTACGTCGACGAGATCATCACCGTCGACACCGACGCCCTGTGCGCGGCGATCAAGGACGTCTTTCAGGACACGCGCTCCATCCTCGAGCCCGCGGGCGCGCTGGCCGTGGCGGGGATGAAGACCTTCGTGGCGCGCGAGAAGCTCAAGGGCAAGACCCTGGTGGCGATCGCCTGCGGCGCGAACATGAACTTCGACCGGCTGCGCTTCGTGGCCGAGCGCGCCGAGGTGGGCGAGCGCCGCGAGGCGGTGTTCGCCGTCACCATCCCCGAGGAGCGCGGCAGCTTCCGCCGCTTCTGCTCGCTGGTGGGCAACCGCAACGTCACCGAGTTCAACTACCGCATCGCCGATGCGGCCGCCGCGCACATCTTCGTGGGCGTGCAGCTCACCCGGCGCGACGACGCCGAGGTGCTGGTGCGCACCTTCGAGCGCGCCGGCTTCCCCACCCTGGACCTGACCGACGACGAACTCGCCAAGCAGCACCTGCGCCACCTGGTGGGCGGGCGCTCGCCGCTGGCGGGCAACGAACTGCTCTACCGCTTCGAGTTCCCCGAGCGCCCCGGCGCGCTGATGCGCTTTCTTTCCAGCATGTCGCCCGACTGGAACATCTCGCTGTTCCACTACCGCAACCAGGGCGCGGACTATGGCCGCATCCTGGTGGGCATGCAGGTGCCGCCGCAGGACAAGGCGCAGTTCCAGGCCTTCCTCGACGGCCTGGGCTACCGCCACTGGGACGAGAGCGCCAACCCCGCCTACCGCCTTTTCCTGGCCTGAGGCGCCCCGCGCCTGCCCGCCCCGGGCGTGAATCTGCGGCCGGTGCGGTGGCGACTGCGCCAGGCCGCGCGCGCCGCATCCTGAGCCCCGGCCTTGCCGAAATCTGCCGACCCCGCGTGCGGCGCACGCCGTGCGCGGCGCACCGCGCATTGAGCAGCCGGCGCACGGCACCTGCGGGCCGCGGCTTGCCGCAGGCTCGGCTGCGTGCCGGGGCCCGCGGGGCGCACAGTGCCTCTGCAGCGCGGCCCCGATTCCGGGGCCGGCCAAACCGGGAGAGGCGGCCATGACGAACTTCGAATCCCTGCTCGCAGCGCGTGACGGCCAGATCGAGCGCTGGCTCTTTGCCGCCTTCTTTGCCGAGCGTGCCCCGCGCAAGGTGCGCGTGCGCCGCCCGGGTCTGGCGCCCCTGAGCGCGCCGCTGCGCCTGGCCGGCGCCAACCTCAGCTACTGGACCCTGCTGCTGGTGTCCACCTCGGGCTTTCTGATGCGCTGACGCCCCGCGGCGCCCGCTTGCGCCGGCATCCTTTGAGCCAGCGCAAGCGGCCCGCGCGCCCTCGCGTTCAACTTCTGGATTCAGGAGGAGATCGCGTATGGCCCAGCGCAGTCCCAGCGGCAAGACCGCCCAGAAGAAGAGCACCAGCCCCGCCCGCAAGGCCAGTGCCCGCCGCCCGGCCCCGGCCCGCCCGGTGGCCGCGGGCGACGTCTCGGGCGCGCGCAGCGCCCACGGCATCGAGGAATACGTGGTCGAGCAGAGCACCGAGGCTGCCAACGAGCACGAACTCGCCGCACTGACCGACATCCTCAAGGGCGAATCGCCCAGCGACCGTCGCGCGCTGGTGCAGGCGCTGCTCGCTCGCGAGGGCATGGTGCCCGCCACCGCGCCCGTGACCGGGGCCGACGACGAACTCGCGCCCGGCTGGCGCGACGGCGCCTACCCCTACCGCAACCTGCTGCCGCGCAAGACCTACGAGCGCCAGAAGTACGCCTTGCAGGTCGAGCTGCTCAAGCTCCAGGCCTGGGTCAAGGAGACCGGTCAGAAGGTGGTGATCGTGTTCGAGGGGCGCGACGCCGCCGGCAAGGGCGGCACGATCAAGCGCTTCATGGAGCACCTCAACCCCCGCGGCTCGCGCGTGGTGGCGCTCGAGAAGCCCAGCGAGGTCGAGCGCGGCCAGTGGTACTTTCAGCGCTACGTGCAGCACCTGCCCACCGCGGGCGAGATCGTGATGTTCGACCGTTCCTGGTACAACCGCGCCGGGGTCGAGCGCGTGATGGGCTTCTGCAACGAGGACGAGTACGAGGAGTTCATGCGCCAGTGCCCCGAGTTCGAGCGCAACCTGGTGCGCAGCGGCACCCACCTCATCAAGTTCTGGTTCTCGGTGAGCCGCGAGGAGCAGCGCCGCCGCTTCAAGGAGCGCAAGGTGCACCCGCTCAAGCAGTGGAAGCTCTCGCCCATCGACATGGCGAGCCTGCACAAGTGGGACGACTACACCAAGGCCAAGGAGGCCATGTTCTTCCACACCGACACCGCCGACTCGCCCTGGACAGTGGTCAAGAGCGATGACAAGAAGCGCGCCCGCCTCAATGCCATGCGCTACGTGCTGCACAAGCTGCCCTACAAGGGCAAGGACCCCGGGACCATCGCCCCGGTGGACCCGCTGATCGTGGGCCGGGCCAACGTGGTCTACGAGCGCGGCGAGAAGCGCGAAGGCACGCCCATACTGTGAAACAGGGCGAAGGCTTCGTGCGCTGGTTGCTCTCGCGCAGCCGCTTCCTGGTGATCTTCGCGTCGCTGGGCTCGCTCGCCGCGGCGGTCGTGCTGTTCATCTACGGCAGCGCCGAGATCGTGGCCGTGATCGGCGACCTGATCGCCAAGCCCGAGGTCTCGAGCAAGGGCGCCAAGGCGCTCACCCTCACCTTCATCGAGATCGTCGATCTGTTTCTGCTCGGCACCGTGCTGCTGATCATCGCGCTCGGGCTCTACGAACTGTTCGTCGACAACGGCATCCAGATGCCCGAGTGGCTGCACATCCGCACGCTCGATGACCTGAAGATCAAGCTGGTGGGCGTGGTGATCGTGGTGCTCTCGGTGCTCTTCCTGGGCCACGTGGTGGCCTGGAATGGCGAGCGCGACCTGCTCAACTTCGGCGCCGCCATCGCCCTGGTGATCGCCGCGCTGACCTACTTCCTCAGCAGCGTGAAGGGCAAAAAGGACTGAGGCCTCCGGGCGCGCGCGCCCCGGGTCGTCCCGGTCAGGAGAGGTACTTCCAGGTCTCGGCACCGTCGAAGAGGCGGATCCGCACGGGGCCGAGCTGCACCGGATCGAAGTTTCTCGCGTTCACGCCGGTCCAGGTGTCCTTGCTCACCCGATGCTTCTTCCACTGCATCACGCAGCCACACGTCTTGCAGCGGATGAAGTCCTGAGTGTTGGGCCCCCAGCGGTACTGGTCGGTGGCGCCTTCGGGCGCGACGAGTCTGACCTCCGCGTCCTTGTAGTACGCCCACAGAACGCCGTAGCGGCGGCAGATCGAGCAGTTGCAGTTGGTCAGGCTGCGCGGCTTGCGCGGCACTTCGACCTTCACGGCGCCGCAATGGCATGTAGTGGACAGCACGGGAGGCTCCTAATGTGAGGGCGGCTTGCGACGAGGCCGGTGGGGGCCTTGGGCCGCGCGAGGCCGGGCGAGACCGGGAGAGTCCGTCGCTGGAAGCCTGCCACAGATCGGCGCGTCTTCACGCGACAAGCGCGCGCCCATGGTTCTCCCGGGCCAGGGGTGGGGCATCCTCCGTGCGCCGTGCCAGGCCTAGACCACGAGCCGTCGCAGCTGCGTCGCAAGCACGAGCCCCAACGGCACCGCCGAGAGTCCGTACCAGTACAAGGGGTCCGAAGCGAGCCTTCCCATCGCTTCCATCGCTTCCAGCGGACCTTGGGCCACCATCGAGAACGCAAACAGGGTGACCAGCCAGACGCACGTGAAGTAGCCGCCCACGCAGGCGATCACCACCCCCGGCCGGCGGGACTTCAGCCAGGTGAACAGAGCCAGGCCGAACAGGCACGCGAGCAGGGCGTCGGGCAGAACGATGAGCAGGGTGTCCCCAACGAAAAGCCGCCAGAACACGTTGCTAGGCAGGTACGCCGCGGCCCAGGAGGGCGGGAACGGAATGGCCGCCAGCCTGCCGACGACAGGCTCCAAGACGACCGCCAGCATCACGCCCGCCAAGAAGGCGCTCAGGATCGGAGACTTGCGCATCGGGTTCTCTGGGTGACGGCGGGCATTCCCGTCTGCGCGGCTAGTGACCACACCACTGCTCCTCGCACGGAATTCCGTCCCGGTCACCGTCCATCTTCACGCCCGGGCAGTTGGCGAGGAAGAACTTCGCTTCGGCGCAGGACGTCATCTGCGAGCAGTAGGTACGTCCGTCGCACTGGTAGCGGCTGGTCGCCGCGCGTGTCGCCGGCGCGATCTTCTCCGGCGTGCCTGCGGGTTCGGTTGGGCCGGCTAAGGTCGGCTTTGGTGGGGTCGCCGCGGCCGCCGCTTCGCGACGCTTCTTCTCCTCGGCGTTGAGCTCCTGAACCGTGGGCGGCTTGCGCACCTGGCCCGTGGGACAGGGCTCCTGCTGATAGGTGACGGTGCCGTTCACGATGCACTTGTTCACCGGCGCGGCCAGGGCGGTGGCGGCGGCGAGGCTCGCGACCGCCGCGAGCAGGGACGAGAGCTTGAACATCTTCATGTGAGCGAACCGAGCGACCTCGGCTCCACGACAGGATGCCAAGCACACTAGCGGCACGAGCCGGGTGGCGTCCACGCTCCGACGCAAAGGCGTGAATATTCACGGCGCGGTCCGTGGCGCGCGCGCCGATCACGGTCTAGGCGTGGCAGGGCGAGCGCCTGGCGAGGGGGGCGGCCCGGCCGGTGCAGCATCGGTCGCGGGCCGCCCGCGGGCCGCGCGCTATCGTCGCCCCCACAGGAGCCCAGCCCATGACCCCCGAAGCCCGCCTCGCCCACGCCCTGCATCACGACACCAAGACCCTGCCGCCCGGATCGGCGTTCAGCCCGCCGATCGTCAACGCCTCGATGTTCGTGCTGCCGGGCGATCCGGCGGGCGAGTTCCAGTACGGCCGCTTCGCCAATCCCACCTGGAGCGCGCTCGAGCAGGCGCTGGCCACGCTCGAGGCCGCGCCCGTGCTCGCCTTCCCCTCGGGCATGGCGGCGGTGGCGGCGGTGCTCTACGCGCTGGCACGGCCCGGCGAGCGCGTGCTGCTGCCGGCCGACGGCTACCACGCCACGCGCGCCGTGGCCGAGCGCTTCGTCGCGCCGCTGGGTGTGGCGATCGAGACCTGCGCCACCGCTGCGCTCGCCGAGCGCGACTTCACCGGCCTGCGCATCGTGTGGATCGAGACGCCTTCCAATCCCGGCCTGGCGCTGGCCGACATCGCCGAGTGCGCCGCGCGCGCGCACGCCGCGGGCGCGCTCGTGGTGGTCGACAACACCACCGCCGGGCCACTCGGCCAGCGGCCGCTGGAGCTCGGCGCGGACGTGCTGGTGAGCTCCGACACCAAGATCGTCAACGGCCATTCCGACGTGGTGTTCGGCCACGTGGCCACGCACGACGAAACTCTCTTCGCCGCGCTGCGCGACTGGCGCAAGTTGGCCGGTGCCATACCCGGCGCCTTCGAGGCGTGGCTCGTGCATCGCGGGCTCGAGACGCTCGAGCTGCGCTGGGCGCGCATGTGCGCCAACGCGCAGCTTGTGGCCGAGCGCCTCGCCGCGCACGCCGCGGTGCAGGCCGTGGTG
This sequence comes from Burkholderiaceae bacterium, assembly GCA_035454085.1. Taxonomy (GTDB): domain Bacteria; phylum Pseudomonadota; class Gammaproteobacteria; order Burkholderiales; family Burkholderiaceae_F; genus DAOTEJ01. The sequence continues at coordinate 4,499 of DAOTEJ010000027.1, read as the reverse complement.
TATCCGGGCCTGCTGAGCCATCCGCAGCACGCGCTGGCGCGGCGGCAGATGCGCTCGGGCGGCTTCCTGATCGGGCTCACGCTGGCCTCGCGCGAGGCGGCCGAGCGCTTCATCCGCGCCTGCGCCTTCCTGCGCGAGGGCACGAGCTTCGGCGGGGTGCATTCATCGGCCGAGTGCCGCGTGCGCTGGGGCGACGCCGTGGCGCCGGGCTACATCCGCCTGAGCGTGGGTTGCGAACCGGGTGAACTGCTGTGGGCCGAGATCGAGCGCGCGCTGGCTACCTGAGGCGCGGTGCGCCGGTGCTGCGTCGATTGGTGCGCGGACTGGCGCGCGGTGCGTGCAGACCTACTCGTGCTGCGCCGGCGCGAAGAGCTGCGCCGGATCGCGCATCGCCTTGAACTCCAGCGCGTGGCCGCTGGGGTCGCGCACGAAGAAGGTGCCCTGCTCGCGCGGCTCGCCCGCGTAGCGCACCTGGGGCGCGAGCACGAAGCCCACGCCCGCGTCGCGCAGGCGGATCGCCAGCGCGTGCCACTCGGGCATCGCCAGCACCACGCCGAAGTGCGGCATGGGCACGGCCTGACCGTCCACCGTGCCGCGGCCGCTGTCCTGCGCCGCGCCGCCCAGATGCAGCGAAAGCTGATGCCCGAAGAAGTCGTAGTCCACCCAGGTGGGCGCGCTCGCGGCCTCGGCGCAGCCCAGCACCTGGCCGTAGAAGGCGCGCGCCTCGGCCAGATCGCGCACCTGAAACGAGAGGTGAAACGGCGTCATGCGCGGCGCGCCGCTCAGTCGATGTCGAAGCGGATCACGCCGGCGCTGCTGTGCGGCTCGGGCTCGGCGCAGGGCTCCTCGTCGAAGGCGACGTCGCCCTCGGGGTCGGGACGGCCGCTCGCCACCAGGCCCTTGAAGTCGTACTGCGCCGGATCCATCAGGTGCGAGGGCGTGACCCGCGCCAGCGAGTTGAACACGTTCTCCACCCGCCCCGGGGTGCGGCGGTCCCACTCGTCGATCAGGCGCTTCACTTCCTTGCGCTTGAGGTTGTCCTGCGAGCCGCACAGGTTGCAGGGAATGATCGGAAACTGGCGCACCTCGGCCCAGCGCGCCATGTCGGCCTCGCGGATGTAGGCCAGCGGGCGGATCACGATGTTGGCGCCGTCGTCGCTCACCAGCTTGGGCGGCATGCCCTTCATGCGCCCGCCGTAGAACATGTTGAGCAGCAGGGTGGCGACGATGTCGTCGAGGTGATGGCCGAGCGCGATCTTGGTCGCACCCAGTTCCTTGGCCACCCGGTACAGGATGCCGCGGCGCAGGCGCGAGCACAGCGAGCAGGTGGTCTTGCCCTCGGGGATCAGGCGCTTGACGATCGAATACGTGTCTTGCGTCTCGATGTGGAAGGGCACGCCCAGGCCGCGCAGGTAGTCGGGCAGCACCTGGTCCGGGAAGCCGGGCTGCTTCTGGTCCAGGTTGACCGCCACCACCTCGAAGTCGATCGGCGCGCGGCCCCTGAGCTTGAGCAGGATGTCGAGCAGGCCGTAGCTGTCCTTGCCGCCCGACAGGCACACCATCACGCGGTCGCCGTCCTCGATCATCCCGTAGTCGGTGATCGCCTGCGCCGTCAGGCGCACCAGGCGCTTCTCGAGCTTGCGGTCCTCGAAGGCCTGCTTCTCCTGCGCGCGGGTCAGGTGCGCGGCGGCCTCGGGCGCGTTCATGCCGCCTCCTTGAAGTGGAAGACCTCGATGCCCACGGCCTCCACGTCCTCGTAGACGTCGGGCTTCTCGCTCGCCACGCGCACCGCCACCACCAGCGGGTGCGCCAGCAGGGTGCGGGCGATGTCGTCGACCAGGGTCTCCTGCAGGTTGATGTGCCCCTGCGCGATGCGGGTGCGCACGGTGTTGGCCACGAAGTCGTAGTCCAGCACCTCGGCGAGCTTGTCGTCGCGCGGCGTGGTGGCGGCCAGCGGCGCGAACAGGTCCACGTTGATCACCAGCCGCTGGCTGCCCTGGCGCTCGAAGGCGTGCACGCCGATGTTGGCGTCGAGCACCACCTCGCGCAGGAAGATGCGGCGGCAGCCTGCCAGCCGGGGATGCAACAGCCAATCAGCCACGAGGGGTCTCCGTCTTGCGGCGCTCGGTCAGGAACATCACGTCGCGCGGTGAGGGGGTGAGGTGCTGGCCGCCGTCGACCAGCAGGGTCGTGCCGGTCACGGCCTGGGCGCGGGCGGCGTAGCACACGGCCTGCGCCACGTCCTCGGGCGTGGACGAGCGCCCCAGCACGGTCTTGCCGTGCGCCAGGGCGAAGCCCTCGTCGCTCTGGCGCTCGGACAGCAGGGTGATCCCGGGCGCCACGCCCACCACCCGCACGCGCGGCGCCAGGGCCTGGGCGAGCAAGGTGGTCGCCTCGGCCAGCGCGGCCTTCGACAGGGTGTAGGACAGGAAGTCCGGGTTCGGGTTCCAGAGCTTCTGGTCGAGCAGGTTGATCACCACGCCCTGCTCCTTGGCGTCCAGGCCGGCGGCCAGTTGCTGGGCGAGCAGCACGGGTGCCGCCACGTTGACCTGCATGTGGCGCGCCAGCCGCGCCGCGCCGAAGTCGGCCGCCGCGTCGTACTCGAACAGCGAGGCGTTGTTCACCACGCAGCCCACCCGGCCGATCTCGCCTTCCACCTCGGCCAGCAGGCTCTTCACGCCGGCCTCGACCGCCAGGTCGCGGTTGACCGCGCAGGCGCGCCGGCCCAGGGCCTCGATCTCGGCCACCGCCGCCAGGGCTTCCTCGCGCGAGCTGGCGTAGTGCACGGCCACGTTCCAGCCGTCGTGCGCCAGCGCCAGCGCGATGGCGCGGCCGATGCGGCGGGCGCCGCCGGTGACGAGCGCGGTGCCGGGCATCTTGTAGGCACGGGGGCGGGGCATGCGGGTGGCCTGTGCGGGCGTGGGTCGGAGGGGGGCCGCAAGTCTACCGGTAAGATCCGCGGCGCCATGCGCCTTGCCCTGCCCACGCCCGACGCGGACGCCGCGGCCCACAGCGCGCGGCTCGTCGCGCGGGTGCGCGAACACATCGTGGCCGCGCGCGGCTTCCTGCCCTTCGACCAGTACATGCAGCTCGCGCTCTATGCGCCGGGCCTGGGCTACTACACGGCGGGCGCGCGCAAGTTCGGGGCGGCGGGCGACTTCGTCACCGCGCCGGAGCTGTCGCCCTGGTTCGCGCGTGCGCTGGCGGTGCAGGTGGCGCAGGTGCTGCGCGCGGCCGGCCCCACGGTGCTGGAGTTCGGCGCCGGCAGCGGCGCGCTGGCCGCGCAACTGCTGCCCGCGCTCGACGCGCTGGGCGCCGCGCCGAGCCGCTACCTGATCCTCGAGCCCTCGCCCGAACTGCGCGAGCGCCAGCGCGAGCGCCTGGCTGCGTTTGGTGCGCGCGTGGCGTGGATCGACGCGCCGCCCGCTGCGTTTGCCGGCTGCGCGCTCGCCAACGAAGTGCTCGACGCCATGCCCGTCACCGCGTTCGAGCGCCGCGCCGGCGCCACGCTCGAGCGCGGCGTGAGCCTCACCGGCGAGGATGCGCTGATCCTCGCCGCGCGCCCCGCGCCGGCCGCACTCGCCGCCGACGTGGCCGCGCTCGAAGCCGAGTCCGGCCCCTGGCCCGCGGACTATGTGTCCGAGATCGGCTACCCGGCGCGCGCCTGGATGCGCGGCGTGGCCGACTGGCTGGCGCGCGGCGTGCTGCTGGCCATCGACTACGGCTTTCCGGCGCGCGAGTTCTATCACCCGCAGCGCCAGCGCGGCACGCTGGTGGCGCACTACCGCCACCATGCGGTGGACGACCCTCTGCTGTGGCCGGGGCTTGCGGACCTCACCGCCCACGTGGACTTCAGCGCCATGGCCGAGGCCGCGCACGGCGCGGGGCTCGAGGTGCTGGGCTACGCCACGCAGGCGCGCTTCCTGCTGGACTGCGGCCTGCCCGCGCTGCTCGAATCCGCCACGGCCGCCGAGCGCGTGGCCGCGCACCGGCTGATCTCCGAGGCCGAGATGGGCGAACTGTTCAAGGTGCTGGCAGTGGGGCGCGGCGTGGACCTCGATCTGCTGGGCTTCGCCAGCGGCGACCGGCGCGGGCGGCTGTGAGCGCCGGCCTCACGCTCGCCACGCTGCGCGCCCGCCTGCGCGCGGCCGGAGCGCTGCCCGCGCACGAGGCCACGGTGCTGCGCGCCTGGCTGGCGGGGCGCGCGCTCGACTGGGGGCCGCGCCCGGCCGAGCACTTTCTGCCGGCGCGCGTGCGCGCGCTGCTGCCCGCGCTCACCGACGAACTCCACGCCCTGGCCCGGGTGCGCAGCGAGCACCCCGGCGAGGACGATTCGGTGCGCCTGCTGGTGGACCTGGCCGACGGCCAGAGCGTCGAGAGCGTGCTGCTGCCGCGCGGCGGCCTGTGCGTCTCGACCCAGGTGGGCTGCGCGGTGGGCTGCCGCTTCTGCATGACCGGGCGCGACGGCCTGCTGCGCCAGCTGGGCAGCGCCGAGATCG
>DAOTEJ010000026.1:0-31554 GCA_035454085.1 Burkholderiaceae bacterium | reverse complement strand
CCTCAGCCGCCGTAGCCGCGCAACCCGGCCAGGTCGGTGATGCGGATGCGGCCGTAGTCCACCTGCAGCAGGCCGGCGCGCTCCAGCACCTGGAGCGCCTGGTTCACGCGCTGGCGCGACACGCCCGAGAGGTAGCCGATCTCCTCTTGCGAGATCGCCACCTCGGCGGCGTGGCCGGGGTACAGGTGCGGGTTGAACAGTTCGGCCAGACAGCGCGCCACGCGGGCCTCGGGAGCGAGCAGGCGCTCGAACTCGACCATGCCGATGAACTGCCCGAGGCGCTCGTTGAGCTGCACCAGCAGGTAGCGGTTGAAGCCGATGCTGCTGTCGAGCAGCCACTCGAAGGTGGCGCGCGGCATCCAGGCGATGCGCGTGTCGCGCAAGGTCACGACGTCGTACTTGCGCGGCTCGCCCTTGAGCAGCGAGCCCTCGCCGAACCAGCCGCCGGCCGGCACTCCGGTGAAAGTTGCGGTCTTGCCGCTGGCGGCCACGACATTGATCTTGACCAGGCCCTCGATCACGCCCGTCCAGGCCTCGACCGACTCGCCCTTGCGCATCACCACGCTGCCGCCGCTGTAGCGGCGCTCTTCCACCTCGCGCAGCACGCGCTCCTGCTGGGCGGGCCCGAGCCCCGGCCACCAGGCGGCGCCCCTGAGGGTGTCGTGCAGGCCGGCGGGCTCGCTCATGGGCCGATTGTCGCGCAAATGACAGCACACCCCGCGGGGGCTTCCGTATGGTTGGCCAAGCGCATCGACGCCACCCGGCGATTGCGCTACAAACACGACGGGCAAGCGGCCGCAAGAGCCACCACACGCCCGACCCTAGGAGACAAGCCTTGGCCCCAGCCAGCCAGCCCGGGGCGGGCGGCGCGGACACCTTTCCGAAGCTGCTCGTCCATCACGCCAAGCTCGCGCCTCACGCGTCCGCGATCCGCGAGAAGGATCTCGGCATCTGGCAGACGTGGTCGTGGGGCCGTGTGCTCAAGGAGGTCGAGCAACTCGCGGCCGGCCTGCACCAGGCGGGCTTCCGGCGCGGCCAGCACCTCGCGGTGATCGGCGAGAACCGCCCCCGGTTGTACTTCGCGGTGGCGGCGGCCCAGGCGCTCGGCGGGATTCCCGTGCCCATGTATCAGGACGCGATCGCCAAGGAGATGGCCTTCGTGTTCGACAACGCCGAGATCGCCTTCGCCGTGGTCGAGGACCAGGAGCAGGTGGACAAGCTGCTCGAGGTGCGCGAAACCGTGCCCCACCTCAAGCGCATCGTCTACGACGACCCGCGGGGCCTGCGCAACTACGAGCAGCCGGGCCTGGCCTCGTACGAGCAGCTCGTGGCCCTGGGCAGCGCATTTCTGAAGGAACATCCCGGCTTCGTGACCGAGGAGATCGCACGCGGCCAGGGGTCGGACACGGCGGCGATGTTCTACACCTCGGGCACCACGGGCAACCCCAAGGGCGTGGTGCTGACCTACGCCAGCCTGATCCACGCCGGGCGCAGCGGTGCCGAGATGGAAGGCCTCGACGCCAAGGAAGAGGTGCTCGCCTACCTGCCCATGGCCTGGATCGGCCAGAACATCTTCTCGTACACGCAGTGGATGGTGTGTGGCTTCACGGTCAACTGCCCCGAGTCGGCAACCACCGTGATGAGCGACATGCGCGAGATCGGGCCGACCTACTACTTCGCGCCGCCGCGCGTGCTCGAAGGCCTGCTCACAACCGTGATGATCCGCATGGAGGATGCCGCCGCGCCCAAGCGCAAGCTCTTCCAGGTGTTCATGTCGGTGGCCAAGCGCGTGGGCGGGCGCATTCTCGACGGGCAGCCCGTGGGCGCGGCAGACCGCCTGCTCTACGCCCTGGGCGACTGGCTGGTGTACGCGCCGCTGCGCAACACCCTGGGCATGAGCCGCATCCGGGTGGCCTACACCGCGGGCGAGGCGATCGGCCCGGACCTGTTCAGCTTCTACCGCTCGCTGGGCATCAACCTCAAGCAGCTCTACGGATCGACCGAGACCGCGGTGTTCGTCTGCGTACAGCCCAACGGCGAGGTCAAGCCCGACACTGTCGGCACCCCGGTGGCGGGCGTCGAGATCAAGCTCACGGACGCGGGAGAGATCCTGATCCGCTCGCCCGGGCTGTTTCGCGAGTACTACAAGGCGGAAGCGGCCACGGCCGAGGCCAAGGACGGCGAGGGCTGGTTCCACACCGGCGACGCGGGCTACTTCGACCCCCAAGGCCACCTCAAGATCATCGACCGCGCCAAGGACGTGGGGCGGCTCGCGGACGGCACGCTGTTCGCGCCCAAGTACCTCGAGAACAAGCTCAAGTTCTTCCCCTACGTGAAGGAAGCCGTGGCCTTCGGCGACGGGCGCGACATGGTGTGCGCCTTCGTGAACATCGACATGGAGGCAGTGGGCAACTGGGCGGAGCGGCGCAACCTGGCGTACTCGGGGTACACCGACCTGGCGTCGCGCGCCGAGGTCTACGAGCTCATCCAGGACTGCGTGCAGAAGGTCAATGCCGACCTTGCCGCCGACCCCAAGCTCGCCAATTCGCAGATCCGCCGCTTCCTGGTGCTGCACAAGGAGCTCGACGCCGACGACGAGGAGCTCACGCGCACGCGCAAGGTGCGGCGCGGCTACATCGGGCAGAAGTACCAGCCGCTGGTCGACGCGCTCTACGCCGGCCGCGCCGAGCAGTTCATCGAGACCGCGGTGAAGTTCGAGGACGGCCGCACCGGCGCGATCCGCGCCACCGTGCGGATCGCCGATGCCGCGACCTACCCCGCGGTGAAGGCGGCGGCATGATGGGCCGGGCATGAGCGGCAAGGGCTGGATCACGCTGTTGAGCCTGCTGGCAGGCGTGCCCCTGGCCGCCTGGGGCCTGACGCACGGCGCCTGGCTCGCGATCCTGGCCGGCTTGGGCCTGGTGCTGACCTTCATCTACCTGGCCTACGAGTTCATTGCCCAAGCCGCCAAGCCCAAGCACAAGATCATCCCGCCCGCCCAGCCTGCCTGGACGCTGCGCGACGAACCTGCCGATCCCCCGGACAAGCCGGGGGCGTCCGGCAAATGAACCCAGCAGCCACGGAACCCGCATGAGCAAGCGCGCCATCGGTGAGGTCGTCCTCAAGGTCGAGAAGGTCTCGCTGTCCTTTGGCGGCGTGAAGGCCCTGCGCGACGTGAGCTTCGACGTCCGCCAGCACGAGATCCGCGCCATCATCGGCCCCAACGGCGCGGGCAAGAGCTCGATGCTCAACGTCATCAACGGCGTCTATCACCCGCAGGAGGGCACGGTCGCCTTCCGCGGCAAGGTGCGGCGCGAGGTCGACACGCACGACGCGGCGGCCTCCGGGATCGCGCGCACCTTCCAGAACATCGCGCTGTTCAAGGGCATGAGCGTGCTGGACAACATCATGACGGGGCGCAATCTCAAGATGCGCTCCAACATCTTTCTCGAGGCTCTCTGGCTGGGTCCCGCGCGGCGTCAGGAGATCGAGAACCGGCGCAAGGTCGAGGAGGTGATCGACTTTCTCGGCCTGCAGGCGGTGCGCAAGACGCCCGTGGGCCGCCTGCCCTACGGCCTGCAAAAGCGCGTGGAGCTGGGGCGCGCACTCGCCGCCGAGCCCTTGATGCTGCTGCTCGACGAGCCCATGGCCGGCATGAACCTCGAGGAGAAGGAGGACATGAGCCGCTTCATCCTCGACGTCAACGACCAGTACGGAACGACCATCGTGCTCATCGAGCACGACATGGGGGTGGTGATGGACCTCTCGGACCGGGTGGTGGTGCTCGACTACGGCCAGAAGATCGGCGACGGCACGCCCGACGAGATCCGCTCCAACCAGGCCGTGATCGACGCCTACCTGGGCGTGGCGCACTAGGAGCGGCGATGCAGTTTTTCCTCGAGGTTCTGATCGGCGGTCTGCTCTCGGGCGTGATGTATTCGCTCGTGGCGCTGGGCTACGTGATGATCTACAAGAGCTCGGGCGTGTTCAATTTCGCCCAGGGCGCGATGGTGTTCCTCGCGGCGGCCACGGTGGTCGGCTTCCAGGCCTACGGCGTGCCCTTCGTGGTGGCGGTGCTGCTGGCGATGGCGGTGATGGTGGTCTTCGCCTTCGCCACCGAGCGCTTCATGCTGCGCAAGCTCGTCAACCAGCACGAGATCACGCTCTTCATGGCGACCATCGGCCTGACCTTCTTCGTCGAGGGCCTGACGCAACTGGTGTGGGGCACCGAGGTGCGCAAGCTCGAGCTGGGCATCGCCGACGAGCCGGTGCCCTGGATCATGGACAACCTGGGACTGCTGGTGTCCAGCTTCGACATCGTGGCGGCGGTGGTCGCGGCGGGCCTGATCGCGCTGCTGGCGCTGTTCTTCGCGGTGACCAAGGTCGGGCGGGCACTGCGCGCGGTGGCCGACGACCACGAGGCGGCCCAGTCGATCGGCATTCCGCTCAACTACGTGTGGGGCGTGGTGTGGTCGGTGTCGGGCTTCATCGCCCTGGTCGCCGGACTGATGTGGGGTGCGCGCAATGGCGTGCAGTTCTCGCTCGTGTTCGTCGCGCTCAAGGCGCTGCCGGTGCTCATTCTCGGGGGCTTCACCTCCGTGCCCGGCGTGATCGTCGGAGGCCTGGTGATCGGCGCCTCCGAAAAGCTGGCCGAGGTCTACCTCGGCCCCCTGGTCGGTGGCGGCATCGAGGGCTGGTTCCCCTACGTGCTCGCCCTGACCATCCTGCTGGTGCGGCCCGAGGGGCTGTTCGGCGAGAAGATCATTCGTCGCATCTGACCGGAGCCCAGGGGCATGTTCTACAGAGAAGCCGGCCAGTTCAAGACGAGCTACGTCGCCGATGGCCAGATCTTCCCCATCCGGCAGGACCGCTACGCCGTGGCGCTCCTGCTCGCGGTGGCCTTCGTGGTGGTGCCCTTCACCGCCACGCAGTACATGTTCTCGGCAATCCTCATTCCCTTCCTGATCTTCTCGCTCGCGGCGCTGGGGCTGAACATCCTGACGGGCTATGCGGGCCAGGTCTCGCTGGGCTCGGCGGCCTTCATGGCGGTCGGGGCCTTTGCCACCTACAACTTCGTGTTGCGCGTGCCCGGCATGCCCTTCCTTGGGGCGGTCGCCCTGGGCGGGCTGTGCGCCGCCGCCGTGGGAGTGTTCTTCGGCTTGCCGTCCTTGCGCATACGGGGCTTCTATCTTGCGGTGGCCACGCTCGCGGCGCAGTTCTTCGTGCTGTGGCTGCTGACCAAGGTGCCCTGGTTCACCAACCATTCGTCCTCCGGGGTGATCACGGCCCAGCAGATCAGCATCCTGGGGATGACCTTCGACTCGCCGGTGGAAAAGTACCTGCTCACGCTGGCGATCGTGGCGGTGATGGCGCTGGCGGCCAAGAACATGGTGCGTTCGAACACCGGCCGCTGCTGGATGGCGATCCGCGACATGGACGTGGCCGCCGAGGTGATCGGCATCCGGCCCATGCACACCAAGCTCATGGCCTTCGCGGTGAGCAGCTTCTACTGCGGCGTGGCCGGTGCGCTCTACGCCTATTGCTACCTGGGAACGGTGGAGCCCGAGGCCTACAACCTCGACCTGTCGTTCCGCATCCTGTTCATGATCATCATCGGCGGCGTGGGCTCGATCCTGGGCTCCTTCCTGGGCGCCGGCTTCATCATCCTGCTGCCCATTGCCCTGAGCCTGCTGTTCCACGCGCTCGCGCCCGAGTCCGTGCCGGCCTCGGCCAAGTCGAACCTGGAGCTCATGATCTTCGGCGGCCTGATCATCTTCTTCCTCATCGTCGAGCCGCACGGGCTCGCGCGACTGTGGCAGATCGGCAAGGAAAAACTGCGTCTGTGGCCGTTCCCACACTGACGCCGCACAAGAGCAAAGCGGGGGCACACCTAGGTTATGAAGGAGACACCATGATCAAGAGCGTGAAGCGGATGGCGGCGATGGCCGTCACGGCCGCGTTGGCCGCAGGGCTGTCGGCGCCGGCCCAGGCGCAGAACGAGCAGTTCGTGCCGCTGCTGTCGTATCGCGTCGGCCCGTTCGCGGCCGGCGGCTCGGGCATCTTCGGCGGCTACATCGACTACATGAACCTCGTGAACATGCGCGACGGTGGCGTCAACGGGGTCAAGCTCGTCTGGGAGGAGTGCGAGACCGAGTACAACGCCTCGCGCGGCGTCGAGTGCTACGAGCGCCTGAAGAAGAAGGGCCCCACCGGCGCGTCGCTGGTGCAGCCTCTTTCCACCGGGATCACCTACGGCCTGATCGACCGGGTCGCGGTCGACAAGGTGCCCATGGTCACGCTGGGCTACGGCCGCACCGACGCCGCTGACGGGCGCGTGTTCCCCTACGTCTTCCCGATGATCACCACCTACTGGAGCCAGGCCTCCGCGATGGTCAACTACATCGGGGCCAAGCTCGGGGGCATGGACAAGCTCAAGGGCAAGAAGATCGTCCACCTGTATCACGACTCGGCCTTCGGCAAGGAGCCGATCCCGGTGTTCGAGGCGCTGGCCAAGCAGTACGGCTTCGAGCTCATCGCCATCCCGGTGCCCAACCCCGGCAACGAGCAGCAGTCGCAGTGGCTGCAGATCCGCAAGGAGAATCCGGACTACGTGATCCTCTGGGGCTGGGGCGTGATGAACCCCACGGCCATCCGCTCCGCTGCGCGGGTGGGCTTTCCGCGCGAGAAGATGATCGGCGTGTGGTGGGCCGGCGCCGAGGAGGACGTGATCCCCGCCGGCGACGCCGCCAAGGGCTACACGGCGGCGGGCTTCAACGCGCCGGGCGCCGACTACGCGGTGATGAAGGACATCCAGAAGACGGTCTACGGCGCCGGCAAGGGCAACATGGAAGACAAGAGCCGCTTCGGCTCGATCTACCACACCCGCGGCGTGGTGCACGGGATCATCACCGTCGAGGCGATCCGCAAGGCGCAGGAGAAGTTCGGCAAGGGCAAGCCGCTCACCGGCGAGCAGATCCGCTGGGGCCTCGAGAACATCAATCTCGACGAGGCGCGCCTCAAGGCCCTGGGGGCCACCGGCCTGATGCCGCCCACCAAGATCACCTGCGCCGACCACGAGGGCTCGGGCCTGGTGAAGTTCCAGCAGTGGGACGGCAAGCAGTGGAAGGTGGTGAGCGACTGGGTGCAGCCCGACCGCAAGCTCGTGCGCGGGATGATCGAGGACTCGGCCAACAAGTACGCGGCCGAGAAGAAGATCACGCCGCGTGATTGCAGCAAGGAAGGCTGATCGCCGCCCGGGTGCGCCCCCTGCGGGGCGCACCCGTCCGCCGCCCGGAGACCCATGAGCACCGCCGCCCAAGCCACTTCCGCGTCCGCACGCAGCGCGGCCGCCGCCGTGCTCGACGTGAACAACGTCGAGGTGATCTACGACCACGTCATCCTCGTGCTCAAGGGCGTGTCGCTCCAGCTGCGCGAGGGCGAGGTGGTGGCGCTGCTGGGCGCCAACGGCGCGGGCAAGAGCACGACGCTCAAGTCGATCTCGACCCTGCTCGGAGCCGAGCGCGGCGAGGTGACCAAGGGCTCGATCGCCTACCGGGGCGAGCGCACCGACCAGCTCACCCCCAGCGACCTCGTCAAGCGCGGCATGGTGCAGGTGATGGAGGGGCGGCACTGCTTCGGCCACCTCACGATCGAGGAAAACCTGCTGACCGGCGCGTACACGCGCAAGCTCTCGCGCGGCGAACTGGGCGCCGAACTCGAGCGCGTCTACCACTACTTCCCCCGGCTCAAGACCAGGCGCAAGAGCCAGGCCGGCTACACCTCGGGCGGCGAACAGCAGATGTGCGCCATCGGCCGCGCCATGATGGCGCGGCCCACCACCCTGCTGCTCGACGAGCCTTCGATGGGGCTGGCGCCGCAGGTGGTGGAGGAGATCTTCGAGATCGTGCGCACGCTCAACGAGCAGGAGAAGGTGTCGATCCTGCTTGCCGAGCAGAACACCAACATCGCGCTGCGCTATGCGCACTACGGCTACATCCTCGAGAGCGGCCGCGTGGTGATGGACGGCGAGGCTCGGGCGCTGGCCGAGAACGAGGACGTCAAGGAGTTCTACCTCGGCATCGCCAAGGAAGGACGCAAGAGCTTCCGCGACGGCAAGTTCTACCGCCGCCGCAAGCGCTGGCTCGCCTGAGGCCACGCCTGCGGCGCGCGCTCCTGCAGTGCGCCGCCCGGCCTGCGGAGAACACACGATGAGCGAACACTTCGACGCGCGCGAGACCCGCGCGCCCGCCGAGCGCGAGGCCGAACTGCTGCGCCGCCTGCCTGCGCTGGTCGCGGCCGCGCTGCGCGCCCCGGGGTGGCGCAGGCACCTGGGCGAAATCGACCCCGCACGGATCGATTCGCGCGAGCACCTGGCCGGGCTGCCGGTGCTGTCCAAGGCGGCCCTGCCGGGGCTGCAGAGGGCCGATCCGCCGTTCGGCGGCTTCGTGCCGGGCAGTCCAGGGCGCTACGGGCGGCTCTTCACTTCGCCCGGACCGATACTCGAGCCCGAGGGGACGCACCCGGACGCCTGGCGAGCAGCGCGCGCCTTGCACGCGGCGGGCTTTCGAGCCGGCGACGTGGTGCTCAACACCTTCTCGTATCACCTCACGCCGGGCGGCTTCATCCTCGACGGCGGGGCTCGCGCCCTGGGTTGCGCCGTGATTCCCTCCGGTCCCGGCAACACCGAACAGCAGCTGGAGCTGATCGCCGCCTACCGCCCGCGCGGCTACATCGGCACGCCCGACTTCCTGAAGATCCTGCTCGACGCGGCCGCCGGCGCCGGTCGGCCGATCGATTGCATCGAGCGCGCGTTGGTGTCGGGCGCGGCGTTCCCGGCCTCGCTCCAGACCGAGTTTCGCGCGCGCGGGATCGAGGCCTACCAGGCCTATGCCACGGCCGACCTGGGCGTGATCGCCTACGAATCGGTGGCGCGCAGCGGCCTGGTGGTCAACGAGGACGTTCTGCTCGAGATCGTCGGTCCCGATGGCCTGCCCGTGCCGGAAGGCGAGGTCGGCGAGGTCGTGGTCACCTCGTTCGACGAGGACCATCCCTGGATCCGGCTGGGCCTGGGCGATCTGTCGGCGCTCATGCCGGGGCTGTCGCCCTGCGGCCGCACCGCGCCGCGCATCCGGGGCTGGCTGGGCCGCGCGGACCAGACCACCAAGGTCAAGGGCATGTTCGTGCGCCCCGAGCAGATCCAGGAGCTCGCGCGCCGCCATCCCCAGGTTGGCCGGGTGCGGCTGGTGGTCTCCCGCGCCGATGAGCAGGACCGCATGCTCCTGCGCGCCGAGGCGGCTGGCGGCGAGCCGCTCGCCGCCGCGCTCGCCGACACCTTGCGCAGTCTGACCAAGATCGGCGGCACGGTAGAACTGGTTCCCGCGGGCAGCCTGCCCGACGACGGCAAGCTCATCGAGGATCGGCGCAGCGCGAGCTAGCTGCGGCGCCGTGCCTGGCCAGGGCTGAATGCCAGGGGCGCCTCGCGCTCGATGAAAGCGACAACGGCGCCCGAAGGCGCCGTTGTCTTGTGGGCAGTGAGCGCAGGCTTACTTCTTCCGGGCCGTCTTCGCTGCGGGCTTGGCGGCCTTCGCGGCCCTGGCTCCCTTGGCCGCGACCGTCGCCTTTTTGGCCGCAGGCTTGGCGGTGGACTTCACGGCAGGCTTGGCAGCCGACTTGGCGGGGGTCTTGCCGGCCGCGGGCTTGGCGGCCTGCTTCGCGACGGGCTTCTTGGCCGCCGGCGCAGGCTTGGCCGTCGTCGCCCTGACGGCCGCCTGGGCAAGGGCCTTGGTGGTTGCCCGCACCGGCGCCGCCGCCTCCACCGCGCGCGTGATGCCCGTGCGCACACGCTTGGGCGTGGTCGCCTCGATCACCCCGGTGGCCATGTCGAAGGCGACATTCATCATGTCGCGCATCACCGTGGTGGCCGTTTCAAAGGCGTCCACCACGGTGGCGTTGGGCCGCACCACAGGGATGCGCACCACGGGCGGTGGCGCGGCGGCCGCCTCTTCCTTGATGTTCCACAGCTTGAGCAGTTCGGCCTGGGTGGGCACCTGGCCGGCCTGCACGCGGGAGCGCCGCGCCGTCACGGAATCGCGCACGATCTTCTCGACGACGTCGAGCGGCAGGCGGTTCAGATCGACGAAGCGGATATGGCTGCGCGCGGGATCGACCCCCGGGATCGCGTCCTTGTGGCGTTGCACGACTTCCTGCTCGGCCACGTAGAGCGACATATGCCGCTTGCCCGACTCCAGAGCGAACAGCGGTCCGTCGAGTTCATAGAAAGCGAGGCCATACCGCATGCTCTCGCGCACACCCCGGGCAGAGCGGCGGATCATGCTGCACACGCGCGCCATCGCCACCCGCCGATCCGGCGGCAGGTCGCGTAGGTAGGCGCCCACCGTCGTTGCAGTCGGAACCATCAATACCTCCTGTTGCACCAACGGTGTATTTTACCGCGCCGCGGCGCCCCGCTCAGATTGGGCGAAAACGGAGGCGTTGCGCGGGGGCGACGGCGGTCCTGGCCGGCTCGCTTTCGGGAACAGCGGCCGTCACCGCCTGCGGGCTCCCCCGCGGCGGCAGCGGGCGGCGCCTTGCGCTAGGCCGGGCTACTGCGTCGGGCGCTTTTGGGCCTCGGCGAGCTGGCGCTCCAGCATGTCGATGCGCGTCTGCAGCGCGCCGAGCCGGCTGTTCAGGCTGCCCACGTTGAAGAAGGTCTCGTTCTCGACAGGCGCCTTGAAAGTCCCCGCCCAGCCGATCCACGAGGGGTCGTAGACCTTCACGTCGCGGAACCCGAGCTCCTTGAGCACCGTGGCGGTCTCGGCCGCCCGCACGCCGCTATTGCAGTAGACGATGGTCTCGCGGGCGGGGTCGAGCTTCGCGTACAGAGCGCGCAACTCGTCCTGGCCGCGCAGGCGCATGCCCAGCGTGTCGCGGATCTCGCCGCGGCGCATCTTGGCCATCACCTCGGGGTCGACCCAGTTCTGCTCGTAGGGGATGTTGACTGCTCCGGGAATGTGCCCGCCGCGCAGCGCGCGGATGTCCTCGCCGCGGAACTCCTTGGGCGTGCGCACGTCGATCATCTGAACTTCGGGACGCTCGAGCGCCGCGAGCACCTGGCGCGTGTCCAGAGTGACACCGGGAACGGTCTTGAGCTTCAGGGCCACCGGCGTGGGTGGCGTGGGGGCGGTCGCCAGCGGCAGTCCGGCGGCGCGCCAGCCGTCGATGCCGTCGTGATAGATCGAAGCCTTGCGCGCGCCGAACTGCTGCAGCGTGAGCAGCGCGAAGTAGGCGTTGGTCGCGCCGCGCTGGCCGTAGACCACGATCTCGCGCGCCGGATCGATGCCGGCGGCCCCGAGGATCTTCTCGAGCTGAGGGGTGGGCAGGTAGTCCTCGTTGTTCACATCGCGCAGCTCGTCATTGGCGTTGCCGATGTTCACCGCGCCCGGGATGTGCCCCTTGCGGAAGGTGGGCTCGTCGCGCGTGTCCCAGACGAGCGCACCGCGTTCCTGCGCCTTGCGCAACTGATCGGCATCGACGATGAGCTGGGCCCAGACCGGGATGCTGGCCAGCGCGAGGCAGGCCGAAACGAAGAGGCGGATGAGCATGGCAGGACTCCAGAGTTCGGTCGCGCGAGGCAGGCACCCGCCCGGCGCAGCGGATGTGGCGAAAGTCTAGGCAGTCGCCTGCAAGGCGAGAGTGAGTTCGATCACGCAGCCGGGCGCGCCTAGCGTGCCGCGGGCCGGAAGAAGACGAACTCGGCGCTGAAGTCCGCGCGCAGCAGCTGGTTGGCCTGGGCCGCGTCGCAACTCGCGGGCGGCATGCCGCCGCGCGTATTGATGCGCTGCACCTGGGTCACGCCCTCGAAGCTGCCCTTGCCGTAGGAGCGCGTGTTGATCAGCAGCCAGCGCAGGTCCGCACTGGACGGTGCTTCCTCGAAGGCAGCCACCTGCCCCACCAGCCGGCTGCCGTCCTGATGTTCGAAGCTGAAATTGGCGCCGTGACGGCCCACCACGCGACCGTTGGCGTCGAGCAGCTCGGCTTCGGGTTGACGGAAGGCCCAGAACCACCCGCGCTCGTCGCGCTCGCAACGGAACACCTGCGCGCCGCGGCCCGTGAGCGCCAAGGCCGCCTGGCTGCCCTCGGGGGCGCGGATCTTCGAAAGGCTCGACACCCCCGGCACGCTCACCCGCGGCACGCCGGGGCCGCCCCCGGGCACGCTGATGGGTGGCGCGGCGCAGGCCGAGAGCAGGACCAGCGAGATGAGCGGGACTATCGGGCGCATGAGCTTCAGGCGTCGTGGTTCACCAGCGCATTGTCGCGCACGCGCGCGGCATCGGCCCGCACCAGGTCCGCGCCGATCATGCGCACGAAGTCCTCGAAGGGCTGGCCGAAGTAGCGCTGGTTGATCAGCGGGAAATAGCGAGCGGCCGCGCAGTGCGCCACCAGCGCGTCGAACCCTGCCTGACGCACCTCGAGCAGATAGAACTTGAGCAGTGCACGCGCGGCGTGACGGGCATTGCGCGCCGGGCTCGCGGCCAGGGCGGCCAGACGCCCGCGGGCGCGCTCGAGCGCGGCAGCGACGTCCGTGAAGGGAGCGCCGTGCCCGGGCAACACCAGGCGGGGCGCGAGGCGCGCGATCAGCTCCAGCATGGCTGCCTGCTCCGCAAATCCGCTCTTGCCCTCGATCTCGGGGAAGATCACTCCAAAGCCCTGCTCCCACAGCGCGTCGGCCGAGATCAGCAGGCGCTGCGCCGCGCACCACAGCACCACGCTATGGGGATCGTGCCCGGGCGCGGCGAGCACCTCCCAATCGAGCGCGCCCAGGCGCACCGTGGCGCCCGGCTCGAGCAACTGCTGCCAGGCGAAGCGCGGACAACGCTGCCCGGTGGCGGCAAAAGTCAGTGCGTCGGCGTCCCAGCGGCTGACGGCCTCGGCCGAGCCGGGCGGAATCCAGATGCTGGCCTTGAAGCGCGCGGCCAGATGCGCGTTGCCGCCACAGTGATCCGAGTGCAGGTGCGTGTTGAGGATGCGCGTCAGCGGCCGGCCGGCGAGCGCGGCGTCGAGCAGCGCCTCGGTCTGCGGCGCATGGCTGACGTAGCCCGTGTCCACCAGGCTGGCCGTGCCGTCCTCGTCGAGGAACAGGATGTTGTTCGATGACAGCCAGCCGCGCTCGAAGAAGCGCATCGAGGGCGGCAGGGCCCCCTGCGCGCCATCGCGGCTCATTGGCCGCCCCGCGGGTAACGGCGAGCCACCTCGGCGAACGAGGCGCGCAGGCTTGCATCGCCGGCATGAAAGACCCGAAAGCGGCCCACCGAGGCCTTGAGCAACAGGCGGCCGCCGCGCGCGCGCGCGAAGGCCACCTCGTCCCAGCGCATGCGCTGGGTGAGCAGGCCGCTTTGCTCGATACCCTGCGCGTCCAGCGTGGTGCGGGCGCTCAGCAACTGCCACCACGAGCCCAGCACCGCCAGGGCGGCGCCGCCCAGCAGCCACCAGGCGTCCGAGCCGGCCCACCCCTCGGTCCTGAGCAGCACGCGCACGCTCAAGGTGCCCAGCAGCAGCACGACCAGGGACGAGACGATGCGCATCGCCGGGCTGTAGGACGGGCCGCTCACAGGCACGGCAAGCTCGGGGCGGGGTGGCGCGTTGCTCATGGCGCGGCGCGCCGGCCCGGCAGTTGGGCCCAAACGGCTCGCTTGGCGGCCTCGCTCATCATCGACCAGGTGGCGATCTCGTCGATCGTGCGCAGGCAACCCAGGCACAGGCCGCTGGCCGGATCCATGGTGCAGATCGACACGCAGGGCGAGGGCACCGGCGAGGCCGGGGCCGGGAGGTCGGGGAACGGGCGGGCGGCAGTCATGGACCGGCCGATTCTCGCATCGAGCGTGGCGGTGGGATCCGCCAGGAGCTTAGGGAATTCTTAGGATGCGCCGAGCCAAGATTTACGAACGCGTATCGCGGCATCTTCCTAAAGTGGCTTCATCGCCGGCGTGTGGCCGGCAGACCCGCCAGGAGACCCGCATGGAACACCGCCACGACATCTACGCTTTCGTACACAAGGGCCTGCGCGCCTGGATGAGCGACACCCTGGTCGCCGTCGGGCGCCTCGATCTGGCTGACGCCGATGAGTGCCGAGCCACCCTGGCCACGGTGGACGAGTTGCTCGCCGCCAGCCAGGCCCACCTCGAGCACGAGGAGAGCTTCATCCACCCGGCGCTCGAGGCCGCCGTCGGAGGCAGCAGCCAGCGCACCCTGGCCGAACACGCGGAGCACCGCGCCGAGATGGACACCATCGCCGCCTGCGCGCTGCGCCTGTCCGCGGCGAGCACCTCGGCCCAGCGCGCGGAGCCCGCGCGTGCCCTGTATGCCGCGCTCGCCGCGTGGACCGCCGAGAACCTGCGGCACATGGCGCTCGAAGAGACCGACAACAACGCCGTGCTGTGGGCGCACTACAGCGACGCTCAGATCGCCGGGCTCGAGGCGCGACTCGTGGGCGCGATCCCGCCCGAGCAGATGCTTGCCTATCTGCGCCACATGGTGCCGGCGATGGCACCGGTCGAGCGGGTGCAACTGCTCGGTGGCATGCAGCAGGCCCTGCCGGCGCCGGCCTTTGCGGACGTGCTCGAACGCATCAAGCCGGTGCTGGCGGCGCGCGACTGGTTCAAGTTGATGTTGGGCCTGGGCCCCATGCCGCTTGGCGCCTGAGCGCCCGGCTCGCGGGCGCGCCACCGCACACCGGCTGCCCCAGCCCGCCGAGCCCGAGAGGTGTTTGCGGGGCAAGGAGCCTCGGCGATGACCTATCCCATGCGAGTTGTGGTGCAGAACGACACCGAGGAGGAGACAACATGAAGAACCATCTGGGCATGCTGGCGGCAGCCCTGGGCTGTGCCTTTTTTGGCGCCGTTCAGGCGCAGTCCGCGGTCACCACCCCGGGTGAGGCCGGGGTGGAGCGCGGCCGCTACCTGGTTCAAGTGAGTGGCTGCAACGACTGCCACACTCCCGGCTACGCGATGAAGCACGGGCAGGTGCCCGAAGCCCTCTGGCTCACCGGCGACGCCCTGGGCTGGCGCGGTGGCTGGGGCACCACCTACGCCGCCAACCTGCGGCTGGCCTTCGCCCGCATGAGCGAGGAGCAGTGGCTACAGGTCGCGCGCCATGCCGAGTACCGCCCACCCATGCCCTGGGTCAGCCTGCGGGCCATGACCGACGAGGATCTGCGTGCGCTGTGGCGCTACGTGCGCGCCCTGGGGCCCGCCGGCGAACCTGCACCGGCCTATGTGCCGCCGGGCCAGGCGCCGCTCGGCCCGGTCGTGCAGTTCCCCGCGAATTGAGGTTCGCGCTGCGCGCCCGCGCAGCGCAGCCTCGCGCGCCCATGCCCGGCCTGGGCGGACGAGCTTTCCCCCAGATTCACGCGGAACTCAGGCGTAGCGGCCGGCGCACGATGAGCTGGAAGCGCCCGCGCCCGCACTTGGCGATCTGCACGCACGCGTCGCGCTCGGCCAGGCGACGCTGCAGCAGGATCAGACGCGCCTCGAGGTTGTCGCTGATGTCGGGCAGGCGCAACTCGGGCGTGAGCCTCAGCTCGCGATTGGTGAACTCGGTGCGGCCGTGCTCGAGGTGCTCGCGCACCAGCTTCACGAAGATCGCCCCTGCCACGCCCTTGATCAGGTACGCGTCGTCCAGGAACACGCTGTCGCCGCTGGCGAAGTGCCTGACCTGGCAGGGCGCACCCGCCGAGGCAACCGGTACGGAGGGTGCAGGCGCTGCGTCGTCCGGGCTTTCGGCGCGCAGCATCACGGCGATGGCCATGCCAAGCTGGGCCGCCAGGGCCACCAGCACGTCCTCGTCCTCGTGTCCGAAGCGCAGTTCCTGCGGGCTCTCGGCGTAGAGCACGCCTGCGATCCGGCCGGCGATGACGATGGGCACCGCCAGTTGGCTGCGCGACTCGGCCAGGCCCGGGAGCGGAATCTCGGTGTCCAGATCGGGGTGACCTGCCTGGGCCAGGGTCTCGGCGCGCACGGCGCGGCTGTAGCTCAGGTCCTGCGTGAGGTGGTTGATGCGGATCGGCGTGGCGTGCTGCGCGGCCACGCCGATCACGCCTTCCCCGTAGGGAATTTCCGATCCCACGCCGGAGCTCGCGTAGCCCAGGCTCGCCACCGTGAAGAGGCGCCGGCGGCGCGCGTCGGCCAGCAGCACCATGGCGTGCTCGATTCCCAGGAACTCGCGTAGGCCGGCCAGGAGGGCGTCGAGCAGGCTCCCGAGGTCGGCTTGCGCGGCCAGCCGTTGCGACAGGCCGCGTACCGCATGCAGAGGGTCATAGGCGCGTGCCGGCAATGGCAGCTCGGGCCCCGGCACGCGCTCGATCGCCAGAACCTCGTAGATGTCCGAGCCGCGCAGCCGGAAGACGCCGGCCATGCCGGTGTGCGAAGCGATCCCGGCGAGCCGTGCGCGCATGCTCTCGAACACCGGTCCGGAGTCCTCGGTGCGCAGGTAGCGCAGTTGCAGCAGATACTGCGCCACCGTCTCGGGGTGGGTCACGTAGACCGTCGCCTGGGGGTTGGCGAGGATGTTCTCGCGCGTCTTGCTGAAGAACTGGAAGCTCAGGGCGACGTGCCCCGCGTCCACGTAGTGAACCTGCGAGGCGTAGGCCACGTTGGGCGTGCCGTCGGGCGCGCAGGTGGCGAGCATGGCCGGCACCGAGCCCTCGAAGCAGCGGCGCAGGCTCTCGAGGGCGATGCTGCTCACGGGGCGCCTGCCGCCGCGGGAAGGGGACGCCCGGCACCTGGCCCCGGGGTCTGGTGATAGGCGGCCTCGATCGCGACGCGGATGGCGCGCAGCGATTCGCGCTCGAAGCCCAGGAAGGTCGACGGGAACTCCCGCGCGTAGCCGATCAGGCGCAGGTCGGCGGCGAAACCGTCCATCTGCTGTTGGACCAGCAGAACCTCGGCCGGCCGTGGATGTTCGATCGCCAGCACGTGGCCCTTGATCTGCAGCGTGCGGTGGGTCGAGGGCTGCGAGAACACCGCCGCCACCCGCCAGCTCTGTTCCAGGTCGGCAAACAGCGCCCGAGCCTTGCCGCCCACCACGAACAGGCGCACTTCTGCGCCATCGGCCTCGACCGCGCAGCCCACCGCCTTGGCCACCGAGGGCCGCAGGGCGTGGTTGGCCGCCGCCACGGTGATCGAGCGTCCGCCCTGCACGAAGGCGATGCTGTCGGGGTCTAGGCGAAAGTCCATGCTCGGCGCAGTGGCAGCTCAGGTCGCTGACTTGACCGATCCTAGTGCGGCTTGGCCCGCGCGGCGAGCCCCGCGCAAACAGGTGCGCCGGCAAGAGGCCGGTGCGGGGGTGGCAAGACGGCGGCGGGCTGCCGGGTGGGCGGCGGGCGGGTCCGCCGCCGGCGTCGTCGGCGCCCACCACCGCACGCGGAGTTGACGCTGGTCAGCGCGGCCGCGCAGTCTGCCCGCAACATCCGTCCACAAACGCACCGGCTGCGCCGGGCAGGAGGAGACGCGATGTTCCAGGTCCGCATCCACGGGCGTGGCGGTCAAGGCGTGGTGACGGCGGCCGAGATGCTCTCGCTCGCCGCGTTCCGCGAAGGTCGCCACGCGCAAGCCTTCCCCAGCTTCGGCTCCGAGCGCACGGGTGCCCCGGTGATGGCCTTCGCGCGCATCGACGAGCGCGAGATCCGCCTGCGCGAACCCATCATGACGCCCGACGCGGTGATCGTGCAGGATCGCACGCTGCTGCTGCAGGTCGATGTGTTTCAGGGCCTGGGCGATCGGGCCTTCGTGCTGATCAACAGCTCGCACACGGTCGCCGAGCTGGGCTTGAACGAGCTGGCGGCGCGCCTGCCCGCGGGGCACCTGCAGCTTGTCCCGGCCACGCAGTTCGCGATGGCGCAGCTGGGCCGGCCCTTGCCCGGCGCGGCGATGATCGCCGCCTTCGCCGCGCTGACGCGGCTGATCTCGCTCGCCGCGGTCCAGTCCGCTTACCGGGAACGCTTCAGCGGCAAGGTCGCCGAGGCCAACGCGGAGGTCGCGCGGCTGGCCCACGAACACGTGCAGGCCCGCCTCGAGGAGGGTGTCCATGTTTAAGCAGCTCGAAGGTTCGCAGGCGGTGGCCGAGGCCGTGGCCCTGTGCCGCCCCGAGGTGATCTGCGCCTATCCGATCTCGCCCCAGACGCACATCGTCGAGGGCGTGGGTGCGCTGGTGAAGAACGGCACGCTCAAGGACTGCGAGTTCATCAACGTCGAGAGCGAGTTCGCCGCGATGAGCGTGGCGATTGGCGCATCGGCCGCGGGCGCGCGCGCCTACACCGCCACGGCCTCGCAGGGCCTGCTCTTCATGGCCGAGGCGGTCTACAACGCCAGCGGCCTGGGCCTGCCGATCGTGATGACCGTGGCCAACCGCGCGCTGGGCGCGCCGATCAACATCTGGAACGACCACTCCGACTCGATGAGCCAGCGCGACTGCGGCTGGATCCAGCTGTTTGCCGAGACCAACCAGGAGGCGCTCGATCTGCACATCCAGGCGTTCCGGTTGGCCGAGCAGCTGAGCCTGCCGGTGATGGTGTGCATGGACGGCTACATCCTCACGCACGCGTTCGAGCGGCTCGACATTCCCGAGCAGGCGCAGGTCGATGCCTTCCTGCCGCCCTACGAGCCGCGCCAGGTGCTCGACCCCGCCGAGCCGGTGAGCATCGGCGCGATGGTCGGGCCGGAAGCCTTCATGGAGGTGCGCTACCTCGCGCACGCCAAGCAGATGCAGGCGCTCGACCTGATTCCGCAGATCGCGGCCGAGTTCAGGCAGGTCTTCGGCCGCGATTCCGGCGGACTGGTGCAGACCTACCGCACCGAGGACGCCGAGACCATCGTCGTGGCGCTGGGCTCGGTGCTGGGCACGATCAAGGACACGGTCGACGAGATGCGCGAGGCCGGCGTGAAGATCGGCGTGCTGGGCATCAAGAGCTTCCGCCCCTTCCCGCTGGCGGCGGTGCGCGCGGCCCTGCAGCGCGCCAAGCGCCTGGTGGTGATCGAGAAGAGCCTCGCCGTGGGCATCGGCGGGATCGTGGCCACCGACGTGCGCATGGCCATGAGCGGCAGCGAGGTCAAGGGCACCACGGTGATCGCCGGCCTGGGCGGCCGCGCCATCACCAAGGCCAGCCTGCACCGCACCCTGGCTGCCGCCCTGGAGGACAAGCTCGACCGCGTGAGCTTCATGGACCTGGACACCGGCATGGTCGAGCGGCACCTGCAGCGCGAGCGCGAGAAGCGCCGCACCGGCCCGATCGCCGAGGCCTTGTTGCGCGACGTGGGCACCGTCGGCGCCCGCGTGGTCTGAGGAGGCCGCCATGACCGAAACCACGATCAAGTTCTACCAGACCGGCACCTTCACCGTCGGCAACCGTCTGCTCGCGCCCGAGCAGCGCACGGTGCAGGCCTCGATGGAGCGCACCAACTCGCTCAACTCCGGCCACCGCGCCTGCCAGGGCTGCGGCGAGGCGCTGGGCGCGCGCTACGCGATCGACGCGGCGATGCGCATCACTCAGCGCCAGCTGATCGCCGCCAACGCCACCGGCTGCCTCGAGGTGTTTTCCACGCCCTATCCCGAGACCTCGTGGCAGATCCCCTGGGTGCACTCGCTGTTCGGCAACACCGCGGCGGTGGCCACCGGCATCGCCGCGGCGCTCAAGGTGAAGGCGGCCAAGGGCGGCAACGCGGCCACCCGGGTGATCGCGCAGGGCGGCGACGGCGGCACCACCGACATCGGCTTCGGCTGCCTGTCCGGCATGTTCGAGCGCAACGACGACGTGCTCTACATCTGCTACGACAACGAGGCCTACATGAACACCGGCGTGCAGCGCTCCAGCGCCACGCCGCCCACCGCGCGCACCGCCACCACGCAGGCCATCGGCGCGCACCCTGGCAACACCTTCGGGCAGGGCAAGAACGTGCCGCTGATCGCCATGGCGCACGGCATTCCCTATGTGGCCACGGCCACCGTGGCCGACCTGCACGACCTCGAAGCCAAGGTCGAGCGCGCCATGCAGTTCCGCGGCGCGCGCTACCTGCACATCCTCGTGCCCTGCCCGCTGGGGTGGGGCGCGGCCTCGCAAGACACGATCAAGCTCGCGCGGCTGGCCAAGGAGACCGGACTCTTCCCGGTGTTCGAGGCCGAGTACGGCGAGGTGGTCAAGGTGCTGCCCATCCGCCGCCGCGTTCCGGTGGAGGAATACCTCAAGCCGCAGAAGCGCTTCGCTCACCTGTTCGGCGCCAAGGGCGACGGACCGGCACTGGCACGACTGCAGGCGATTGCCGACGCCAACATCCGCAAGTTCGGGCTGCTCGCGGGCGACCACGCCGAGCACATCCCCACGCCGGTGCAGGCCGACGAACGCGCAGCGCGGGTCTGAGGAGGCGAACCATGGACAAGCCCTTTGCCATCACGCTCGATCCGGGCTCCTCGCTCGCCAACAAGACGGGGTCCTGGCGCACGAGCAAGCCGGTCTACCTGGACCGCCTGCCGCCCTGCAACGCCACCTGCCCCGCGGGAGAGGACATCCAGGGCTGGCTCTTCCACGCCGAAGGCGGCAACTACGAAGCGGCCTGGCGGCACCTGGTGCGCGACAACCCCTTCCCGGCGATCATGGGCCGGGTCTGCTACCACTCGTGCGAAGGCGCGTGCAACCGCGGCAAGCTCGACGAGGCCGTCGGCATCAATTCGGTCGAGCGTTTCCTGGGCGACGCGGCGATCCGCCACGGCTGGGCCTTCGAGGCGCCGTCGGCCCAGAGCGGCAAGAAGGTGCTCGTGGTCGGCGCCGGCCCCTCCGGCATGAGCGCGGCCTACCATCTGCGGCGGCTGGGCCACGCGGTGCACGTGGTCGAGGCCGGCCCGACGCTGGGCGGGATGATGCGTTTCGGTATCCCCAAGTACCGCCTGCCGCGAGACGTGATCGAGGCCGAGATGAAGCGCATCCTCGCGCTGGGCGTGAGCGTCGAACTCAACACCAAGGTGGGCGACATCCTCGCCACCATGAAGTCGGGCGGATTCGACGCGGCGTTCCTGGCGGTGGGAGCGCACATCGGCCGGCGCGCCTTCATCCCCGCGGGCGACGCCACCCACATGCTCGACGCGGTGTCCCTGCTGCGCTCGATGGAGGGCGAGGACCAGCCCATGATCGGCAGGCGCGTCGTGGTCTACGGTGGAGGCAACACCGCCATCGACGTGGCGCGCACCGCCAAGCGCATGGGGGCCGAGCCCATCATCGTCTACCGCCGCACGCGCGACCACATGCCGGCGCATGACTTCGAGCTCGAGGAGGCGCTGCAGGAGGGCGTGATGGTCAAGTGGCTGTCGACCATCGCCCAGGCCGGCGCGAAGGAGCTGACCATCGAGAAGATGCGGCTCGACGAGAAGGGCTTCCCGCAGCCGACCGGCGAGTTCGAGACCATCGCCGCCGACACCCTCGTGCTCGCACTCGGACAGGACGTCGATCTTTCGCTGCTCGACGGCGTGCCGGGGCTGGAAGTGAACAACGGCGTGGTCAAGGTCGACGCGCAGATGATGACGGGCTATGCCGGCATCTTCGCCGGCGGCGACATGGTGCCCGCCGAGCGCAACGTCACGGTGGCGATCGGCCACGGCAAGAAGGCCGCGCGCAACATCGACGCCTGGCTGCGCGGCGGCAGCTACCAGCCCGCGCCCAAGCATGAAGTCGCGGCCTTCGAGAACCTCAATGCCTGGTACTACGCCGACGCGCCCAAGACCGTGCGGCCCATGCTCGACCTCGTGCGGCGCCAATCCAGCTTCGACGAGGTGCAGGGAGGGCTGACCGAGGAGAACGCGCTGTTCGAGGCGCGCCGGTGTCTGTCGTGCGGCAATTGTTTCGAGTGCGACAACTGCTACGGCGTGTGCCCCGACAACGCAGTGATCAAGCTCGGGCCAGGGAAGCGCTTCGAATTCAACTACGACTACTGCAAGGGCTGCGGCATGTGCGTGGCCGAATGCCCCTGCGGCGCGATCAAGATGGTGCCGGAGGCGATCTGAAGGCACGACGCCCCGCCTTGGCGCAGCGTCGTGCGTCGCCGGGTGCGGCGCCCGCTACTGCAAGGCACGGTTGATCGCGGCAACGACTTGGGGATCGTTCTCGGCCAGCGTCTGGGTCACGCTCGGTGTGGTGGTCGTCGCGTTGGCGAAGACTTCGAAGCGCAACTGTGCCGGGGTGCTTCCCGAGGCGGCCGACACGGTCGTGACCTTGACATTCGAGCCGTCGGGAGCCGACACGCGCAGAACACGGGTTGCTGATTCGTCGGCAACGGTGCGCAGCGGCTGGATGGCGAAGCGAGGCGTCGCGATATCGAAAGTCGCGCCGGTAGAGGTGAATTGTCCGCCGGGTCTGGCAATGCTCAGCGTGAGGGTGCTGTAGGAGTCCGTGCGACTGCTGCGCAGCACGGTGAAGGAACCGGAAAGGCTGACGCTCGCGTCGGCCTGCCGGTTCGCCTGGACGCTGGCGTTGTAGGCCTGATCCACGCCGTCGCCCGGCAGGACGCGGGTGACGAAGTCGAGTACCCGGTAAGTGCCGCGGGAAAGATCCGTGCGGGGCGGCGTACCGGAGACGACGACTTCGAGGTTGCTCACCTGAATGGACCCCGACTTCAGCAGGGCCACGCCCAGGTTGCAGTTGTTCGGAGCGGTCGTGTTGCTGCTGACGCTCGCGACGGTGAGCGTCACCGTTCCGCCGCTCGGGCAATTGAAGTTTGCCGTGGTGAAGTTGCTCGACACGCCCAAGGTAAAGCTGAAGTCGAGCAGCCCGGCGAGTTCCAGCGCCCGACCGCGGCCTACCGAGCCGACCGCCGCGGCGTCGAGATAATTTGATCCATTGATTTGCGCGGTCGGTGCCGGCGGCGCGGGTGGGACCACGAGGGGCAGCGAGCCCGAGGAGCCGCCTCCGCCACATCCGCCCAACAGCATCACACTAAACGCCAGAGTCCACGCCGCCACCCGGCGCCGCGCCAGGCCGTGAGATCGCACCGTCGTCATTCCACTGACTCCAACAGATACAGCTTGTAGTTATGGTCCCGCCTCTTCCCTACCCTTTTAGCATGACTCGGGCGAGGCAGTTGTCCAGAGCAGTTGCGGCCTGCGCACCCCGATGTAGGACGGTCGCGACGCAGGTAGAGCCGTCGGTCGCCGGGCCGAGCCCGCGCGTCGCCTCTCGCACGGAGCGGGGTCACACTGCGACGTTGGGGCTTCGTGATGCCGCGCGGTACTGAGCTCAAGCGGCGCGCTGCGCCGTCAGGGCGTTCCCCGAGCGCGCATGCGCCTTGCGGCCCAGCACGCCGCTGATCCACTGCCCGACTTGCACCGCGCGATCGAGGTCGATGCCGGTGTCGATGCCCAGGCCGCGCAGCAGGTACAGCACGTCCTCCGTGGCCACGTTGCCGGTGGCGCCCTTGGCGTAGGGGCAGCCACCGAGCCCGGCGATGCTCGCGTCGAAGGTGGAAACGCCGAGTTCCAGACAGGCCATCACGTTGGCGACCGCCATGCCGTAGGTGTCGTGGAAGTGGCCCGATACATCCGCCAGTTCGTACACCGAGAGCGCTGCCTCCATCGCCGCCTGCACCCGGCGTGGCGTGCCCACGCCAATCGTGTCGGCCACGCCCACGTGCTGCACGCCGATCGCCTTCATGCGCTGCGCCACATCGCGCACCGCCTCGGGGCGCACCTCACCCTGATAGGGGCAGCCCAGGGCGGTCGAGATCGCGCCGCGCACGCGCACCCCGGCGGCGAGCGCGGCCTCGGTCACCGGCCGGAAGCGCTCGATGCTCTCGGCGATCGAGCAGTTGATGTTGCGCTGGGAAAAGGCCTCGCTGGCGGCCGCAAACACCACGATCTCGTCCGGCCGCGTGGCCACCGCCGCCCCCCAGCCCTTGAGATTGGGCACCAGCACCGAGTAGCGCACGCCTGCGCGGCGGCGGATGCCGGCCATCACCTCGGCGTTGTCGGCCATCTGCGGCACCCACTTGGGGCTCACGAAGGAAGTCACCTCGATCTCGCGGAAGCCGGCCTCGGCCAGGCGCTCCACGAGCTCGATCTTGGTGGCCGCGGGAATGATCTGCTTCTCGTTTTGCAGGCCATCGCGCGGGCCGACTTCCACCAGGCTGACATGCGTGGGCAGGGGCATGCTGACACTTCCTCTAGGCGATCGCGCCACTGTAGCGCGCGGCCTCAGTAGCCGCGGCGGCGGTCTACCCGACCGGGCGCGGGCCGCTCCGCCAGCACCGCGCGCACCTGCGCGGCCACCTGCTCGGCCGCCTCGGCCATGCGGGTCACGCCCGCCACGTGCGGCGTGACCCGCACCTTCGGGTGGTGCCAGAACGGATGCTCGGGCGGCAGGGGCTCCTCGCGGAACACGTCCAGCACCGCCCCGCCCAGGTGGCCCGCGTCGAGCAGGGCGATCAGATCCCGGTCGACCACATGCTGGCCGCGGCCCAGGTTGACGAGCAAGGCGCCGGTCGCGAGCCGCGCGAGCGCGGCGTGGTCCAGCAAATCGCGCGACTGCGCCGTGGCGGGCAGCACCGACACCAGCGCGTCGAGGCCGTCCAGGAATGGCGCCCAGCCCGCGCGTCCCGCATGGCAGTCCACGCCCGCGAGCGTATGCGCCGAGCGCGCGTAGCCTCGCACGCGAAAGCCGGCACTCACCAATGTTCGGGCGATCACCGCGCCGATCGCCCCTAGCCCCAGCACGCCCACGACGCACTCGGCGGGATCGCGCGGCGGCAGCGGCGCCCAGCGGGTCGCGGCCTGGGCGCGCTCGAAGGCGTCGAAGTGATGCAGGTGGCGCAGCAGCGCGGCCAGGGCGTACCGCGCCATGGGCTCGGCCATGCCGGCGTCTTGCAGCCGGTAGATCGGCAGATCGGCAGGCAGGTCGGGCAGCGCGAGCAGGGCATCGACGCCCGCGCCGAGGTTGAAGACCGCCCGCAGTCTGGGCTGCTGCGCAAAGAACTCAGCCGGCGGCTTCCACACGACGGCCAGCTCAGCGGGCTCGCAGCGGGGGCTCCACCACTCGAAGCGCGCCTCGGGCAGCGCGGCAGACAAGGCGGCGATCCAGCGCTCGCGGCTCGACTCGGCCGCCGCGACGACGATGCGCGGCGCCGCGCTCATCGCGCCGTTGGCGCTGCGCCCTGGTGGGACGCCCGGCACCCGACGCGGGCGATGGCGGTGGCCGCCATTGGCCTCACGCGCGCTCGAACTCGACCAGCGCCGCACCCTCGGCCACCTGGTCGCCGACCGCATAGAGCAGGGCCTGCACGCGCCCGTCCGCCGGGGCGGCGATGGTGTGCTCCATTTTCATCGCCTCCATCACCAGCAGCGGCGTGCCCTTGGCGACCTCGGCCCCTGCCTCCACCAGCACCGCCACCACCTTGCCCGGCATGGGCGCGGCGAGCTGGCCCGTGTCGGCGTCGCCGCCGGCGGCCTGCGCGATGGCGTCGACCAGGCTCAGCACGCTGTGCCGGCCGCCGATGAAAACGTGCAGATCGTCACGGCTGCGCACCACGTCCGCGGCACGGGTGCGCTCGCCCAGGCGAAGCGCGAGCCGTGTCCCGCGCGCGTCGAGCACGTCCAGTGGCAGCGCGTGTCCGTCCAGGTGCAGCACGCGGCCCTCGCGGCCGTACTCGATCTGCACCTCGTGCAGCCCGACCTCGCTGCGCAGGCTGAGCTGGCGCCGATAGCTCGTGTTCAGCCGCCAGCCGTTGCGCGCGCTCCACGGGTCGGCGCCGGCCGCCGCGGACTCGTCGGCCAGCACGCGCGCGCAGGCGAAGGCGAGCGCCTCGTCGCCGAGCTCGGGCTCGGCGGCGAACAGCCGGCTGCGCTCGCGCTCGATCAGACCGGTGTCCAGGTCCGCCGCGGCAAAGGCGGGGTTGGCGACCAGGCGCTCCAGGAAGTCCACGTTGTTGGCCAGCCCCACGATGTGCAGCTCGGCCAGCGCAGCGCGCATCCGGGTGAGCGCCTGCTCGCGATCCTCGCCCCAGCAGATCAGCTTGGCGATCATCGGGTCGTAGTAGGGGCTGATCGCATCGCCCGGGCGCACGCCCGAGTCGATGCGCACCGGTGCCGGCGCGTGAAAGGCTTCGCCGTCGGCGTTGCGCGCGAAGGCCACATGCGACGGCTGCGCAAAGTGTTCGAGCGTGCCGGTGGCAGGCAGGAAGCCGCGCTCGGGATTCTCGGCGTAGATGCGCGCCTCGATCGCGTGGCCATCGAGCTTGATCGCGTCCTGCGGCAGCGGCAGCGGCCCGCCCGAGGCCACGCGCAACTGCCACTCGACCAGATCGGTGCCGGTGATCATCTCGGTGACCGGATGCTCGACCTGCAGGCGGGTGTTCATCTCCATGAAGTAGAAGCGGCCATCGGACTCGGCGATGAACTCCACCGTGCCTGCGCCCACGTAGCCCACCGCACGCGCCGCGGCCACCGCGGCCTCGCCCATCGCGGCGCGGCGCTCTGGCGTCATGCCCGGCGCGGGCGCCTCTTCCAGCACCTTCTGGTGGCGTCGCTGCACGGAACAGTCGCGCTCGCCCAGATAGACGCAGCCGCCGTGACGGTCGGCGAAGACCTGGATCTCGATGTGGCGTGGCCGCTGCAGATAACGCTCCACCAGCACGCGCGCGTCGCCAAAGCTCGCCGCCGCCTCGCGCTGGCACGAGGCGAGCGCCGCCGCGAACTCCGCGGCCGACGGCACCACGCGCATGCCCTTGCCGCCGCCGCCGCTGCTGGCCTTGATCAGCACCGGGTAGCCGATCAGCGCGGCCTCGCGCGCGAGCAGCGCAGGATCCTGGTCCGCGCCGTGGTAGCCCGGCACCAGCGGCACGCCCGCCGCCTCCATCAGCGCCTTGGCCTCGCTCTTGCTGCCCATCGCGCGGATCGCGGTGGCGGGCGGTCCGATGAACACCACGCCGGCCGCCTCGCAGGCCGCGGCGAAGTCCTCGTTCTCGGACAGGAAGCCGTAGCCCGGGTGGATCGCCTGCGCGCCGGTGGCCCGAGCCGCGGCCAGGATCACATCGCCGCGCAGGTAGCTCTCGCGTGCCGGCGCGGGGCCGACGCGCACGGCCTCGTCGGCCAGGGCCACGTGGCGCGCGCCGGCGTCGGCGTCGGAGTACACGGCCACGGTGGCCACGCCCAGCCGGCGGCAGGTGGCGATCACGCGGCAGGCGATCTCGCCCCGGTTTGCGATCAGGATCTTCTTGAACACGTCAGGTGTCCTTCATGGTCGACGGACCGGCTGCGAGCGGGTCGGGGCTGGGCGCGCCGCGCACGCGAGCCAGGAGGCGCCGCAGCAGCCGCGCGAACTTCACGATCAGCCAGATCGCCAGCACCGTGAGCGCCGCCACGGTGGCGAGCGCGATCCAGGGATGCTCGAAGGCGAGCCACAGCAGGCCAGCGATGCCCAGATCCTCGGCCAGCGACATGGCGACATTCGAAAACGGTTCAGGCGAGGTGTTGATCGCCGCGCGCGTGCTGCTCTTGGCGAGGTGGCTGGTGGCGGCGAGCGAGCCGCCGAGGATGGCGGCAATCGCCGCGAGCGCCGCCTGATCGATGCCGAACACGCTGGCCGCCAGCAGCGCGCCGCCCGGGATGCGCACGAAGGTCGAGAGTCCGTCCCATACCGAGTCGAGCGCCGGAATCTTGTCGGCGAAGAACTCGGCGCCGAAGAGCAGCGTCGAGACGCCGATCACCCAGGGGTTGGCCAGCACCTCCAGCCCGCCCGGCAGGGCCACCCAGCCCGCGTAGCCCACCAGGCCGGTGATCAGCACCACCGCGTACAGGCGCACCCCGCTGGCAAAGCCCAGGGTGGCGGCCAGCGCCAGCAGTTCGGGCAGCGAGAAGCTCACCGGCGCGCGCCCCTACATCTCTTCTTCGTCATTGGCCGCCGCCTGCAGCGCCTCGAACTCGCGCACCCAGCGCGGCTTGCGCTTCTCGAGGAAAGCGCCGACGCCCTCGCGCGCATCGGGCGAGGCGCGCACCGCCGCGATCAGGGCGACGGTCTGGGCGATCAGGGCCGCTTCGATCGGCCGGCCGCCCACCTCGCGCACCAGGCGCTTGGCCTCGGTCACGGCCGCGCCGCTGGTCTGCAGCAACTGGCCCAGCAGCTCGTTGATCTGCGCGTCGAGCTGCTCGGCCGGCACGAGCAGATGCACCAGGCCCACGCGGAAGGCCTCGGCGCTGTCGAAGCGCTCGGCGGTGATGAAGTAGCGCCGCGCGTGCTGCTCGCCCAGCGCGCGGATCACGTAAGGCGCGATGGTCGCGGGCACCAGTCCCAGCTTGACCTCGCTGAGGCAGAAGCCCGCCTCGTGCGAGGCCACCACGATGTCGCAGACCGCCACCAGGCCCACCCCGCCCGCATAGGCGTCGCCGTGGACGCGCGCGATCACCGGCTTGGGGCAGGCGTCGATGGTGCGCAACATGGCGGCGAGCCTGTCCGCATCGGCCAGGTTCTCATCGTGCGAGTAGCCCGCCATGCGCCGCATCCATTCGAGGTCGGCGCCCGCGCAGAACGCCGGGCCATGGCCGCCCAGCACGATCACCCGCACGCCATCGTCGGCCCCCAGCGCCTCGAAGGCGTGGGTCAGCTCGGCGATCGAGCGCTCGTTGAAGGCGTTGCGCAGCTTTTCGCGCGCCATCCACACGATGGCGACCTTGTTGACGATCTGGACCTGCAGGGTCTCGTAGTTCATGGCGTGGCGGAGAAGATGCGTTTGAGGAAGGTCGCGACTTCGACCATCGAGTCGGTGCGTGCCGCGGCCTGGCCGCCCACATGGACGCCACGGGCATCGACACCGTTGGGCACGTCGGTGCGCAGGCGCACCGGGGCCGTGCCGTCGAAGCCGTGCACCGCGCCGGGGTAGACCACGACGCGCAGATCGGCCTCGGGGCGGACCTTGCGCAGCGTCGATGCCCACTGCGTGCAGGGGCCGGGCGGGGTCCAGTCGTCGTCGCCGCCGAGCAGCATCAGCAAGGGCACTCCCGAGGCCCAGCCCTGCTTGAGCGCGACTTCGCAGCCAGGATAGAAGGCCACGGCGCCAGCCAGCGGGGCCGCCGCTCCGGGGCGAGTGGTGTCCACGGCGGCGAGTGTGGTGGAGCCCCCGTTGGACCAGCCAAGCAGCGCAATCCGACGCGCGTCCACCTCCGGCCGCGCCGCCGACCAGGCCACCGCGGCGGCGACGTCGCCGCGGCGCGTCGCGACCTTGATGCTGCGCTCCGATGCCTTCCTGGTGCACTGCGAGCCCTCGCCGCGCGAGCCGAAGCTGTCGGGCAGCAGCACGTGCCAGCCCTCGGCGTGCAGACGCTGCGCGTAGTCCGGGTAGCGCGCGTCCAGCGTTCGACCATCGCGTCGGTACAGGCCGCCGCAGCCGTGCAGCGCCACGACCGTGGGCCGCGGGCCCGCGGCGCCGGGTGCCGGCAGCCAGTGCGCCTGCAGCGTGTTGCCGTCGGGCAGGGGAATCTGCACCACCTCGCCGCGCGCCGCTGTGGCGCCAAGCAGAGTCATGCACAGCGCTGCGGCCTGCGCCAGCCGCGGTGCGATCCGGCTGCGATCGCTCATTCCAGCTCCAGCGCCGCCCGAACCAGCCGCGCCACCAGGTCGCGGTCCACCTGGCGGTCGTAGTAGCACTTGAGGTGACGCAGTGCCTTGCCGCTGCCTTCGAGCTCGCGGAACCGGGCCGACAGCTCCGCGCCGCGAAGGATCTGCAGGTTCACGTGGTGCGTGTAGGGGATGAGGCAGACCACCACGCGGCCCTGCGGATCGAGAAAGCACAGCTGCCCCCAGCGCAGACCCTCGTTGAGCTGTGGCGCGGCGGCGCGTACCGCGGCGCGCAGCTCGGCCTGCGTGGCCGCCGCGGTGGGCGGCGGCGGCGCGGCCTCGAGGGTGGCGCGGGGCAGGGGTCTCACGGCCTCACATGCGGAACACGCCGAAGCGTGTCTCGGGCACGGGTGCGTTGAACGCCGCCGACAGGCCCAGGGCGAGGCAGGCGCGCGTGTCGAGCGGGTCGATCACGCCGTCGTCCCACAGGCGCGCGGTGGCGTAGTAGGGGTGGCCCTGGGACTCGTACTGCGCGCGGATCGGCGCCTTGAAGGACTCTTCCTGCTCGGCGCTCCAGCTGCCACCCTTGGACTCGATGCCGTCGCGCTTCACGGTGGCCAGCACGCTGGCGGCCTGCTCGCCGCCCATCACGCTGATGCGCGCGTTGGGCCACATCCAGAGCAAGCGCGGGCTGAAGGCGCGGCCGCACATGCCGTAGTTGCCCGCGCCAAAGCTGCCGCCGATGATCACCGTGAACTTGGGCACCTGCGCGCAGGCCACCGCCGTGACCATCTTCGCGCCGTGGCGGGCGATGCCCTCGTTCTCGACCTTGCGGCCCACCATGAAGCCCGTGATGTTCTGCAGGAAGACGAGCGGGATCCTGCGCTGGCAGCACAGCTCGATGAAGTGCGCGCCTTTTTGCGCGCTCTCGGAAAACAGGATGCCGTTGTTCGCGACGATGCCCACCGGCATGCCTTCGATCCACGCGAAGCCGCACACCAGGGTCGTGCCGTAGCGCGCCTTGAACTCGTCGAACTCCGAGTCGTCCACCAGGCGGGCGATGATCTCGCGCACGTCGAAGGGCTTGCGCGTGTCGGTGGGCAGGATGCCGTAGAGCTCGGCGGGGTCGAAGCGCGGCGGCCGCGGCTCGCGCCGCAGGCCCTGCGCCGGCTTCGCGTAGTTGGTCGTGGCCAGGATGCGGCGCGCGAGCGCGAGTGCGTGCGCGTCGCTGGCGGCCAGGTGATCGGCCACGCCCGACAGGCGCGTGTGCACGTCGCCGCCGCCCAGATCCTCGGCGCTCACCACTTCGCCGGTGGCGGCCTTCACCAGCGGCGGCCCGCCCAGGAAGATCGTGCCCTGGCCCTTGACGATGATCGACTCGTCGCTCATCGCCGGCACGTAGGCGCCTCCCGCGGTGCACGAGCCCATCACCACCGCGATCTGCGGGATGCCCTCGGCCGAGAGCGTGGCCTGGTTGTAGAAGATGCGCCCGAAGTGGTCGCGGTCCGGAAAGACCTCGTCCTGGTTGGGCAGGTTGGCGCCACCGCTGTCCACGAGGTAGATGCACGGCAGGCGGTTCTCGCGCGCGATCTCCTGCGCGCGCAGGTGCTTCTTCACCGTGATCGGGAAGTAGGTGCCGCCCTTGACCGTGGCGTCGTTGCACACGATCACGCACTCGCGCCCCGCCACGCGACCCACGCCGGTGATGATCCCGCCACCGGGGGCCGCGTCGTCGTACATGCCGTGCGCCGCCAGCTGGCTCAATTCGAGGAAGGGCGTGCCGGGGTCGAGCAGCATCTGCACGCGATCGCGCGGCAGCAGCTTGCCGCGCGCGGTGTGCTTGGCGCGGGCCTCGGCGCCGCCGCCTTCGGCCACGCGGGCCACGCGCGCGCGCAGGTCGGCCACCAGCGCTTCCATCGCCGCGTGCGAGGCGCGGAACTCGTCGGAGCGGGGGTTGATCTGGGTGTTCAGGACGCTCATCGGCG
>DAOTEJ010000025.1:0-31772 GCA_035454085.1 Burkholderiaceae bacterium | reverse complement strand
CCCACGAAGTGCAGGCCGGGCGCCTTGCGCGCCTCGAGCGTCTTGGCGTCCAGTTCCGCGGTCGCCACGCCGCCGCGCGTGACCTCGGCCTTGCGGTAGCCCTCGGTGCCGCTGGGCACCAGTTCCCAGCGCTTGAGCGAGGCCGCGAGCGCGCGCAACTGCTTGTCGCCCAGTTCCGCCACGCGCGCCTGCGCGGCCAAGCCCAGCACGGCAAGCCAGCCCTCGGCCAGGCGCCGCGGCAGGCACTCGGCGAGCACGCTCACGATCTGCTGCCGACTCGTGCGCTTGCGCTCGAGCAGCGCCTCGGCGAGCGTCTCGCCCGGCCACGCGGGCGCCAGGTCGATCAGCACGGGCTCGCCCGGATTCCAGTAGCTCGAGATCTGCAGCACCGCCGGCCCCGACAAGCCGCGGTGCGTGATCAGCAGGTCCTCCAGGAAGCGGCCGGACCCGCAGCGCACCTCGGCCTCGAGGGCGATGCCCGCCAGCGCCGCGAACGGCGCCCAGTCCTCGGCCGCGAAGGTGAGCGGAACGAGCGCGGGCCGCGGCTCGACGATGCGCAGTCCGAAGCCGCGCGCGATGCGGTGGCCAAGGTCGGTGGCGCCGATCTTGGGGATCGACAGCCCGCCCGCCGCCACGATCACGCGCCGTGCCTCGATCGGGCCGCCTTCGGTGTCGAGCAGATAGCCGCTCGGGGCCGCCGCCACGCCGCGCACGGCGCACGGCATGCGCCAGACCACGCCTGCGTCCTCGCACTCGGCGCGCAGCACTTCGATGATGCTCTCCGAGCCCTGGTCGCAGAACAACTGGCCACGATGCTTCTCGTGCCAGGTCACGCGGTGGCGCTCCAGCAGGGCAAGAAACTCGCTCGGCGGATAGGCAGCGAGCGCGGCGCGCGCAAAGCGCGGCTGCTCGCCCACGTAGCGCTCGGGCCGATGTGCCTCGAGGTTGGTGAAGTTGCAGCGTCCCCCGCCCGAGATGCGGATCTTCTCTGCCAGGCGCGAAGCGTGCTCTATGAGCAGCACGCTTGCACCGGCGTGGCCCGCCGTCGCGGCGGCCATCATGCCGGCCGCGCCCGCGCCGATCACCGCCACGTCCCAGCGCTTCACGCGAGCTCGCTCATGCTTCGCGCGCGGCACGCACGGGCGCCCGGCGCCCGCGCCCGCGAGCGCGCGGGAGCCTAGAAGCGGTGATAGACGCCCACCCCGGCAAGGTAGCTGCTCTGGCCGGGCAGCAGCCCGGCGCCTAGCGCCGGCACCGTGGCCAGACCGAGATTGAAGGCCGTGATCACCGGACCGCCGCTGATGCGCCCGCCCAGCGTCGGCGTGCCCGCCTCGTCCGAGAAGTAGATGTAGCGGAAGTAGACGCCGGTGCGGCGCGACAGCAGGTAGGTCGCGCCCAGGTTGAAGGCGGTGTCGGAGCCGCCGGTGAGATTGCTGTCCTTGTAGTAGGCCACCTGGCCCACGAGTTCCAGGTTGTCGAGCACCGGGTACTTCGCGCCCAGCGCGGCGATGCGGTAGGTCGGCGTCGTGCCCGCGAGCGGCCCCGAGGCGTACGAGAGGCGCTGCTCCCACCACTGGGCGGTGAGCGTGCCCTTGAAGATCGGCATGCGTCCGGCCACGAGCCAGGAGTCGATCTTGTCGGCAACGCCGGTGGAGGTCGCTCCCCAGTAGATCGGCACGCCGAAGTCGTTGCGGTTCCAGGCCGCGGCCAGGTACCAGCCGGGAGCGGGGGCGTAGACCAGACTCGTCCCGTAGCTCTGGCCGCGCTCGCGGGGATCGCCGCCCTCGGTGGAACTGGGCGGGATGGTCACCGGCAGCACACCGGCCGGCGGCGCCGAGGCGCCCAGCGTGCGGCCCACGCCCGCGGGCGACACGCCGGCGTTGGGCGACCACGACGCGTTCAGGCTCACCGGCCCGAGGCTTGCCCGGCCGGTCACCTGGTTGTCCTGGCGCAGCGAGAGGTCGTTGATGCCGACGATGGTGGCCTGCAGGTCGCTCACGCCGAAGGCCTCGACCGTGGTCGAGGCCACCAGCCACGCCATCGGCGAATACTCGCGCCCGAGCTTGAGCCCGAGCGCCTTGCTGTCGAGCGCGAGCACGGCCTGGCGGCCGAAGAGGCGGCCGCCCTGGCCCGAGACGCCCGTGTCGGCCAGGATGCCGGCCTCGAGCACGAAGCTGGCGCGCCAGTCGGCCCCCAGGGCCTCCGAGCCGCGCAGGCCCAAGCGCGAGCCGTAGACGATGCCCGAGGTCTCGCGCACGTAAGTCCCGGCGATGCTGCCGCTGCCGTTGACGCGCGTGAGGTCGACCGCGAGGTCGACCAGGCCGTAGAGCTCGAGCGTGGATTGGGCTTGGGCGGCGGGCGCGGCGATCAGACAGGCCAGCAGGCCCGCGGGGAGGAGGCGCTTCATCAAGGGTCCGGGCAGGGGTCGCGGGTGGGCGTGCGAGCCAGGCCCACACACCCGGGGCGCGAGTCTAAGGGCAGCCGCGGCGCGGGCCTTGCCGCCGTCTTGATCGCGGTGTCATCGGCCGGTGCGAGTTGCGTGAAGCCCACACGCGACAGGGGATAATGCGGCGCATGTGGTTCCGTCCGATGCCTGACTCCTCCACCCGCCTGCGTGTGCGGCGGCTCACCGCGCCGCTGCTCGTGCTGGCAGCGGGGCTGAGCCTCGCGGGCGCGGTCCACGCCCAGACCCCCGCCGCCGCACCGGCGCTCAAGGGGCTGGCGCTGGGCATGAACGCCGACGAGGTGCGCGCCGCATTCCCCGAGGCCGAGTGCAGCGAGCGCCTGTGCGTGATCGAACTGCCCGAGGCCTACACCCTGGCGCAGCAGCCGGCGAGCCGCGCCATGGTGGGGCTGTATCGCGGCGTGGCGGTGGCCGTGGCGTTCGAGCTGCCCGAGTCGGCGTGGGAGGACGTATGCGGCGCCTTGCGCGCCCACCCGCTGTACGGCAAGTGGCGCTATCGCGCCGTCGAGGCCGACGGCAAATGCGTGATCGAAGCGCCGAACGGTCGCCACCGCGTGGAGGTGGAGTCGGCTCGGGACGTCCGGAGCCTCGTGGTGACGCTGATCGACACCCCCGGCTTCGAGGCCAACCAGCGCGCGCTGGATCGCGAGCGGGCACGCGACCTCTGAGCCGCGCGCGGCCCGGGCGCGCGTCCAGCGCGGTCAGTCCGCCGTGAAGAAGCTCTTCATGCGGTCCATGAAGGACTTGGTGTGCGGGCTGTGCTTGTCGCCCCCCGCGCGCACCGATTCGTCGAACTCGCGCAGCAGCTTCTTCTGCTTGTCGGTCAGCCGCACGGGAGTCTCAACGATCACGTGGATGTAGAGGTCGCCGCGGTGGCCGGTGCGCAGGCCCTGGATGCCCTGGCCGCGCAGGCGGAAGGTCTTGCCGGTCTGCGTGCCCTCGGGCACCGGCACCGTGGCGCGGCCCTCGAGCGTGGGCACCTCGACCTCGCCTCCCAGGGTGGCGGTGGCGAAGGACAGCGGCAGCTCGGCGTGCAGGTCGTCGCCGTCGCGCTGGAACACGTCGTGCGCCGCGATGTGGATCTCGACGTAGAGGTCGCCCGCCGGACCCCCGTTGAGACCCGGCTCGCCCTTGCCGGCCAGTCGGATGCGCTGGCCCTCGTCGATGCCCGCCGGAATGCTGACCTCGAGCGTCTTCTGGGTCTTGAGGCGGCCGTGGCCGTGGCACGTGGTGCAGGGCTCGGGAATCACCTTGCCCTTGCCATGGCAGGTCGGGCAGGTCTGCTGCACCGAGAAGAAGCCCTGCGCCATGCGCACGCTGCCCTGGCCACCACAGGTGCCGCAGGTCTTGGCCTGGGTGCCGGGCTTGGCGCCCGACCCGTGGCAGGTGCCGCACTCGTCCCAGGACGGCACGCGGATCTCGGTGGCGTAGCCGCGCGCCGCCTGTTCGAGCGTGAGCTCCATGTTGTAGCGCAGGTCGGCGCCGCGGTAGACATTGCTGCGCCCGCCGCCGGCGCGTCCGCCGCCGAAGATCTCGGAGAAGATGTCTCCGAAGGCGTCGGCAAAGCCGCCCATGCCCTCGGCCCCGCCGCCGAAGCCGCCCGGGCCGGAAGGTCCGCCGGCGCGCGGGTCGAAGGCGGCGTGGCCGTAGCGGTCGTAGGCGGCGCGCTTGTTGCCGTCGCACAGGACTTCGTAGGCCTCCTTCACTTCCTTGAAGGCTGCCTCCGAGTCCTTCTCGCCGTTGTTGCGGTCGGGGTGGTGCTTCATCGCCAGGCGGCGATAGGCCTTCTTCAGGTCCTCGTCCGAAGCGTCGCGGGCCACACCCAGGACTTCGTAGTAATCGCGCTTGCTCATTGCCGTCGCTCTGCCGCAGGACCGGGGCGCGTCACCGTGCGCGCCTCGGATAAACGAACGACCGGGCAGGCCACAGGAGCCGTACCCGGTCGCATCGCGCTCATTGTCGCCTAGTCGCGCTTGACTTCCTTGTAGTCGGCGTCGACCACGTCGTCATCGGCGGGCTTGGCCCCCGGCTGCGCGCCGGACTGCCCACCGCCCGCGGCCCCGGCCGCTGCGGCGGCCTCGCCGAGCTTCTGAGCGGCCTTGGACAGCGCCTCGGCGCGACGCTCGATCGCCGCCTTGTCCTCGCCCTTGAGCGCTTCCTCGAGGTCGCTGATCGCCGACTCGAGCGCGCCGCGGTCGCCCGCGGGCACCTTGTCGCCGAGCTCGGCCAGGCTCTTCTTGACCTGGTGCACGAGCGCGTCGCCGGTGTTGCGCGCCTGGGCAAGCTCGAAGCGCTTGTGATCGTCGGCCTTGTTGGCCTCGGCGTCCTTGACCATGCGCTGGACCTCGTCCTCGTTCAGGCCGGAGCTCGCCTTGATGGTGATCTTGTTCTCCTTGCCGCTGGCCTTGTCCTTGGCGCCCACGTGCAGGATGCCGTTGGCGTCGATGTCGAAGCTCACCTCGATCTGCGGCAGGCCGCGCGGCGAGGGCGGAATGCCCTCGAGGTTGAACTCGCCCAGCAGCTTGTTGCCCGCGGCCATCTCGCGCTCGCCCTGGTAGACCTTGATGGTCACCGCGGGCTGGTTGTCCTCGGCGGTCGAGAACACCTGCGAGTGCTTGGTCGGGATCGTGGTGTTGCGCTTGATCATCGCCGTCATCACGCCGCCGAGCGTCTCGATGCCCAGCGTCAGGGGGGTGACGTCGAGCAGCAGCACGTCCTTGCGCTCGCCGGACAGCACCGAGCCCTGGATTGCCGCGCCGATGGCCACCGCCTCGTCGGGGTTGACGTCCTTGCGCGGCTCCTTGCCGAAGAAGGCCTTCACCGCGTCCTGCACCTTGGGCATGCGGGTCTGGCCGCCCACCAGGATCACGTCCGAGATGTCCGAGGCACTGGCCCCGGCGTCCTTGAGCGCCTTGCGGCAGGGCTCGATGGTGCGCTCGATCAGTTCGTCGACCAGCGACTCGAACTTGGCGCGCGTGAGCTTGATGTTCAGGTGCTTCGGGCCCGAGGCGTCGGCCGTGACGTAGGGCAGGTTGATCTCGGTTTCCTGGCGCGACGAGAGCTCGATCTTTGCCTTCTCGGCCGCGTCCTTGAGGCGCTGCAGCGCGAGCACGTCCTTGGTGAGGTCGACCCCCGTGTCCTTGCGGAACTCGTTGATCACGTAGTCCACCACGCGCTGGTCGAAGTCCTCGCCGCCCAGGAAGGTGTCGCCGTTGGTGCTGAGCACCTCGAACTGCTTTTCGCCGTCGACGTCGGCGATGTCGATGATCGACACGTCGAAGGTGCCGCCGCCCAGGTCGTAGACGGCGATCTTGCGGTCACCCTTGCCCGACTTGTCGAGGCCGAAGGCGAGCGCCGCCGCGGTGGGCTCGTTGATGATGCGCTTGACCTCCAGGCCGGCGATGCGGCCGGCGTCCTTGGTGGCCTGGCGCTGGCTGTCGTTGAAGTAGGCCGGCACCGTGATCACCGCCTCGGTCACTTCCTCGCCGAGGTAGTCCTCGGCGGTCTTCTTCATCTTGCGCAGGATCTCGGCGCTGACCTGCTGGGCCGCGAGCTTCTTGTCGCCCAGCACTTCGACCCAGGCGTCGCCGTTGTCGGCCTTGACGATCTTGTAGGGCATCAGGCTGATGTCCTTCTGCACCTCGGCGTCCTCGAAACGGCGGCCGATCAGGCGCTTGATCGCGTAGAGCGTGTTCTTGGGGTTGGTCACCGCCTGGCGCTTGGCCGGTGCGCCGACGAGGATCTCGCCGTTGTCCATGTAGGCAACGATCGAGGGGGTCGTGCGCGCGCCTTCGCTGTTCTCGATGACGCGGATCTTGTCGCCTTCCATGACGGCGACGGCCGAGTTGGTGGTGCCGAGGTCGATGCCGATGATCTTGGCCATGTGTGCTTTCTCCTGATTCGGGCGGGCCGGTTGGCCCTTGTTTCTGGCTTGAGGCTTCAGATGGGGGCGATGCCCCCGCTTTCAAGCGCTGCGGGCTGGCCTCAGCCCTGGGCCACCGTGACCAGCGCCGGGCGCAGGATGCGGTCGGCGATCATCCAGCCCTTCTGCAGGACCGCCACCACGTGGCCGCCCGCCACGCCGGGCGGCGGCGGCACCACGGCAATCGCCTGCTGGGTGTGGGGGTCGAAGCGCTCGCCCACGGGATTGATCTGCTTGAGCCCGCCATTGCGCAGGGCCTCGGCCAGCTGCCGGGCCGTCAGTTCCAGACCGTCGCGCATCGGGCCTACCTGGCCGGTGCTGGCCTCGAGCGCCTTGTCCAGGCTGTCGGCCACCGGCAGCAGCCCCTCGGCAAAGGACTCGATGCCGTACTTGTGCGCCTTGGAGACGTCTTCCTCGGCACGGCGCCGCACGTTTTCCATCTCGGCGCGAGCGCGCATGTACAGGTCGAAGTTCTCGGCCGCCTTGAGGCGGGCGGCCTCGAGTTCGGCCACGAGATCGGCCTCGGGCGCGGCTGCAGCAGCGTCGGGCGCCTCGGGCGTCGGGGTGTTCTGGGTCATCGGGGATTCCTGAAGGCGGCGGCCACCGGGCCGCCCGACAAAGTGCTTGCTCACGGTCCGGCGCAGCCCGGTCCTATGCCAACCAACTGGGGACGACCGCGCGGCGTTCAAGCCCCCGCCGCGGCCGGGGCCTACTGCTGCGCCCCCAGGGCCCGGGCGCGCAGCGCGCCTTGCTCGGCGGCCGCCTGCCGGGCCGCCGCACCTTCACGGTCCACCGGCCAGCCGCCGGTATGCCGCGCCACCAGGTCCGCCAGGGCGTGAATGAAGGTCGGCGCACCGTTGAGAGCCGGGATGTAGCGGTACTCGCCCCCTCCGGCGTGCTGGAACTCCTCCTTGCCTTCCATGGCGATCTCTTCGAGCGTCTCCAGGCAGTCGGCCGGGAAGCCCGGGCAGATCACGTCCACCCGGCGCATGCGCTGCCGGCCCAGCTCGGCCAGCGTGGGCGCGGTGTAAGGCTGCAGCCACTCGGCCTTGCCAAAGCGTGACTGGAAGGTGACGAGGTACTCGTCCGAGCCCAGCCCCAGCGAGCCGGCCAGCAGGCGCGCGGTCTTGTGGCACTCGCAGTGGTAGGGGTCGCCGAGCGTCAGGGTGCGGCGCGGCACGCCGTGAAAGCTCATCACCAGCTTGCCGCCCTCGTCCTGGGCGCGCCCATGCGCCTTCCAGTGATCCAGCACCGAGGCGCGCAACGCCCCGATGTAGCCCGGATCGTCGTGGAAGTGCTTCACCACGCGCAGTTCCGGCGGGTTGCGCAGACGCGCGAGGCACTCGTAGATCTTGTCGAAGACCGTGGCGGTGGTGGTCGCCGAGTACTGCGGATACATGGGCAGCACCAGCACCCGGTCCACGCCCTTGCCACGCAATTCGTCGAGCACCGCGGGAATCGAAGGCTCGCCGTAGCGCATGGCCAGCGCCACCTCGAGGTCCAGTCCGCGCTCGCCCAGGTAGCCGCGCAGCAGCGTGGCCTGCTGGCGCGAGTGCACCATCAGGGGCGAGCCCTCGGGAGTCCACACCGAGGCGTACTTGGCCGCCGACTTGGCCGGCCGCACCCGCAGGATGATCCCGTGCAGGATGGGCAGCCACACCAGGCGGGGGATCTCCACGACGCGGGGATCGGACAGAAACTCGGCCAGATAGCGCCGCACCGCGCCGGCCTCGGGCGCGGTGGGCGTGCCCAGGTTCACGAGCAGCACGGCGCTGCGAGCGGCAGTGCCGTGGCGGAAAGCGGGTTCCGGGTCGAAGCGCATGGGCAGACCAGAGGGAGGTGAGGCGCGATTCTAGGCGAGCCCGCCCAGGGGGCCGGCTCGACGATCGGAGCCGGATGCCGCCGTCCCGGCGGGCCCGTGCGCCTCGGCCAGGCGGACTAGCGGCCCGAGGGCAGCTCTCTCATCCCCCCGCAATCGGTAGGGAATATATTCGCCGCCACGGTGTTGACCGCTTCAAGCCCCTTCGCCGAGCGGGCCCCGGTGATCTGTCCCTGAAGGAAACACGACATGAAGACTCGAACCCTCTCCTGGCTCGCGCTGGCCGCAGCCACCGCCCTGCTGGCCGCCTGCGGCGGCGGCAGCGACGCC
The DNA here is from genome assembly GCA_035454085.1 of Burkholderiaceae bacterium. Lineage (GTDB taxonomy): Bacteria > Pseudomonadota > Gammaproteobacteria > Burkholderiales > Burkholderiaceae_F > DAOTEJ01. The sequence goes on along the minus strand of DAOTEJ010000025.1, from coordinate 23,237 downwards.
CCGGTGGTCGTACCCCTGCCCCAGGCCGTGCCCGGCGGCACTCCCACCGCCCTGGCGGGCGGCATCGTCACCGGCTTCGGCAGCGTGATCGTCGACGGCAAGCGCTGGGACGACCGCAACGCCCGCACCGAGCGCGCCCGCGACGACAACCCGAGCGCATCGGACCTGACCGAGGCCAAGCTCGGCCATCGGGTCGAGATCGAGTTCGAGTCCGACGGCGTGGCCAAGACGATGCGCGTCGAGGCCGAGGTCCTGGGCCGCGTCAGCGCGGTCGATGCCGTCAAGAAGGAACTGCGCATCGCCGGCCAGCTGGTACGCACCAACACCGATCCGGCCGCCGGCCCGGTCACCGTCTACGCCGACGGCTACACGCAGTTCTCCGACATCAAGCTCGACGACGTGGCCGAGGTGCATGGCCTGCCGCGCTACGACAGCGCGACCTCGCGCTACGTGATCGAGGCGAGCCGCATCGAGAAAAAGGCGACCTTGCCTGCAGGAATCGCGCGCATCGCCGGCGTGGTGACCGCCTACGACCCGGCGGCCCGCACCTTCAAGCTCGGCGACCTCTTGGTCAGCGTGGGCTCGGCGCTCGTCGTGCCGGCCAACCGCAGCCTCGCCAACGACATCCGCGTGGTCGTGTGGACCACCGCGATCAGCACCGGCCCGGCGGCCACCGCGAGCTTCATCCGCATCAAGGAGCGCAGCGAGGCCACCGGCCTGCAAAGCGAGGTGGCGGGTCGCATCTCGAAGTTCGACGCGGCTGCGGCAAGCTTCGAGCTGGGCGGCATCAAGGTCAACGCCCGCAGCGCGATCGTGGTGCCCGCGAACCAGTCGCTGGCCGCCGATCTGTACGTGGTGGCGCGCGGCACCTTCGCCACCGATGGCACGCTCAACGCCACGCAGGTGCGCATCCGCAAGTTCGAGCTCAGCGCGACGCCCGAGGCCGAACTGCGCGGCACCATCACCGACTACAAGAGCCTGGCCGACTTCAAGGTGCGTGGCGTGGCGGTGGACGCGAGCACGGCCACGGTCACCCGCTGCCCGGCCACGCTCGCCAACGGTCTGTTCGTGCAGGTCGAGGGACGACTCACCACAACCGGCGTCAAGGCCAGCAGCGTCAAGTGCGAGGACGCGAGCGCCGGCCTGACCGTCGAGCTCAAGGGCGTGGCGAGCAGCGTCGACACCACGGCGCGCACCTTCACCCTGACTCCTGCAAGCGGCAGCGCGCGCAGCGTTCGCTGGACTGAGCTGACCTTCTTCCGCGACGTGACTGCCGCCACCCTGGCCGGCAAGACGGTCGAGGTCGAGGGCTACGAAGTTGCGGGCGTGCTGGTCGCCAGCAAGATCAAGCTCGGCAGCTGAGCCGAGTCGAGGTCGATCGCGGGCCGCCCTCGGGCGGCCCGTTTCGTTTCCGGACGGCCGCGCGAGCCCTACTGCCCGCGCTCGAAGAAGTCCAGCACGCGCTCGGGCAGGAAGCCCAGGTCACCCGGCGGCGCTCCGCGCGGAAAGCCGATGTGGCCACCCTGTGCCGGCTGCTCGAGCGTCACGAAGCGCGACACCTGCCCCGGCTGCGGCAGGCTCGTCGCGGGCACGAAGGGATCGTTGAGCGCATTGAGCACCAGGTGCGGCACGCGCACGCCCGGCAGCCAGGGCTTGCCCGAGGCGCGCGTCCAGTAGTCCAGTGCCCCGGCGTAGCCGTGCACCGGCGCGGTGTAGAAGTCGTCGAAGTCGAACATCGTGCGCACCGCCCGCAGGCGCTGCGCGTCGAGCAGCCCGGGGAAGCGCCGCAACTTCTCGGTGACCTTGGGCTTGAGCGTGGCAAGGAACATGCGCGTGTAGAGGCGGTTGAAGCCACGCGAAATCGCCTCGCCGCCGGCCACCAGATCCAGCGGGCTGCCGATCGAGGCCGCCGCAGTGACGAAGGCCGCGTCCTCGGCGCGCTCGCCCAGCCACTTGGCGAGCACGTTGCCCCCCAGCGAGACCCCCACGGCGTGCAGCGCCGCGCCGGGATAGCTCGCGTGCACGCGGCGCAGGACCCAGTCGGCCTCGTCGCTGTCGCCCGAGTGATAGGCGCGCGGCAGCCGGTTGGGCTCGCCGCTGCACCCGCGGAAGTGGACCACCACACCGCGCCAGCCGCGGTCGGCCGCGGCGCGCATCAGGGCCAGGGCGTAGTGGCTGCCGGAACTGCCCTCGAGTCCGTGAAAGAGCACGAGCAGCGGCGCGTTCGCCTGCGCGGGCTCGGGCAGCGCGAAGTCGAGGTCGACGAAGTCGCCGTCCGGCGCCTCGAGCCGCTCGCGCCGGTAGAGCACCTCGGGCCGCGGCACGAGCTTGGCGGCGACGATGGTCTGCGCGTGACCGCCGGGCAGCCAGGTCGGCGCGAGATAACTGGAGCGGGCGAGTGTCATGCCTCAGGGGTTCCGTCGCGATGGGCGCCGTCGCGGCCGGCCATCCGGCGTGGGGAGCCCGGCCTCAGGCGCAGGTGGCGCCCGCACCGGCTCAGTGCAGCGGCCCGGGCGGGACCTCGACCTCGGCCGCCTCGCCCTCGGGCACGGGCGAGGCGTGGTGCAGGATCATCTTCCAGCCGGCCGGCGTCTTGACGTAGGCGTTGGTGGCGATCACCTGGACCACGCGCTGCGTGCGGCCCTGGGCCACGACCACCTCCTCGATCACGTTGTGCAGGGCGAGCCCGGCGGCCTCGACCGCGCGCTTGAGCGTGGCACGCACGTGCACTGCGCCGTTGTCGAGGATCGCGCTCCACGAGGCGCGCACCGCGGGGTAGCCCAGCAGGCGCGAGCCTCCCGGGTGCACGCAGCACACGTCCTCGTCGTCGAGCCAGAGCTCGGCCATGGCGTCGGCATCGGCGTTCTCCATGGCCTCGTAGAAGGCCTGCTCGCACTCGGTGGGCGAGCTCAGGAGCAGGTTCTTGGACAGGCGCGAAGGCACGGGTCCGGCCTCAGTGGTGGCCCTTGGGCACTTCGCCCGCCTTGAGGCGGTACTTGGTGCCGCAGTACGGGCACATCGCCTCGCCGCCCTGGGTCACGTCGAGGAACACGCGCGGGTGGTGGTTCCACACCGGCATCGCCGGATTGGGGCAGAAGGCGGGCAGGTCCTTGGCCGAGAGTTCGACCACGGGAAGTTCGGTGGTGCTCATGCGATGGTCAGCCGATGTGTTTGCGTGAAGAGCCTCGCGAGCACGGCCGTGCTTCGAGGGCACCGAGGTCGCGAGGCGAGCGAGGCGCATTCTACGGCAGGGGCCCTCCCTATAATCCGCGCCTCAGGACACGCCTTCGTGCATCTCGCATCCGACGCTCCCGGGGCCGCGCGCCGCGCACGCCGCCTCACGCCGGGAGCGCCCATCCCCGGCCCCGCGCACCCACCGCTGCCGCCCCACGGCCCGGGGGCGATGCACGCACGCACCACACCATGAAGCGCTCCGCCCTCTTCGGCCACGAACCCGCGGCCAGCGTGCGCCGCGAGTCCTTCGCCGATGGCCTGCGCGCGGTGGCGCCCGCGCTCTTTGCCACCGGCACCTGGGGCCTGGTCACCGGCGTGGCGATGATCAAGGTGGGCTTGTCGACCGCCGAAGCGCTGGGCATGACCCTGCTGGTGTTCGCGGGCAGCGCGCAACTGGCCGCCCTGCCCCTGATCGCGGCCGGCGCGCCGCTCTGGGTGGTGTGGCTCGCCGCCACGGTGGTCAACCTGCGCTTCGTGATCTTCTCGGCGGGCCTCGCGCCCTTCTTCAAGCGCTTCTCGCTCGCCAGGCGCCTGGCTCTGGGCTACGTGACGAGCGACATCGGATTCGCGCTCTTTCTGTCGCGCTTTGCGGGCACGCCCCCCGAGGAACGCGGCTCCACCCACCAGGTGTGGCTGTTCCTGGGCATGGCCGCAGGCAACTGGCTGGCGTGGCAGACGATGTCGATCCTCGGCATCTTGCTGGGCCATGCCGTGCCCGGCGAATGGGGGCTGGACTACGCCGCCATCCTGGCGCTGATCGCGCTCACCGTGCCGATGATCAACTCGCGCCCGGCACTGGCCGGTGCGCTGGCCGCGGCCGCGGTGGCGGTGCTGGGCGCCGGCCTGCCGCTGCGCCTGGGCCTGGTGGCTGCCGTGGTGGTGGGCATCGCCGTGGCGATGGGCACCGAACTGGCCCTCGAACGCCTGGGGCGCGCCGCGCGATGAGCCATTCTCTCTACGCCTGGCTCGCCATCGTGGGCCTCACCGCGGTCACCGTGATCACGCGCTCGGCCTTCCTGGTGCTGGGCGAACGCTTCCCGCTGCCCGAGCGCGTGCAGCACGCACTGCGCTACGCGCCGGCCTGTGCACTGTCGGCGCTGATCGCGCCCGAGGTGCTGACGGCGGGCGGCGCGCTGGTGCTCGATCCGGCCAGCCCGAAGCTCGCCGCCGGCCTGGTGGCGGTGGCGGTGATGGTGATCTCGCGCTCGATGATCGTGACCATGGCGGTCGGGATGGGGATCTTCACCCTGCTGCGCTTGCTCTGAGCGCGGCGCCGCGACGCGACCCGCCCGGCAGCCCCGTCAGCGAGTGCCTTGCAGCCCGGGCGCCACCCAGAGCGCCAGCAGTCCCGCGGCCAGCAGCACCAGGACAGCCCCCAGCCCGAAGGCCCAGCCCGCGCCCCACACGTGCCACACCAAGCCGAACAGCGCAGAGGCGGGTAGCAGCAGCAGTCCCTTGACGAGGTAGTACCAGCCGTAGGCCGTGCCGCGCGCCCCGGGCGCCACGAGGTCGGCGATCAGCGCGCGCTCCGCGCCCTCGGTGGCGGCCAGGTACACGCCCATCAGCACGGCCGCCGCCCACAGCGCTCGCGTCTCGGTCGCCTGGCCGAGCAGCACGAAGACCGCGACATACAGCAGCCAGCCCGCAATCATCAGGCGCGTGCGCCCCACACGGTCCGACCAGGCCGACAGCGGCACCGCGAGCACGGTCGAGACCCCCGAGACCAGCGCCCACAACAGGGCCACCTGTGCTGCGCCCAGGCCCAGGTCCGTCGCGCGCAGCAGCATGAAGGTGTTCGAGGCCTGCCCCGCAGTGAACACCGCGATGGTGGCCAGCAGACGCCGGTAGGCCGGCGGCAGGCCGCGCCAGGTCCAGTCGGCTCCCACGGCGGCCGGCGCGGGCGGCACCCTCGGCTCGCGCAGGCTGAGCGCAAGCAGCACGGTGAGCGCGCCCGGCAAGGCGGTCCACAACAGGATGTCGCGGATCGGCACCTGCGCTGCGAGCAGCGCGGCGGCCGCGAGCGGACCGATCACCGCGCCCGCGTTGTCGAGCGCGCGGTGCACGCCGAACGCGAGGCCACGGTGGCGCGCATCCACCGAGGCCGCGAGCAGCGCGTCGCGCGGGCTGGAGCGCAGCCCTTTGCCGAGCCGGTCCATCATGCGCAGCAGCAGCAGTGCGGGCCAGGCCGCGGCCAGCGCGATCAGCGGCCGCGCCAGCGCAGCCAGTCCGTAGCCGGTGACCACGAAGGGCTTGGCCCGTCCGTGGCGGTCGTAGGCCAGACCCGAGATCAGCTTGAGCAGGGCGCTGGCCGCCTCGGCCGCGCCCTCGATCAGGCCCAGCGCCCGCGGCCCCGCAGCGAGCACGGTGGCAAGGTAGAGCGGGATCAGCGGATAGACGAGCTCGCTGGCCGCGTCGTTGAGCAGGCTGATCGCGCCCAGGACCCACACCGTCCCGGGCAGGGAGCGCAGCGCGGCGCGCATCAGAGCGGCTCGGCCGTGCCCAGCACCGCCAGCCACAGGGCGCGCACCGCCGCAGCCTCGGGCTGCACGATCTCGGGGGCGACGCGCGCCGCCTCCCCCTCGTCGCTGTTCAGGCGCAACTCGTGCTGCAGCTTGCGGTAGCGGCGGTAGGCATCGGCCACGGTGAGCGCGAGCGCCCCGTCCACCAGCCCCGCCTCGCCCGCCATGCGCAGCAGCGCGATGTTGCCGAGGTTGCGCACCAGCTCGGGATGCTCGTGGGCGTGGAGCAGCACCAGGGTCTGGACGATGAACTCGATGTCGACCATGCCGCCGCGGTCGTGCTTGAGGTCGAACAGCGCGCTCGCGTTCGGGTGACCGTCGAGCATGCGCCGGCGCATCTTGATCACTTCGTCGCGCAGCCCGGCGGCATCGCGCACGCGGGTGAGGATGTGGGCGCGCTCGGCCTCGAAGCGCGCGCCGAGCGACGCGTCGCCCGCCGCAAAGCGCGCACGCGTCAGGGCCTGATGCTCCCAGGCCCAGGCGCCGGTGCCGTCCTCGTTGCGCTGATACTTCGCGAACGCCGCGTACGACGAGACCACCAGGCCCGCGTTGCCGTTGGGGCGCAGCCGCAGGTCGATCTCGAACAGGATGCCCGAGGAGGTCTGCGTGGTGAGCCAGCTCATCATGCGGCGCGCGAGCAGCGCGTAGTTCTCGGGCGCGGCCGGATCCTCGTCGTCGTAGAGGTAGATGAGGTCGAGGTCCGAGGCATAGCCCAGTTCCTTGCCGCCGAGCTTGCCGTAGGCGATCGCCGCGAAACGCGGCACCTCGCAGTGGCGGCGCGCGATCGTGCCCCAGGCCTGCTCGATCACGATCGCCAGCACCGCGTCGGCCAGCGCCGAGAGCTGGTCGGCGAGGCGCTCCACCGTGAGCCGCCCATCGAGGTCGGCCACCAGCAGGCGGAAGACCTGGGCGTGGTGCGCATCGCGCAGCAGGTTCATCTGGCGCTCGGTGTCGCCCACTGCCTCGGCCAGCTGCGAGCGCAGCTCGGCGGCCCAGCCCGACCAGTCCACCGGCGAGGCGTTGTCGAGGTCGGCGAGCCGCTCGTCGATCAGCTCGTCGAGCAGGATGGGGTGACGCACCAGGTAGTCGGTCGCCCAGCGGCTGGCGGCCAGCAGGCGCCCGACGCGGGTGGCGGCCTGGGGGTACTGGTTGAGCAGCGCCATGTAGGTGCTGCGCCCGGCGATCACCTCGGTCAGGCGAAGAAAGCGCGCCAGCACCTCGTCGGGCGTGAGCGCGCTGGCCGCCTCGCGGGCGTAGTCGCTGGCCCGCCGCAGCACACGGCGCAGCAGGCGCGTCAGGCGGGCGCGCGCCGCGTCGCTGGCGGCCGCCACGCGGCGCGAGCTCATCAGCGCGAGCACCCGCTGCGCCGACTCGTGGGGCGCGTGGTAGCCCAGGGCCTCGAGCTGCGCGGCAAGCGGTTCGGACGCGTCGGCACCCGCCTCCTCCCAGGGAGTCGGCAGGGCATCGAGCTCGGCCTCGGCGCGCGACTGCGCAAGGAAGATCGCGTCGAAGCGCCCCGCCACGAACTCGCGCGTTGCCTCGAGCTCGGCCATGAGCTCGTCCACCGCGCGCCCGAGCAGCCGCGCCACGCGCTCGCGCGCCTCGGGCGCCGGCGGCACGAGGTGGGTCTGCGCATCGTCGAGGTACTGCAGCGCGTGCTCCAGGTTGCGCAGGAAGACGTAGGCCTGGCCGAGGCGCCGGGCCTCGTCGGCGGGCATCAGCCCGAGTTCGGCCATGGCCGCGAGCGTGCCCAGGGTCTGGCGGCCGCGCAGGCGCAGCTCCCGTCCACCGCGCATCACCTGAAAGGTCTGGGCGATGAACTCGATCTCGCGGATGCCGCCGCGCCCGAGCTTGACGTTGAGCGCCCGCTCCTCGCGCCCCGCGGCGCGGCGCTCGGTCTCGGAGCGGATCAAGGCGTGCAGTTCGGTGAGCGACTGGATCGCGCCGTAGTCGAGATACTTGCGGTACACGAAGGGCCGCACCAGGTCGGCCAGCGCGCTCACCTGGGCATCGAACTGCGCGGGACTCGCGAACACCGGCGCCGACACCACCCGGCCCTTGAGCCAGGCGAAGCGCTCCCAGTCGCGCCCCTGAACCACGAGGTACTCCTCGAGCATGGCGTTGGAAACCACCAGCGGCCCCGCGTCGCCGTTGGGGCGCAGGCGCATGTCGACGCGGAACACGAAGCCCTCGGCGGTGACCTCGGAGATCGTGCCGATCACGCGCCGGCCGAGGCGCTCGAAGAACTCTTGGTTGCGCAGCGCGCGCCGCGGCGGCGGGTGGCCGGGCAGCGGCTGGCAGTCTCCGTCCTCGTCGTACACGAAGATCAGGTCGATGTCGGACGACACGTTGAGCTCGGCGCCGCCCAGCTTGCCCATGCCCACCACGAGCAGGTCCTGAGGCACGCCCGCGGCGCTGGTGGGCACGCCGTGCGTCGCGGCGAGTTCGCGGGCGTGCGCCGCCACCGCCGACTGCACGGCAAGCTCGGCCAGGGCAGTGGTGGTGCCCACCACTTCGGCCAGATCGGCGCTGCCGGTGGCGTCGCGCGCGATCAGCGCGAGCATCACCCGCCGGCGCAGGCGGCGCAGCGCGCTGGCCAGCGTCGCGGCCGACTCGTCCGAGCCGAGTCCGGCCGCGAGTTCGGCGCGCAGGCGCGCCGCCGGCCAGGACGCGTTGGCCAGTTCGGCGAGCCGAAGCGCTGCCTGCTCCGGCTCGGCCGCTGCCTCGATGAGCAGCGAGCGCTGCACGAAGCCCGACAGCGCGGGCAGTTCGGCGAGCGCGGCGCGAGCGGACGCAGTGGAGGTCATCGGGGCGGGCATGGCGTGCAGTCCGTGGTGCGCGGGCACGTTCCTGCGGCCCTGCAAGGCACGCCTGTCCGACACCCGCCCTGTGCTAGAGTGCCCTGCCGGTTTCGGGCGCACGCGTCTGATGCGCCTGATCCCGAGCTCGAGGGCTCGCGCCATTGTAAGAAGCCGTGCGCCCCGCCGCCGTCGCCCTCTCTTCCGCTTGGACCGCGTTTGATGCAAGACAACGGCCCGCGGCCCTCGACTCCGCCAGATCCGCCCTCCCCGCCGCATCACTCGATGCTCGAACGCGTCGAGCGCATCGAGGCCGAGGTCGAGCGCGCCGTTGAGCACGCCGTCGAGACCGGCGAGGCAGGCCTCGCGCGGCGCTACGGTCAGGGCGCGGTGCGCGGCGCGCGCGCGGCCGTGCGCGGTGCGCTCATCGGCCTGCTCCTGCTCTACTTCGTCTTCTGCGCCTGCGTGCTTGCGCTGCGCTATTGGGTCGCACCGCGCATCGACGAGTACCGACCCACCGTGGAGCAGCTGGCCTCGCAGGCCACCGGCGCCACCGTTCGCATCGGCCGCATCGAGGCCGGCTGGGACGCGCTCAACCCGCGCTTTGCTCTGTTCGAGGTGCGGGTGGCCGACCGCTCGGGCCGCACGGCGCTCGAGCTTCCCGAGGTCGACGCCACGCTGTCGTGGACCAGCCTGCTGAAGCTGCGTCCCAGCTTCGCGCAGCTCGTGCTGCGCTCCCCCGAGCTGGAAATCCTGCGCCTGCCCGGCGGCGTGATCGAGATCGGCGGCTTTCGCATCGATCCGGCCGCGCCGGCCGCAGACTCGCGCGCGCTCGACTGGCTGCTCGGCCAGGACCGCATCCTCGTGACCGGGGCAAGGATCGACCTGCGCGACCTGCGCGTGGCCGAGGCGCCGCGCGAACTCGTGCTGCGCGACATCGAGTTCCTCTTCGACGCGGGCCTGACCAGCTGGCGCTTTGGGCTGCGCGCCACGCCCCCCGCAGACCTCGCCGCGCCCCTGGACCTGCGCGGCCGAATCAGCCGCACGCCCTTCGAGCGGCGAGCGGACTTCAGCCAGTGGAGCGGCCAGCTCTATGCGGCCTTCGACTACGCAGACCTGGCCCGACTGGTGCACCTGCTCGATCTGCCGATCGCGCTCACGCGCGGCGAGGGCGCGGCGCGCGCCTGGGTGGACTTCGAGCGCCTGCAGGCAACCCGCACCCGCGTCGACCTCGCCCTGGTTGGCGTGGACGTGCGCCTCGCGGCAGGACTCGAGCCGCTCAAGCTCGCCACCCTCAGCGGCCGGGTGGGCAGCAGCCGCGCGGGCGGCACGAACTCGCTCGAGGCCAGCGGCCTGTCCTTCCGCACCACCGAGGGACTGAGCTTCGGCCCGGCCGAACTGACGGTGCGACGCACGCCGGGCAGCGCAGGCAAGCCGATGCACACCGAGGTCGAGGCAAGCAGCCTGGACCTCGGTGCCCTGGCCGCGCTCGCCGAGCGGCTGCCGCTGCCCCAGCCGGCGCGTGCGCTGCTGACGCGCCATGAGCCCCGCGGACAGCTGCGTACCCTGCGCGCGGACTGGCGCGGCCCGCTCGACGAGGCGCGCGACTACACGCTCAAGTCCGACTTCGCCGGGCTTGCCACCCGCGCCCAGCCCGCACCCGCCGATGCGGCCGCCGACACGCCGGGCCAGCCCGGCTTCGAGGGGCTCACGGGCAGTGTCGAGGCCACGGCCGCCGGCGGCGTCCTACGCCTGGCCAGCCGCGACGCGGTGCTCGACTTTCCCGGAGTGTTCGCCGAGCCGCGCCTGCCGTTCCAGTCGGTCGACGCGGTGCTGCGCTGGACGATGCGCGAGCGGCTCGATCTGAAGCTCGAGCTGCTCACGCTGCGCAACCCGGACCTTGAGCTCAGCGCCGCCGGCAGCTGGAGCGCCACGGGGGGAGCCGGGACGATCGATCTGTCGGGCCGCGTGCTGCGTGTCCGGGCAAGCGAGGCGCACCGCTACGTGCCGCTCGCGGCCGGGCGCGGCACCATCGACTGGCTCAGGCGTGCGCTGCGCGCGGGGCGGGCGAGCGACGGCCAGTTCGTGGTGCGCGGCCCACTGGCGCAGTTCCCCTGGACCGACCCGGCGCAGGGCCAGTTCCGGGTAAGCGCGCGAGTCGACGAGGTGGTGCTCGACTACGTGCCGGCAGAGGCCGCCACGCCCGATGCGCTCGCGCCCGTCGGCACGCTGTGGCCCGAGTTGCGCGACATCAGCGGCCGCCTCGTGTTCGAGCGCGACGGCCTGGAGGTTCAGGCCAGCCGGCTCACGGTGTTTGGCCTGAGCTCCGCCGGCGCGCGAGCGCGCATCAAGCACCTCGACGCGAGCGCCCGGGTGGAGGTCGACGGCGAGGTCGGCGGACCGCTGGCGGACTTCGTGCGCTTCACCAACGCGAGCCCGGTCGGCGGCTGGCTGGGCGGTTTCCTCGGGGGCGCGGAGGCGCGAGGCAACGCGCGCCTGGAGTTGCAACTCGACATCCCGCTCGCCAAGCGCGAGGCCACGCGGGTCGTCGGACGCCTCAACCTGAAGGGCAATGAACTGCTCTTGCCCGGGGGCGTGCCGGCCCTGACGCGACTGACCGGCCCGGTCGGCTTCACCGAGCGCAGCCTGCGCATTGCGGGCGTCACGGGCTACGCCCTGGGCGGGCCGCTGCGCCTCGACGCCGACACAGGCACCGACGGCGTGATCAGCCTGGTGACCAGCGGGCGCTTCACGCCCGCCGGCGTGGCCACTGCGCTCGACCATCCCGCGGCGTCGCGCTTGCTGGAGCGCGCCAGCGGCGAGGCGGCCCACAGGACGACGATCACGATCGCTCCCGCCGGGCTGGAGATTCGCGCCGAATCGGATCTGGTGGGCATCGCGTTCAATCTGCCGGCACCGCTGCGCAAGACCGCGACGGAGCCCTTGCCCCTCACGCTGATGCGTCGACCGGCGCTGATCGAGGGCCGCGACTCGGACGCCTTGCAGGCCACGCTGGGCAACCTGGTCGACGTGGTGCTGGAACGCCGGCGCGAGGCCACGGGTCATCGCGTGACGCGCAGCGCCGTGTCGGTCGGCGAGGCGGCGTCGCTGCCCACCTACGGCGTGAGCGTGAACCTGGCGCTGCCGCGCATCGACCTCGACGCGTGGCGACCGATCTACGAGTCCGCCGCGTCCGCCACGGCTCGCCCGGGCGCGGCCGCCCCGCCCGAGCAGTTTGTGCCAGACAGCGTGAGCCTGCGCACGCGCGAGCTGGTGCTCGACGGCAAGCTCTTCCGCAACGTGGTGCTGGGAGCGACCCACATGTCGGATGGCCTGTGGAACGCCAACCTCGCGTCCGACCTCGTGAGCGGGGCGCTGACCTGGCGGCCGGCGCGCGGCACCGGCGCGCGCGCCACCGAGGCGCACCTCACCGCGCGCCTGAGCCGCCTGGCGATCCCCGACAACCGCCGCGACGAGGTGGCCGCCACGCTGGGCGAGACCAGCGCCGCGCAATTGCCCGCCGTGGAACTGGTGGCCGAGGAATTCGAGCTGGGGGCCCGCAAGCTCGGCCGACTGGAGGTCGACGCCCGCAATCTGGGCAGCGGGCAGGCGGCGGTCTGGGAGTTGCAGCGCCTGCTCATCACCAACCCCGACGGAAGATTCAGCGCCACGGGGCGCTGGGCGCCCGAGGGTGGCGCCGGGGCACGCCGCATGGGACTGGCGTTCACCCTGGACGCACGCAACGCCGGCGGGCTGCTCGATCGGCTGGGCATACGCGACGCACTGCGCGCCGGAACCGGGAAGCTGGAGGGCGAGATCGGCTGGCGGGGTTCGCCGCTGGGCCTCGACCTGGGCTCGCTCGACGGCCGGCTCAAGCTCGAGATCGATCGCGGGCAGTTTCTCAAGGCCGACCCCGGCGCGGCACGGCTGCTGTCGGTGCTGTCCTTGCAGACCCTGGCGCGGCGCATGACCCTGGACTTCAGCGACACCTTCGCCGACGGCTTCGCGTTCGACACGGTGCGCGCCGACGCGCTGATCAACTCCGGGCTGATCACGACGCGCAACTTCCGCATGATCGGGCCCGCAGCCACGGTCCTGCTCGATGGCACGATCAACCTGCGCAACGAGACCCAGGATCTCAAGCTCGCCGTGCTGCCCGACGTGAACGCGACCTCCGCCTCGCTCGCGCTGGCGGTGGTCAACCCGGCCGTGGGCCTGGGCAGCCTGGTGGCCCAGCTGGTGCTGAAGGACCCGCTGTCGAAGCTCTTCTCGGTAGAGTTCGAGGTGCAAGGCAGCTGGACCGATCCGCAGATCCGCAAGCTCGAACGCACGCCCGTGAGCGCGACACCGACCACCACTCCATGAACGATTCGCCCACCTCCCAACGCCTGCGCGTGGCCGCCTGCCAGATGGTCTCGGGAACCCGCGTGGACGAGAACCTCGCCACCGCGGCGCGGCTGATCGCGCAGGCCGCGGACGCGGGCGCGCAACTGGTGGCGCTACCCGAGTACTTCTGCCTGATGGGCCGGCAAGACGGCGACAAGGTGGCGATCCGCGAGGCCGCAGGGGCCGGCCCGCTGCAGGACTTCCTGGCCGCGCAGGCAAGCCGGCACGGGGTGTGGCTCGCGGGGGGCACGATCCCCCTGGCTGCGCCCGAGCCCGACCGCGTGCTCAACACCACCCTGGTCTACGACCCGCAGGGCCGGTGCGTGGCGCGCTACGACAAGATCCATCTGTTCGCCTTCAGCCGCGGCGCGGAGCGCTACGACGAGGGCCGCACCATCACGGCAGGCAGCTCGGTGGGTCGCTTCGCGATTGCCCTGGCCGGCGGCACCGAAGTGCGCGTGGGCCTGTCGGTGTGCTACGACCTGCGCTTCCCCGAGCTCTACCGCGCGATGGGCGAGCCGCACCTGATCCTCGTGCCGGCGGCCTTCACGGCCACCACCGGACGAGCTCACTGGACGACGCTGCTGCGCGCCCGCGCCATCGAGAACCTGGCCTACGTGCTCGCGCCCGCGCAGGGCGGTGTGCACGAGAATGGCCGCGCCACTTATGGCCACTCCTGCCTGATCGAGCCCTGGGGCGAGGTTCTGGCCGAGCGCGCCGAGGGCGAAGGCGTGGTGCTGGGCGAGGTGGAGATTGAGCGCATCGCCGATCTGCGCGCCAGCCTGCCGGCCCTGGCCCATCGCGTGCTCTAGGCGCGGGCAAGTCCCGGCCCCGGGCAGGGACAAGCGGCGCGAGCACTCCCCTAGAATGGCCGCATGAACGCCACCGAACCCGCCCTCATGCGCCTGGCCACGGCCCGCGCGCTGCTGCTCGAACCCTACGGACTCGACGAGGCCCAGCTCGCCCGCGCGCTGGCCACGATCTTCGAGCATCGCGCCGACTACGCCGACCTGTACTTCCAGTACACGCGCAGCGAGTCGTATGCGCTCGAGGAAGGCATCGTCAAGAGCGGCAGCTTCGGCATCGAGCAGGGCGTGGGCGTGCGCGCGGTGATCGGCGACAAGACCGCGTTCTCCTACTCCGACGACATCTCGCTCGAGGCCCTGCTCGAGGCCGCCCGCTCGGTGCGCTCGATCGCCCGGGCCGGCGGCGGCCGCCGCAAGCTGGCCGGGACGATGAGCCCGCGCCCCCAGGCAGCGCTCTACGGCCAGGACGATCCGCTCGCCTCGCTCGACGCAGCCGCCAAGGTCAAGCTGCTCGAGCGGCTGGAGCGCATGGCGCGGGCGCGCGATGCGCGCGTCAAGCAGGTGATGGCCAACATCGGCGCCGAACACGACGTCGTGCTGGTGGCGCGCAGCGACGGGCTGATCGCGGCCGACGTGCGCCCGCTGGTGCGCCTGTCGATCAGCGTGATCGTCGAGGAGCACGGCCGGCGCGAGCAGGGCTACGCCGGTGGCGGCGGGCGCTACGACCTCGCCTACTTCGACGATGCGCGGCTCGCCGGCTACGCGCAGCAGGCGGTGGATCAGGCGCTCGCCAACCTGGCGGCGCGCCCCGCCCCGGCGGGGATCATGCCCGTGGTGCTGGGGCCGGGCTGGCCGGGCATCCTGCTGCACGAGGCGGTGGGTCACGGACTGGAAGGCGACTTCAATCGCAAGGGTTCGAGCGCCTTCGCGGGCCGCGTGGGCGAGCGCGTGGCCGCGCCCGGCGTGACGGTGGTGGACGACGGCACGCTCGCGCAGCGCCGCGGCTCGCTCAGCATCGACGACGAGGGCAACCCCACGTCGCGCACCGTGCTCATCGAGGACGGCATCCTGCGCGGCTACCTGCAGGACTCGCTCAACGCGCGACTCATGAAGGTGCCCACCACCGGCAACGGCCGGCGCGAAAGCTTCGCGCACCTGCCCATGCCGCGCATGACCAATACCACCATGCTGGCCGGCGGCCACGACCCCGAGGAGATCGTGCGCTCGGTGAAAAAGGGCATCTACGCACGCAACTTCGGCGGCGGTCAGGTCGACATCACCAACGGCAAGTTCGTCTTCAGCATGGCCGAGGCCTTCCTGATCGAGGACGGCCGCATCACCGCGCCGATCAAGGGCGCGACCCTGATCGGCAACGGCCCGGATGCGCTGACCCGCGTGACCATGATCGGCGACGACATGGCGCTCGACGGCGGCATCGGCACCTGCGGCAAGGACGGGCAGAGCGTGCCGGTGGGTGTGGGCCAGCCCACGCTGCGCATCGAGGGCCTGACGGTCGGCGGCACCGGCGGCTAGGGCCGTCGCCGCACTTGCATAGGCGGACAGTGCCCCGGCGCGGATCGCGGGGCATGCGCGCCGACGCGTCCCGGGTGCAAAATGCCTGCGCGCACGCTGCGGGCGACGCGGTAGCCGGACCCAACAACCAGGGAGACAAGCGACATGGCATTCGATCCGAGTTCCAGCCGAATGATGCGGGGCGCCGCCGCACTGGCATTGGCCGCCACCTGCACGCTGGCGCAGGCCCAACTCAAGGCCGACGAGTGGCGCTTTGCCGCAGCGGTCTACGGCTACTTTCCTTCGCTCAAGTCCGATACGCAGTTCCCCTCGGGGCGCGGCGGTCCGACCATCGACGTGTCGGGCGACACCCTGGTGAGCAACCTCAAGATGGCCTTCATGGGCAGCTTCGCGGCCCAGAAGGGCGTGTGGGGCGTCTGGACGGACGTGTTCTATTCCGACGTGGGCGGCGACAAGACCGGCCTGACGGACTTTCGCATCGGTGGCCAGCCAACTGCGGTGCCGGCCTCGCTCTCGCTCGACGCCAAGACCACGATCTGGACGCTGGCGGGCACCTACACCTTCGCCGACGCACCGAGCTACACGGCGAATGTGCTGGTCGGTACCCGCATGCTGTCGGTGGACCAGACCCTGGATTGGCAGTTCCTCGCGCCTTCGCCCAATGGCCTCATCGCCCCCGCGGGCCGCAGCGAGGTGAGCAAGACCAACTGGGATGCGATCGTCGGCGTCAACGGGCGCTACCGCATGGGCGACGCGCTCCAGTGGGTCGTGCCCTATTACGTGGACATCGGCGCGGGCAACTCCAAGTTCACCTGGCAGGCCATGCTGGGCCTGGGCTACGACTTCAAGTGGGGCGAGGTCGGCGTGGCCTGGCGCTACATCGACTACGACTTCAAGTCGGGCAATGCCGTCCAGACCATGAGCTTCAACGGCCCGATGCTGGGCGCGCGCTTCACCTGGTAGCAGGCGATCGCGGCCCCGCGCCGCGGGGCCGCTCAGCGGCCGCGGCATAATCCGCGCAGATCCAAGAAGAGACCCGCGGCCGGCGGCACGCGGGCGTTGCCTTGTTCGACTCCTTCAAGCTCCTCACCCCCATCGTCTGGCTGACGCGCCTGCTGGTGGGCGCGTATCCGCAGTGGATCGGCTGCGCGCCGGCGGCCACCCAGCGCATCTACTTCGCGAACCACACCAGCCACATGGACACGGTGGTGCTGTGGGCCGCGCTGCCGCGCGCGCTGCGCGCCAACACGCGCCCGGTGGCCGCCAAGGACTACTGGGACAAGGGCGCGCTCAAGCGCCGCATCGCGATCGACGAACTCAACGTCGTGCTGATCGACCGCAACCGCGACGATCCGAGCCACGATCCGCTCGACCCGCTGCGCGATGCGCTGAGCAGCGGCTTCTCGCTGATCATCTTCCCTGAAGGCACGCGCAGCGCCCAGGCGCTGCCGGGACCGTTCAAGAGCGGCCTGTATCACCTAGGGCGCGAGTTCCCGAGCGTGGAACTGGTGCCGGTGTACCTCGAGAACCTGCATCGCAGCATGCCCAAGGGCGAACTGCTGCCGGTGCCGACGATGTGCTCGGTGCGCTTCGGCAAGCCGGTCCAGATGGCCGAGGGCGAGAGCAAGGAGGGCTTCCTGTCGCGCGCCCGCGCGGCGGTGATCGCCCTGTCGCGCGCATGAGGCTCGGACTGTCCGCCAACGAGGCCTACCTGCTGATCCTGGCGGGGCTGGTGCTCTTCTCGGCCGCGGCCACCGCCTACGGCCAGTGGCTGCTGGGCCACGCCAGCGACGGGGCCAAGCAGCAGCGCATCGCCATCGTCAACTCGCGGGTGCGCGCCTCGTGGTCGCTGATCCTCATCTTTGCCGTGGCCTTCGCGCTGGGCCAGCCGGGCCTGCTGGTGGTGTTCGCGTTCTCGTCCTTCCTGGCGCTGCGCGAGTTCATCGCGCTCACCCCGACCAAGGCCTCGGACCACTGGGCGCTGGTGATCGCCTTCTATGCGGTGATCCCCATCCAGTATCTGCTGATCGGGTTCGACCAGTACCAGATCTTCTCGCTCTTCATCCCGGTCTACGTGTTCCTGCTGCTGCCGGTGCTCATGGCGCTGAGGCAGGACACGGAGCGCTATCTCGAGCGCGTGGCCAAGGTGCAGTGGGGACTGATG
Organism: Burkholderiaceae bacterium; assembly: GCA_035454085.1. Classification (GTDB taxonomy): domain Bacteria; phylum Pseudomonadota; class Gammaproteobacteria; order Burkholderiales; family Burkholderiaceae_F; genus DAOTEJ01. The sequence goes on along the minus strand of DAOTEJ010000025.1, from coordinate 5,797 downwards.
ATCAGCGTGTTCTGCGTCAGTCACGCGGGCGCGATCATGGCGCTCGAGGTTCCGCGCTTCCAGTCGAGCGGACAGCTGCTGCTGCTGTTCTTCCTGCTGGTGGTGTACTTCTCGGACCTGCTGGAGGTGATGGCCAGCGCCCTGCTGGGCGGCACGCCGCTGCGCTCCAACGCCAACAAGACGCGCAAGGGCGTGTTCGCAGGCGGCTTGGGCGCGGTGCTGATCGGTGCATCGCTGTGGTGGCTCACCCCCTTCCGCTTCTGGCAGGCGATCCTCATGTCGGGAGCAATCGTGGTGGCCGGCTTCATGGGCGGGCTGGTGCTCAGTTCCGTCAAGCGCTCGCTGGGCGCACGCCGCTGGGACACCGAGATCGTGCTCACGCGTGGCGCGCTCGACCGGCTGGACTCGCTGATCTTCGCCGCACCGGTGTTCTACCAGCTCACCGTGTTCTTCTTCCTCTAGGCTTGCGGCACTGCGGCAAAGGCGCTAGAGTCCCCGTCGACCGCCCGATGGGGCGGCAATGGATCTGACCGTGACCGCCACCGCCCGCTTCTACTTTTGGTTCTTTGGCTTTTTCCTGCCCCTGGCGGAAAGAGTCGAGCGGCGCGCGTAGATCGCCACCCCGACACCCACCGCCAGGCCCAGCCCCTGGCGGTTTTTTTTTGCCAGGGCGGGCTCAGAGAGACCGCCATGCACGAGGCCAGACCGATGCGCTACATGACCGACGACCTGCGGATCCGCGAGATCAAGGAACTCGCGCCGCCCTCGCACCTGATCCGCGAGTTCCCCTGCGACGAGGCGGCCTCGGCCACCGTGCACGAGGCGCGCCAGGCGGCGCACCGCATCCTGCACGGCATGGACGACCGGCTGCTGGTGGTGATCGGCCCCTGCTCGATCCACGACCCGGCCGCCGCGCTTGAGTACGCCCGCCGCCTCAAGGGCGAGCGCGACCGGCTCGCGCCCGAGCTCGAGGTCGTGATGCGCGTGTACTTCGAGAAGCCGCGCACCACGGTCGGCTGGAAGGGCCTGATCAACGATCCCGACCTCGACGGCAGCTACCGCATCAATCACGGACTGCGGGCCGCGCGCGAGCTGCTCATGCAGATCAACCAGGCGGGCGTTCCCGCGGGCTGCGAATACCTGGACATGATCACCCCGCAGTACATCGCGGACTTCGTGGCCTGGGGTGCGATCGGCGCGCGCACCACCGAGAGCCAGGTGCACCGCGAACTGGCCAGCGGCCTGTCGTGCCCGGTGGGCTTCAAGAACGGCACCGACGGCAACATCAAGATCGCCACCGACGCGATCAAGGCCGCGCAGCAGCCGCACCACTTCCTGTCGGTGACCAAGGGCGGCCACTCCGCCATCGTGAGCACGCGCGGCAACGAGGACTGCCACATCATCCTGCGCGGCGGACGCGCCCCCAACTACGATGCCGCGAGCGTGGACGCCGCCTGCACCGAGCTCGCCAAGGCCGGTCTGGCGCAGCGCCTGATGATCGACGCGAGCCACGCCAACAGCGAGAAGAAGCACGCCAACCAGCTCAAGGTCGCCACGGACATCGGCCATCAGCTCGCGGCGGGCGAGACCCGCATCGTGGGCGTGATGATCGAGAGCCACCTCGTCGAGGGCCGCCAGGACCTGGTGCCGGGCAAGCCGCTGACCTATGGCCAGTCGATCACCGACGCCTGCATGGGCTGGGACGACAGCGTGCGCGCGCTCGACACCCTGGCCGAGGCGGTGCGCTCGCGCCGCCTGCGCAACGCCAACTACTCCGGCAAGTAGCCGGCCGCGAAGGATCCGCGCAGGGGGACTTGACAGCCGCGGCATCTGACATCAAAGTGATATCACTTTGACGAGGAGGCCGCGATGTCCGCCAGCCGTACCCACGAGATCGAACGCCGCAGCACGAGCGGCTACCTGATGGTCGCGATCGGCCTGGCGCTGATCCTCGCCGGCGCGGCCATGCTGCTGCGTCCGGCGGGCCTGCCGGGGCTGATCCTCGACGTGGCGCTGATCCTCGTCGGCGTCTTCGTGCTCGCCGGCCTGTACATGCTCCAGCCCAACGAAGCGGCGATCCTGCTGCTGTTCGGCCAGTACGTGGGCACCGACCGCAGCGAAGGCCTGCGCTGGGCCAACCCGTTCTACAAGAAGCAGAAGATCAGCCTGCGCGCGCACAACTTCGTGAGCGACCGGCTCAAGGTCAACGACAAGCGCGGCAATCCGATCGAGATCGCCGCGGCCATCGTCTGGCGGGTGCGCAACACCGCGCAGGCGGTGTTCGACGTCGAGGACTACCAGAGCTACGTCACCATCCAGGCCGAATCGGCGGTGCGCCACCTGGCCTCGAGCTACGCCTACGACGAGGGCGAGGATCCGCTCTCCGGCGAACCGACCCTGCGTGGCGGCCAGGACCGCATCACCGAGGCGCTCATCGCCGAACTCACCGAGCGCTTCGATCAGGCCGGCATCGTGGTCGAGGACGCCAAGCTCACCCACCTCGCCTACGCGCCCGAGATCGCCCAGGTGATGCTGCGCCGCCAGCAGGCCGAGGCGATCATCGCCGCGCGCGCCAAGATCGTGCATGGCGCGGTGAGCATGGTCGAGATGGCGCTCAAGGGCCTGTCCGAGCGGCAGATCGTCGAGCTCGACGACGAGCGCCGCGCCGCCATGGTGAGCAACCTGCTCGTGGTCCTGTGCTCGGACAACGACGCCCAGCCCGTGATCAACACCGGCACGCTCTACCAGGGCTAGGCGCTGTGAGCGCGCGGCCGCTCTACCACCACACCCAGTTCGGCTGGGCCATCGTCCTCGCCGCGGCCCTGGGCGCGCTGCTCGCCTTCGTGCTCGTCTTCGTTCTTCCGCCCGCGGGCAGCGAGCCTCTGCCCGGATGGTTGCTGCTGCTCATCGTCGGCGCGCCGCTGCTCACCCTGATGGCCTTCGGCTCGCTGACGGTGAGCATCGCCGACGGGGCGCTGGCCTGGCGTTTCGGCCTGGGCTGGCCGCGCAAGTCGCTGCCGCTGGCCGAGATCGCGGCGGTCGAGCCCACCCGCACCCGCTTCGTCGAGGGCTGGGGCATCCACCTCACGCGCCGTGGCTGGCTCTACAACGTCAGCGGCTTCGACGCGGTGCTCGTCACCCGGCGCGACGGCAAGACGCTGATGATCGGCACCGACGAGCCGCGCGAGTTGGCGGGCACCCTGCGCCGCGCGCTCGGTCAGCCGCTGCGCTCCTGAGGCCCGCGCGATGGCGAGCCCCGACAAGAAGGCCTTCCTGTTGCGCATCGACCCCGCCCTGTGGGCGGAGCTGGAGCGCCTGGCCGGGGTGGAGCTGCGCTCGGTCAACGCGCAGGTCGAGTTCCTGCTTCGCGAGGCGCTCGAGCGCCGTGGTGTCAGGCTCAGGAAAGCCGCGCCGCGTACGCCGCGCGCATCCGGCTAGCGGCGCTCACGGCCGCGAGGCACGGACCTCGCGCGGGCCGTACCGCGCCCGCGCGCTCAGGCTTCGCGCTGAGTCTTGCGCTGCTGCCAGAGCACGTCGCCCTGGCCCGCCACGCGATTGAGCACGCGCGCCAGCACGAACATCAGGTCCGATAGCCGGTTCACGTATTGGCGCGCCTCGGGGCGCACCGGTTCGGACTGGCCCAGGGCCACGATGGCGCGCTCGGCGCGCCGCGCCACGGTGCGGCACACGTGCGCCAGCGCCGCGGTGCGCGCGCCGCCGGGAAGGATGAATTCCTCGAGCCGCGGCAGATCCGCGTTGTAGTGCGCCAGCCGCGCGTCGAGCCGCGCCACCTGCACGTCCTTGAGCATCGTGTAGCCCGGGATGCACAGCTCGCCGCCAAGGTCGAACAGATCGTGCTGGATGTCCACCAGATCGGCGCGCACCTCGAAGGGCAGCAGCTCGGTGAGCAGCAGTCCGATGTGCGAGTTGAGCTCGTCGACCTCGCCCATCGCAGCGATGCGCAGGTGGTCCTTGGGCACGCGCGTGCCGTCGCCCAGGCCGGTGGTGCCGTCGTCGCCCGTCCGGGTGGCAATCTGAGTGAGGCGCTTGCCCATGTCGAGTATCGTGTCCGCATTGGTCGAGTCGGAGGCGATTATGAACGCTCCCCTGCCCGCGTCCCTGCCCCACCCCGCCCTGCCCCCGGAACTGCTCGCCCAGTTGCACGCGCGCTTGGGCAAGCGCGTGTCGGTCGTCCAGGCCGTGCGCGAGCACCACGGCCGAGACGAGTCGCCCTTCGCGCCCATGCTGCCCGACGCGGTGGTCTTCGCCGAGACGACCGAGGAAGTCGCCGCGGTCGTGAGCCTGTGCGCCGCGCACCGCGTCCCGCTGATCCCGTATGGCGTGGGCTCCTCGCTCGAGGGCCACCTGCTCGCCGCGCGCGGCGGGGTGAGCCTGGACCTGGGCCGCATGAACCAGGTGATCGCGGTGCACCCCGAGGATCTGACCGTCACCGTGCAGGCCGGCGTGACGCGCAAGCAGCTGAACGAGGCGATCCGCCACACGGGCCTGTTCTTCCCCATCGACCCCGGCGCGGACGCCACGCTCGGCGGCATGTGCGCCACGCGCGCCTCGGGCACCAATGCCGTGCGCTACGGCACCATGCGCGAGAACGTGCTTGCCCTCACCGTGGTCACGGCCGAGGGCAAGGTGCTGCGCACCGCACGGCGCGCACGCAAGAGCAGCGCGGGCTACGACCTGACGCGGCTCTTCGTGGGCAGCGAGGGCACGCTGGGGGTGATCACCGAGGCCACGCTGCGCATCTATCCGCAGCCCGAGGCAATCAGCGCCGCGGTGTGCTCCTTTCCCAGCGTCGCGGCCGCGGTGGCCACCACCATCCGGACCATCCAGATGGGCGTGCCCATCGCCCGCTGCGAATTGCTCGACGCGCTCACCGTGCGCGCGGTCAACGCCCGCGAGCACCTCGCCCTGCCCGAACTGCCGATGCTGCTGTTCGAGTTCCACGGCAGCGAAGGCAGCGTGCGCGAACAGGCGCAGACCGTGCAGGCGATTGCCGCCGAGCACGGCGCCCAGGGCTTCGAGTGGGCCGCCACGCCCGAGGAGCGCAGCCGCCTGTGGGCGGCGCGGCACAACGCGTACTTTGCCTGCCTCGCGCTCAAGCCCGGCTGCCGCAGCTTCACCACCGACGTGTGCGTGCCGATCTCGCGCCTGGCCGAGTGCATCGACGAGACGATCGCCGACACCGCCAAGAGCTTCCTGCCCGCGCCCATCCTTGGCCATGTGGGCGATGGCAACTTCCACTGCGCCATCCTCGCCGATCCCGAAGACCCGCGCGAGGTCGAGGAGGCCGAGCGCCTGAACGGCCGCATCGTGGCGCGCGCCCTGCGCATGGACGGCACCTGCACCGGCGAGCACGGCGTGGGCCTGCACAAGATGGACTTCCTGCTCGAGGAGCACGGCCCCGAGGCGATCGACCTGATGGCCCGCATCAAGCGCGCGTTCGACCCGAACGACATCCTCAACCCCGGCAAGATCGTGCGGCGCTAGCGTGGCGAGCGAAGCCCCCATGGCTGAGGATGCGGCGCGACTGGAGCGGGAGCGTTCGGTCCTGCTGATCGTCGATGCTCAGGCGCGCCTAGTCCCGCACATCGCGGATCACGAGGCCGTGCTCGCGCGGCTCGAGGCACTGGCGTCTGCTGCGCGCGGCTTCGGCATCCCGGTGCTTGCCACCGAGCACTGCCCCGAGCAGCTCGGGACCACCGTGGCAGCGCTGCGCGAGCCGCTGCCCAGGCAGGCCGTGCTCGCCAAGCGGCACTTCGGCGCGGCCGACGAACCCGCG
>DAOTEJ010000024.1:0-32809 GCA_035454085.1 Burkholderiaceae bacterium | reverse complement strand
TCGTTGCGCTCGGGGCTGATGAAGCGCTCGAACAGCACGCTCATGCGCGCCGGATCGACCTCGGTCACGCCCAGGCAGTAGCACACCGCCGAGTTGGCCGCGCTGCCCCGGCCCTGGCACAGGATGCCGCGGCTGCGCGCGTAGCGCACGATGTCGTGCACGGTGAGGAAGTAGGGCTCGTAGCCGAGCTGGCCGATCACCGCGAGCTCGTGCTCCACCGTGGCGCGCACCGCCGCGGGCATGCCCTCGGGATAGCGGCTCTGCGCCTCGGTGTAGGTGAGCTCGCGCAGCCACTGCGCGGGCGTGCGCCCGGGGGGCACGATCTCCTCGGGGTACTCGTAGCGCAGCTCCTCGAGCGAGAAGCGGCAGCGCGCCGCGATCAGCGCGGTCTGCGCCAGCAGCTCGGGCGGATAGATGCGCGCCAGCCGGTACAGCGGCCGCAGGCTGCGCTCGGCGTTGACCGGCAGGCGGCGCCCCGCGGCCGCGAGCGGCGTGCGGGTGCGGATCGCGGCGAGCACGTCGGCCAGGCGCTTGCGGGCGCGCAGGTGCATCAGCACGCCGCCCGCTGCCACCAGCGGCAGTTGCGCCGCGCGGCCCAGTGCGAGCAGCGCGGCAAGTTCGGCGGCGTCGTCGGGGCCGCGGGTGAGGGTGCAGGCGATCCAGCAGCGTTCGGGAGCGAGCGCCGCGATCCAGCGTAGCTGATCGAGCGCGGCCTCGTGGCGCGCTGCCGCGCCATCGGCGGCGGGCGCATCGGATGCGCGCCGCGGCTCGGGGTGCGCCGCGAGCGGCGCCGGCTCGGGCGGCAGCCACAGCACCAGGGCCTCGGCGAGCCAGTCGGCGTGGGCTTCGAGCTCGGCGCGGCTCAAGCGGTACTCGCCCTTGGGCGCCTGGCGCCGCGCCAGGGTGACGAGCTGGGCCAAGTCGCCATAAGCACGCCGGCTGGTGGCGAGCAGCACCAGGCGCGGCCCGTCGGCGAGGCGGATCTCGGTGCCGTGGATCAGCCTGAAGTCACGCGCCGCCGGGTAGGCGGCGATCGCCTCGCGCAGCGCAAGGTGCGCGCGCACGCTGCCCGCGAACGAACACTCGTCGGTGAGCGCGAGCCCCGCGTAGCCCAGGGCGATGGCGCGCTCCACGAGTTCGTGCGGATGCGAGGCGCCGCGCAGGAAGCTGAAGTTCGAGGCGCAGTGCAGCTCGGTGTAGGCCAGGTCCACGGCCGCGCCTTAGGCGAAGTAGCCGTGCAGGTACCAGCCGTGCGGCGCGGCGAGCTCGCGGTACACCCACAGGGTCTGGCCGCGCGGATTGCGCGCCACGAAGTAGTCGCGATGCACCGCCGGGCCCTGGCTGTCCCACCAGCCGGCCTCGATGCGCTCGGGGCCGGCCAGCAGTTCCAGCGGCCCGGCGTGCAGCGGGGTGGCCTCGGCGTCGCAGGCCAGGGGGTGGGCGTGCGTCAGCAGCAGCAGCGGACGCTGGGCTGCGGCGGCCGCCTGCATGGGCGCGCTGCGCGGCGCAGGCGACACCGGCACGCAGCGCCAGGCGAGTTCGGGGCGGTGCTCGTCGGCCAGTTCGACCTGGAACACGCGCTCCGAGCCCAGGCGTGCGTGCAAGGTCTCGGCCAGTTGCAGCCAGTCGGTGCCGGCACCGTCGGCACCGGGCAGCAGGCTGGGCCGCGGCGGGGCGTAGGGCTGGAGCGCGTCGATGGTGAGTTCGAGCGCGATGGCGGGCTCGGGCAGCGCCAGGCGCGCCAGGCGCTCGCCCAGCAGCCGTGCGAGGCGGGTGGCGTCGCGCTCGGGAGCGGCCAGTTGCAGCGCAAAGCGCGTGGGCGGCGTGGGGCGGGCGCGGCGCGGGTTGTGGTGGGCGGCGAAGTCGAAGACGCTGGCCGCGCGGTCGCGGCCGCGCAGGAAGCCTGCGGCCAGGCGCAGCAGGCGGTGCGCAGGAAAGAGCAGGTGCTGCGCCTCGGTCAGGTCGGCCGGCAGCTCGAGGCGCGCGGCAAAGCGCGCGGCAGGCTCGAAGGCGGGCTGCGGATCGGGCAGGCGGCCCAGGGCGCGGTCGAGGTCGTCGAGCGGCGCGCGGCCGAAGCGCTTGACGAAGGGCGCGCGCGGCAACTCGAGCACGTCCTGCGCGCGGCGCAGGCCCAGGGCGCGCAGGGTGTCGAGCAGGCGTTCGTCCCAGTCGAACCACTCGAGCGGCAGCACGCCCACGCGTGCGGCGAGTTCCTGGGGCGTGAGCGCTGCCGTGCCGGGCGCCTGGCCCTGGGCCACTGCACAGGCCAGCAGCCAGGCGGCGCGTGGCGTGGCCGCGCAGCCGAAGGCGGCTTGATGGCCCAGCGTGCGCAGGCTGCGCGCGATGCGCCGGTGCAGAGCCTCGCGCCCGCCGAAGAGCCGCGTGCTGGCCCCGGTCTCGATCAGCAGGCCGCTGTCGCGTCGCGCGGGCGGGGCCAGCGGCACCACCTGGGCCGAGTACTGGTAGGCCCAGGCCGCCAGGACCTGCAGCGCGGCGTGCTCGGCCGCCGTGTTGCGGGGTACGGCGCGCAGTTCGCCGCACAGGGCCTGCGCCGCTGCCAGCGCCTGGCCGGCTTGCACGCCGGCGGCGGCGGCGGACGGGTTGCAGCAGGCGATGCGCGGGCGCTGCGCGGGGCCTTCGGTGACGGCGAGCGGCAGCTCGAGTCTCAGCGCCCGCGTGGCCAGTTGCAGCGGCCAGGCGGGCAGCACGAGAGCCAGCCACAGGGCCATGCGCGACTCGGCGATGGCAGTACGGCCATCAGTGGCCGAGCAGGCTGGCGACGAGGGCGCGGGCGCGCTGCGCGAGCGCCGCCTCGGGCGCAGCGGCGGGAGGCTGCGTCGCGGCGGGCCTTGCCGCCAGCCGGATGGGCAGCGCGGCTACGCGCCCCGCCCGCCAGTGGGCCGGCTGCAGGGGCAGCGGCACCGGGTCGGGCAGGGGGCAGCCGCGCCGCTTGAGCAGATGGGTCTGCAGCACGCCCTCGCGCATGCTCAGCTGCAGGCGCAGCACGGCAGGCGAGGGGGCGCGCGCGGCGCTCGTGTCGCGCAGCACGAACACCAGGGCCTGGTGGCGCGAGGCCAGCAGTTGCAGGCGACGCAGGGCGCGGAAGTCGCCGTCGGCGCTGCCCGCGGGCAACCAGGCGATCAGGGCACCGAGGTGCTCGCCGCGCAGGGCCTGCTCCATGGCCCACCAGCTTTCGCGGGCCGTGGCCGGACGCACGAACAGGTGGCGCGCGCAGTCGATGCCGGCCGCTGCCAGGGCGGGCGCGTAGGGCAGGGTCTCGGGCTCGGCGGCGGGGCGGCGTGCACCGGGCGTGCAGGGCAGCACCCAGACGCAATTGCGTGCCTCGAGCTGCGCCAGGGCGGGGGCGAGCAGGGTGAGCTCGCCCTGGCCCGGCGCGTCGAGCAGCAGTTCGGTGAGGCTGCCGCGCGGCCAGCCTGCGCCGGGCAGTTCGGAGTCGAGCACGGCATGGCCGCTGGGCACGCCAGGGGCGACGGCGGGGGCGGCTTCGTCGGCGGTCCACAGGGCGGGACGCGCCTCGGTGGCGGAAAAAAGGGGAACAAGAGCCCTGGCGGCACGCATGACGCCTCTCGAAGAAAGAGGAAAGGGAAGGGGAGGGTGCTAGATCGCGGGGCGGATCACGCCCACGGCCAGACCTTCGATGTGCAGCGTTTCGCGCCGCAGGTCGACCACGATGGGGCGGTAGTCGGGGTTCTCGGCGATCAGTTCGGCGCGCGCGCCCTTGAGTTGCAGGCGCTTGACGGTGACCTCGTCGCCAAGCCGGGCCACCACCACCTGGCCGGACTGCGCGGTGTCTTGCTTGTGCACGGCGAGCCAGTCGCCGTCGAGGATGCCGGCGTCACGCATGCTCATGCCGCGCACCTCGAGCAGGTAGTCGGCGCGCGGGCGGAACATGGCGGGGTCGACGGACGGGCGCTTGAGCACGTTCTCCTGGGCGAGCAGGGGACTGCCCGCGGCCACCTTGCCGATCAGGGGCAGGCTGAGCTCGGGCACCAGGGCGCGCGCGCTGCGCAGGGCCTCGCTCAGGCGGATGCCGCGCGAGGTGCCGGCGAGCAGTTCGATCAGGCCCTTGCGGGCCAGCGCTTGCAGGTGCTGCTCGGCCGCGTTGATCGAGCGGAAGCCGAAGGCGCGGGCGATCTCTTCGCGGGTGGGCGGCGCGCCGCTGTCGGCGAGCGTGCTGCGGATGAAGTCGAGGATCTCTTGCTGGCGGGCGGTGAGGACGGCGGGCTCGGTCATGGTGGTCGCACGGCGGGCTGTGACACTGGAAATATATACAGCACTGGAAGGAATTGCAAGGGTGGCGTCGCCGCCGGCTATCCGGCTCGACGCACCGGGGCGGCAGCGCCACACTCGCCGCACCTTCCCGCCCTCGATCGGTCAGGAGTCCCATGTCCGCCCGCCCCGCGTCCCGCCCCGACACCGTGCTCGTCACTGGCGCCTCTTCAGGCATCGGCGCGGCCCTGGCCGAGCGCTTCGCCCGGGAAGGCCATGCCCTGGTGCTGGTGGCGCGCCGCGCCGCGCACCTGGCCGAGCTGGCCGAGGCGCTGGCGCAGCGCCACGGGGTGAGCGCGCTGGCGCTGCCGACCGACCTGGCCTGTCCCGGCGCAGTGCCGGCCTTGGCCGAGACTCTGCGCCGCCGCCGCGTGCGCATCGACGTGCTGGTCAACAACGCCGGAGTGCTGCATCAGGGCGCCTTCACCCGCATGAAGCCCGAGCAGCAGCGCGCCATGCTGGACCTGAACGTCACGGCGTTCACCGAACTGCTCGTGCACCTCGTGCCGCCCATGCGCCGGCGCGGGCACGGCCGGGTGCTCAACGTGGCGTCGATCGCGGCCTTCCAGCCCGTGCCTTCGCTGGCCACCTACGCAGCCACCAAGGCCTACGTGCTGTCACTGAGCGAATCCCTGGCGCAGGAGCTCGCCGGCAGCGGGGTCACCGTCACCGCGCTGTGCCCCGGCATTACCGACACCGGCATGCTCGAGGGCGCGCGCCGCACGGATGCGCGCCTGGCGCGCCTGCCGGACCTGATGGTGAGCGACGCCCAGGCGGTGGCCGAGGCCGGCTATCAGGCGTGCATGCGTGGCGATCCCCTGCGCGTGCCGGGCGTGTTCAACGAGGCGCTGACGCTGGCCTCCCGCGTGACGCCGCGCTGGCTGCTGCGGCGCGCGGGCAGCCGCCTGGCGCGGCGTGCGCGATAGACGCCGCAGGCCGTGCGCCCGGGCCGGCGGGCCGCAGCCGCGAGCGATCGGCGCAGCGCTCCAACACCGCCGTGCCGCCGCAACATCGGCGTGCGTATCGCGCCTGGCTGCGTGCTAGACTTTTTTCAGTCAAGACTTGGGCTGGTGCGCGTGAAGCGGTCGCTTCTGCAAGCTGTGCACCGGCCAGCAGTTCAGGCAGGTTCGACTCTCGCCCCGGCAGGCAATAACAACAACCAGCTCGCCGCGGATCGAAGAGGTCGCCTCCGACTTTTCTCCAAGGATTTCGGGCGCCTGCAGCGCGCCCCCGGCCGTGACCCGCAGCGGGTGGCAACCGCGCCCGGGCGCTTGGCCTTCGATCTGGAACGCGATGAACACGCAAGAGGCAAAGCTCGTCCTCGAAGGCGCCCTGCTGACAGCGGAGCGCCCCCTGCCGCTCGCCGAACTGCGCCAGCTCTTCGGCGGCGAACTCGGCGCCGACACGCTGCGCGTGCTGCTCGACGAGTTGCGCGCCGACTGGAACGGCCGTGCCGTCGAACTCACGGCGCTGGCCTCGGGCTGGCGCTTCCAGAGCGCGCCGATGCTGCGCCCCTACCTCGAGCGACTCAACCCCGAGAAGCCACCGCGCTACTCGCGCGCCGTGCTCGAGACCCTGGCGATCATCGCCTACCGCCAGCCCGTGACGCGCGGCGACATCGAGGAGATCCGTGGCGTCACGGTCAACTCGCAGGTCATCAAGTCGCTCGAGGACCGAGGCTGGGTCGAGGTCATCGGGCACCGCGAGACGCCCGGCCGACCGGCGCTGCTGGCCACCACGCGCCAGTTCCTCGACGACCTGGGGCTGCGTTCGCTGCAGGAGCTGCCTGCGCTCGATGGTCAGGAGGGCGTGCCGGAGGGCTTCGAATTGCAGTTCGCCCAGGCCGAGGCGGGCCTTGCCGAGCCTGGGGCGGCCGAGCCCGACGCGCCGGCGCAGACCCTCGTCGTGCCGGGCTTGGCATCGGCTCCACCGCCGAACTCGGACGCGGCGGATGTCCTGCTCAACACCGGACCGGCGGGTGCGCCGGTCTTCCCCGATGCCGCCGCGGTCAAGGCGGACGCTTCCTCCTCTCAGCCCTGAGCCCATGAGCCAAGACTCCGATCCGCCCGACTCCCACGCGCCGTCCGTCCCGCCAGAGCAGGCGGCACCCGAGCCGCAAGGCGAGGGTGCCGAAGGCGAAGGTCCCCGCGCGCGCGGGCCGCATGGCCGCCGACGCCGCGGTCGCGGTCGCGGACAGGGAGCCCAGACCCCGGCCGCAGCGGCGTCGACGGCCGAGCCGGGCGCGGCGCCCCAGCCGCGCCCGCGCGCTCCCCTGGCAGGCGAGGGCGACGAGATCAATCCCGCCGCCATGCCGGACAGCGCCTTGCCGCGCGAACTGCTGGAGCGCGGCCGCAAGGCCGCCAAGCAGGCGCTGACCGCGCAGTCCGAGAAGCTGCACAAGGTGCTGGCGGACGCTGGCGTCGGCTCGCGTCGCGACATGGAGGAACTGATCATCGCCGGGCGCGTGTCGGTCAACGGCGAGCCCGCGCACATCGGCCAGCGCGTGCTGCCCACCGACCTGGTGCGCGTCAACGGCAAGCCGCTGTCGCAACGGCGCGCCGGGGCCACGGGTCGGCCGCCGCGGGTGCTGCTCTATCACAAGCCGTCGGGCGAGATCGTCTCGCAGGACGATCCCGAGGGTCGTCCGCGCGTGTTCGACAAGCTGCCCAAGGTCTCGGGCGGTCGCTGGGTGGCGGTCGGTCGCCTGGACTTCAATACCGAAGGGCTGCTGATCTTCACCACCTCGGGCGAACTGGCCAACCGCCTGATGCACCCGCGCTATGAGGTCGAGCGCGAATACGCAGTGCGCGTGCAGGGTGAGTTGTCCGAAGAGCAGGCGCGCCAGTTGCTCGAAGGCGTGGCGCTCGACGACGGCACGGCGCGCTTCGCCGCGATCGAGGACGCCGGCGGTCAGGGCAGCAACCACTGGTACCGCGTTCTCATCCAGGAAGGCCGCAATCGCGAGGTGCGGCGCATGTTCGAGGCGGTGGGCCTGACGGTCTCGCGGCTGATCCGCACCCGCTTCGGGGCGGTCCAGTTGCCGCGCAGCCTCTCCCGGGGGCGCCACTACGAACTGGCGCCCGAGTGGGTCCAGGCCTGGATCCACGACCTTGGAATCGCTGCCGACGAGGTGCGTTCGGGCAAACCCGGTGGGGGCAAGCCACAGGGCGCCGGCAAGGGGGGCAAGCACAAGCACCGGGGTGGCGGTGCCAAGCCCGTCAGCCGCCAGCCGGATCCCATGACGAGCACGGTCAACTACATCGCCGTCGGCGGCCTGCCGGGCATGCAGCCCGCCCAGGTGCGCCCGCGCCGCGGCAAGGTGGGGCGGGGTTACTGAGAGCCTGGTCGGCTCGCTCTAAGCCCTTGATCCAAGGGGCTCCCTGGCCCTACAATGGTGGGCTAGCAAGATCCCCCGGCCAGCCCGGATTGGATTGGCTGATCTTTCCGTGGCGCAGTCACGGAAGGCGGCCGGCACCGGGGGCGATTGCGCGGAACGCAGCGCGGTTCCGCGCAAGCCTGTTGATCGAACTGATGGGCTTCGCGCCCATTTTTTTTTGCTCTTTCGCCTTCGTGGCGGGGTGCCGGGCGGGGGACCGCCCAGGGAACAAGACGGCAGATGGCGGTTGCAGCGGACGGACTCTTCGAACTGGTTGAACGCACGGTCTCGGGCCTGGGGCTCGAGCTCGTCGACGTCGAGCGCGCTCCTGCGGGCTTGCTGCGCGTCACGATCGACCGCGATGGGGGTGTGAGCCTCGACGACTGCGAGCAGGTGAGCAGCCAGTTGGGCCATCTGTTCGCCGTCGAGAACGTGGATTACGAGCGGCTCGAGGTGTCGTCGCCCGGCGTGGATCGGCCGCTGCGCCGGCCGCGCGATTGGGTGCGCTACGTGGGCGAGACGGTGCACGTCGAAATGCACGAGCCGCTGCACGCGGTGGGGCTGCCGGCCGCCGGTCGACGCCGCCTGGACGGGCGTTTGCTGGAGGTCGCGGGCGCGCCGGGTGACGAGCGTGCGCGCGTGGCGCTGAGCGAGGATCGCCCGGCCCGCACGCCTTCGCAGGCGGCCCGCGCAAGACAGGCTGCCAAGCCGCGGCGCGGTGGCGCAGGATCCGAGGAGTCGGTGGAGGTCGAGTTCGCCCTGGCGGACGTGGCCCGTGCCTGGCTTGTCGCGCAACTGGACTTCAGGAGTGGGCAAAGATGAGTCGTGAGATTTTGCTGACGGTGGACGTGCTGGCGCGCGAGAAGAATGTGCCGCGCGAGACCGTGTTCGGGGCGCTGGAACTGGCGCTGGCCGCCGCGACCAAGAAGCTCATGTTTCCGGGCGAGGAGGCCGACGTGCGCGTCGCCGTCGACCGCGAAACGGGCGCCTACGAGGCGTTCCGGCGTTGGGTGGTCGTGCCCGACGAGGCCGGCCTGCAGGAGCCTGACCGCGAGATCATCCTGACCGACGCGCGCGACGACGACCCCGAGATCGCCGTGGGCGACCACATCGAGGAGCTGCTGCCCGAGACCAACGTCTTCGGCCGTCGCTTCGCGCAGGACGCCAAGCAGGTGATCCTGCAGAAGCTGCGCGACGCCGAGCGCGAGCAGGTGCTCAACGACTTCCTGGCACGCGGCGACGAGATCGTCAGCGGCACGATCAAGCGGCTCGACAAGGGTGACGCGATCATCGAGATCGGCAAGGTCGAGGCCCGCCTGCCGCGCAGCGAGATGATCGCCAAGGAGAACCTGCGTATCGGCGACCGCGTCCGTGCCCATGTCTCGCGCATCGACCGCGCCGCCCGCGGCCAGCAGGTGATCCTGTCGCGCACCTCGCCCGACTTCGTCAAGAAGCTCTTCGAGCTCGAGGTGCCCGAGATCGAGCAGGGCCTGCTGCTGATCAAGTCCGCGGCGCGCGATCCCGGCGTGCGCGCCAAGATCGCCGTGTGGACCAATGACCGTCGCATCGACCCGATCGGCACCTGCGTCGGCATGCGCGGCTCGCGCGTGCAGGCGGTGACCAACGAACTGGCCGGCGAGCGCGTCGACATCGTGCTGTGGTCCGACGACCCGGCGCAATTCGTGATCGGCGCCCTGGCGCCGGCCAACGTGAGCTCGA
This sequence comes from Burkholderiaceae bacterium, assembly GCA_035454085.1. Taxonomy (GTDB): domain Bacteria; phylum Pseudomonadota; class Gammaproteobacteria; order Burkholderiales; family Burkholderiaceae_F; genus DAOTEJ01. The sequence continues at coordinate 23,424 of DAOTEJ010000024.1, read as the reverse complement.
TCGTGGTCGACGAGGACCGCCACGCGATGGACGTGGTGGTCGACGAGGACAACCTCGCCATCGCCATCGGTCGCAGCGGCCAGAACGTGCGTCTGGCCTCCGAGCTCACCGGCTGGCAGATCAACATCATGACCGCCGAGGAATCGGCCGAGAAGCAGACCAAGGAGCAGGAAGGCATCCGCGCCGACTTCATGGCCAAGCTCGACGTTGACGCCGAGGTCGCCGACATCCTGATCGGCGAGGGCTTCTCGAGCATCGAGGAGATCGCCTACGTTCCCGAGAAGGAACTGCTCGAGATCGAGGCCTTCGACTCCGACACCGTCGAGGAGCTTCGCACCCGCGCACGCAACGCCCTGCTCACCGCGGCGATCGTGCGCGAGGAGAGCCTCGACAAGGTCGAGAAGGAAATGCTCGAACTCGAGGGCATGGACGCAGACCTGGCCTCCAGCCTGGCCGGCAACGAGATCCGCTCGCGCGACGATCTGGGCGAGCTGGCGGTCGACGAGCTCGTGGAAATGACCGGCATCGAAGCCGAACGCGCCAAGACGGTGATCATGGCCGCGCGCGCCCACTGGTTCCAATAGGCGGCCCGCGCATCCGCATGAAGACGCAGCAAGCCGAGAGGATCTATGTCCAGTAACACCGTTTCCCAGTTCGCGGAGGAGCTCAAGCTCCCGGCGCAGCGGCTGCTCGAGCAGCTGCAGGCCGCCGGCGTGGCCAAGCAATCCGTGGACGAGCCCTTGAGCGAGGACGACAAGACCCGGCTGCTCGACTCGCTGCGCAAGGCGCACGGCGCCCCCGAGGCCGTCGAGCGCAAGAAGATCACGCTCACGCGCAAGCAGACCACCGCGATCAAGCAGGCTGACGCCACCGGCAAGGCGCGCACCATCCAGGTCGAGGTGCGCAAGAAGCGCGTGTTCGTCAAGCGCGAGGACGGCACGCCCGTCGAGGCGGCCGAGGCCGTCGCCGAGCAGCCCGCCGCGCCCCTGAACGTGATCGACGAGGCCGAACTCGCCAAGCGCGAGGCCGAGGCCCGCCGTGCCGCCGAGCTCATCGAGCGCCAGATCGCCGAGGCTCGGGAGCGCGCCGAGCGCGCCCAGCGCGAGCTCGCGGAAGCCCAGCGCGCCGAGGACGAGGCCCGGCTCGAGGCGGAGCGCCGCTCGGCCGAGGCCGCGAGCACCGAACCGACCACCGCGCCCAAGGCGCGGGACGCCGAGGCCGAGGCCCGCCAGGCCCGCGAGAGTGCGGCCGCCGAGGCCGCCAAGCACGAGGCCGTGGTGCAGGCCCAGGCGCGCGAGGCGGCGGCCAAGGCCGAGCTCGAGCGCATCAAGGCCGAGCAGGCCGCCGCCGCGGCGGCCGAGGCCGAAGTCCGCGCCGTGCGCGACAAGGCGCGCAACGCCGCCGAGGCCGAGGCCGCCGCCATCCGCGAGATGATGGCCGCGCCCAAGAAGGTGCTCACGGCCAAGGCGCCCGAGGGCACGCTGCACAAGCCCGACGCCAAGCCCGAGGCCAAGCCCGCCACCAAGCCGGGCGACAAGAAGCCCGGCCCGGGCGGCGTCAAGGAAGTGAAGTCCGGCAAGCTCGCCTCGAGCTGGTCGGAAGAGCAGCAGAAGAAGCGTGCCCTCAAGACCCGCGGCGACGCCGGCGGCGGCGCGGGCGGCTGGCGTGGCGCCAAGTCTGGCGGCCGTCGTCACGGCCGCGGCAGCGACGAGGCGGCCGCCACGCAGATGCCCACCGAGGCCATCGTGCGCGACGTGTCGGTGCCCGAGACCATCACCGTGGCCGACCTGGCCCACAAGATGGCCGTCAAGGCGACCGAGGTGATCAAGACCCTGATGAAGATGGGCCAGATGGTCACCATCAACCAGGTCCTGGACCAGGACACGGCGATGATCATCGTCGAGGAGATGGGCCACAAGGCGATCGCCGCCAAGCTCGACGACCCCGAGGCCCTGCTCGCCGAGGTCGAGACCGGCACCGAGACCGAGGTGGTCGAGGAGCCGCGTCCCCCGGTGGTGACGATCATGGGTCACGTCGATCACGGCAAGACCTCGCTGCTGGACTACATCCGCCGCACCAAGGTCGCGGCGGGCGAGGCGGGCGGCATCACGCAGCACATCGGCGCCTACCACGTCGATACGCCGCGCGGCATCGTCACCTTCCTCGACACCCCGGGTCACGAGGCCTTCACGGCCATGCGCGCCCGAGGCGCCAAGGCCACCGACATCGTGATCCTGGTGGTGGCGGCCGACGACGGCGTGATGCCGCAGACCAAGGAGGCCATCGCCCACGCCAAGGCGGCGGGCGTGCCGCTGGTGGTCGCGATGAACAAGATCGACAAGCCCGAGGCCAATCCCGACCGCGTCAGGCAGGAACTCGTCGCCAACGACGTGCTGCCCGAGGAATACGGCGGCGACGTGCCCTTCGTGCCGGTGTCTGCCAAGACCGGCGCGGGCATCGACACCTTGCTGGAGAACGTTCTGCTGCAGGCCGAGGTGCTCGAACTGACCGCGCCCAAGGATGCGCCGGCCAAGGGCCTGGTCATCGAGTCGCGGCTCGACAAGGGCCGCGGTCCGGTGGCCACGGTGCTCGTGCAGTCGGGCACGCTCAGGCGCGGCGACGTGCTGCTGGCCGGTGCGGCCTTCGGCCGCGTGCGCGCCATGCTCGACGAGGCCGGCAAGGCGATCGCCGAGGCCGGCCCCTCGATTCCGGTCGAGATCCAGGGTCTGTCCGACGTGCCCGCCGCGGGCGACGAGATCATGGTCCTGGGCGACGAGCGCAAGGCCCGCGAGATCGCGCTCTTCCGCCAGGGCAAGTTCCGCGACGTGAAGCTCGCCAAGCAGCAGGCCGCCAAGCTCGAGAACATGTTCGAGAACATGGGCGAGGGCCAGGCCAAGACCCTGCCGCTGGTGATCAAGTCCGACGTGCAGGGCTCGCAGGAGGCGCTGGTGCACGCCCTGACCAAGCTGTCGACCGACGAGGTCAAGGTCCAGGTGGTGTACAGCCAGGTGGGCGGAATCTCCGAGTCCGACGTCAACCTGGCGGTGGCCTCGAAGGCCGTGATCATCGGCTTCAACGTCCGCGCCGACGCGCAGGCACGCAAGCTCGCCGAGGCCAACGGCATCGACATCCGCTACTACAACATCATCTACGACGCGGTCGACGAGGTGAAGGCGGCGCTGTCGGGCATGCTCGCTCCCGAGCAGCGCGAGCAGGCCCTGGGCCTGGTGGAGATCCGCCAGATCATCCGCGTGCCCAAGGTCGGCGCGGTGGCCGGCTGCATGGTCACCGAGGGTCTGGTCAAGCGCACCTCGAGCGCGCGCCTGCTGCGCGACCACGTGGTGATCTGGACGGGCGAGCTCGCCTCGCTCAAGCGCTTCAAGGACGACGTCAAGGAAGTCAAGGCCGGCTTCGAGTGCGGCCTGTCGCTCAAGGGCTACGACGAGATCAAGGAAGGCGACCAGCTCGAGATCTTCGAGGTTCAGGAAGTCGCCCGCACCCTGTAGCCGGCAGGCGAGCGTCACGCACGACGGGAGCCTGCGGGCTCCCTTCTGCGTTTTTGCGGGCCGGGCGCGGTCCGCCACGGAGGCATCATGAAACCGATCAAACCCGGACGCGGCCAGCGCGTGGCCGACCAGATCCAGCGCGACCTCGCCGAGCTGATCCGCGAGGAGGTGCGCGACCCGCGCGTCGGGCTGGTGACCCTCACCGGCGTGGACCTCACGCCCGACTACGCGCACGCCAAGGTCTACTTCACGGTGATCGGCTCCGAGTCCGCCGTGGCCGCCGCCGGCCTGAACGCCGCCGCGGGCCACCTGCACCACCTGCTCTTCAAGCGCCTGCACATCCACACCGTGCCGCGCCTGCACTTCCTGCACGACGAGAGCGTCGAGCGCGGCTTCGAGATGGACCAGCTGATCGACGCGGCCGTGGGCAAGACCGGACCGGACGGGCATGGCTCGTAAACCTCGCGGCGACGCGGTCGACGGCGTGCTGCTGCTCGACAAGCCGGCCGGCCTGAGCTCCAACCACGCCTTGCAGCGCGCGCGTCGCCTGCTGGGCGCGGCCAAGGCCGGGCACGGAGGCACGCTCGACCCCATGGCCACGGGCCTGCTGCCGCTGGCCTTCGGCAATGCGACCAAGTTCTCGGCCGATCTGCTCGAGGCCGACAAGACCTACGAGGCCACCCTGCAGCTCGGTGTCGTCACCGACACGGGCGACGCCGAGGGCGTGGTCACCGCGCGCATGCCGGTGCAGGTCAGCGGCGAAGACCTGATCGAGGCCTGCGCGCACTTCACCGGCCAGATCGAGCAGGTGCCGCCGATGCACTCGGCGCTCAAGCGGGAAGGCCGGCCGCTGTACGAGCTGGCGCGCGCGGGCATCGAGGTCGAGCGCGCGCCGCGGCGCGTGCACATCCATGCGCTGGAGCTCCTGGCCTTCGATGCGGCGAGCGCCACCGCGCGCGTGCGCGTGGCCTGCTCCAAGGGCACTTACGTGCGCGTGCTGGCGCAGGACATCGGCGCCCGACTGGGCTGCGGCGCGCACCTCGTGGCCCTGCGCCGCGAGCGCGCCGGCCGGCTCGACCTCGACCAGGCCGTGACCCTCGAGCAGCTCGAGGCCGCGCCCCTGGCCGAGCGCCGCGCGCTGCTCGCGCGGCCCGACGCGCTGCTCGCCAGCCTGCCCGCGGTCGACCTCGACGCGGCGCTCGCCGCGCGGCTGCTGCTGGGCCAGCGTCTGGCGATCGGCAGTGCGCTGCGCGGCCGCGTGCGCGTCTACGGCCACGAAAACGAATTGCTGGGCACCGCGCAGATCGACGAGCGCGGCGTCCTGGCCCCCGAACGACTCATCGCAAACCAGGCAACCACATCATGACCCGCGCCCTGCGCAACATCGCCATCATCGCCCACGTTGACCACGGCAAGACCACCCTGGTGGACAAGCTGCTGCAGCAGTCGGGCACCTTCCGCGCCAACGAGCAGGTCGCCGAGCGCGTGATGGACTCCAACGACCTCGAGCGCGAGCGCGGCATCACCATCCTCGCCAAGAACTGCGCCGTCGAGTACGAAGGCACGCACATCAACATCGTCGATACGCCCGGACACGCCGACTTCGGCGGCGAGGTCGAGCGCGTGCTGAGCATGGTCGACGGCGTGCTGCTGCTGGTCGACGCGGTCGAGGGCCCCATGCCCCAGACCCGCTTCGTGACGCGCAAGGCGCTCGCGCAGGGCCTGAAGCCGATCGTCGTGGTGAACAAGATCGACCGGCCGGGCGCACGCCCCGACTACGTGGTCAACGCCACCTTCGACCTGTTCGACAAGCTCGGCGCCACCGAGGAGCAGCTCGACTTTCCGGTGGTCTACGCCTCTGCCCTCAACGGTTTCGCGGGGCTCACGCACGATGTCGAGGAGCTGCGCAGGATCGGCAACATGCGTGCGCTGTTCGAGGCGGTGCTGGCCCACGTGCCGGTGCGCAACGACGACCCCGACGGCCCGCTGCAGCTGCAGGTCTGCTCGCTCGACTACAGCAGCTACGTGGGCAAGATCGGCATCGGCCGCATCTCGCGCGGCCGGCTGCGCCCCGGGCAGGAGGTGCTGGTGATGCACGGCCCCGAGGGCCAGCAAAACGCGCCGAGCACCCGCGGCCGCGTCAACCAGGTGCTGAAGTTCAAGGGCCTCGAGCGCCAGCTGGTCGACGAGGCCCAGGCCGGCGACATCGTGCTGGTCAACGGCATCGAGGACCTGGTGATCGGTTCGACCATCTGCCAGACCGACGCCCCGGACGCGCTGCCCCTGCTCAAGGTGGACGAGCCCACCCTGACCATGAACTTCCAGGTCAACTCCAGCCCGCTGGCCGGGCGCGAGGGCAAGTACGTCACCAGCCGCCAGCTGCGCGAGCGCCTCGAGCGCGAGCTCAAGAGCAACGTGGCGATGCGCATGCGCGAGACCGGCGACGAGACCGTGTTCGAGGTCGCCGGCCGCGGCGAGCTGCACCTGACCATCCTGCTCGAGAACATGCGCCGCGAAGGCTACGAGCTTGCCGTGTCGCGCCCGCGCGTGCTGTTCAAGGAGGTCGACGGCGTGCGCCAGGAGCCCTACGAGATGCTCACCGTCGACGTCGAGGAGCTGAACCAGGGCGCGGTGATGGAGGAGCTCGGCCGTCGCAAGGGCGACCTGCAGGACATGCAGCCCGACGGCAAGGGGCGGGTGCGCCTCGAGTACCGCATCCCCGCGCGCGGCCTGATCGGCTTCCAGGGCGAGTTCCTCACCATGACCCGCGGCACCGGCCTGATGAGCCACGTGTTCGACGACTACGGCCCCGTCAAGCCGGGCGACATGGGCGAGCGTCGCAACGGCGTGCTGATCAGCCAGGACGACGGCGAGGCCGTGGCCTACGCGCTGTGGAAGCTGCAGGATCGCGGCCGCATGTTCGTCAGCCCGGGCGACAAGCTGTACGAAGGCATGATCATCGGCATCCACTCGCGCGACAACGACCTGGTGGTCAACCCGATCAAGGGCAAGCAGCTCACCAACGTGCGCGCCTCGGGCACCGACGAGGCGGTGCGCCTGGTCCCGCCGATCCAGATGACGCTCGAATCGGCGGTCGAATTCATCGCCGACGACGAACTGGTCGAGATCACCCCGCAGAGCATCCGCCTGCGCAAGCGCTTCCTCAAGGAACACGAGCGCAAGCGCGCGGGACGCGACGCGGCCTGAGCCAGGCGCCGACGATGTCGGGAGCACCGGGGAGTTCCGCGCCCGAGGTCCTGCGCGCGGGGCACGGACGCGCGATCGCGCTCATGGTGCTGGCGGCCGTGCTCTGGAGCACGGCCGGCGTGGTCAGCCGTCACCTCAGCCCCGCGCTGCTCGCCGAGGGCAAGTTCGAACTCGTGTTCTGGCGCAGCCTGTTCGCCGCGCTGGGGGTGGCGGGCTACCTGGCGTGGACCCGCTACGACCTGCCGGGCTGGCTGCGGCGCGCCGGCTGGCCGGGAATCGTGTCCTGCCTGTGCTGGGGCGGCATGTTCACCGCCTTCATGGTGGCGCTGGCCTACACGAGCGTGGCGCGCGTGCTGGTGGTGTCGGCGCTCGGGCCCTTGATGACGGCGGTGCTGGCGCGGCTGCTGCTGCGCGCGCCGCTGCCCACGCGCACCTGGATCGCGATCATCGCCGCCAGCATCGGTCTGACCTGGATGGTGGCGCATGCGGGGCAGGGCGGAGCGCGTCCCGCCGGCCACGACCTGCTGGGCATGGGCATTGCGGCGCTGGTGCCGCTGTGTTCGGCGATCAACCTCGTGACCCTGCAGCGCTTCGGGCGCACCCTGGATCTGGTGCCCGCGGTGATGGGCGGCGCGGTGCTGTCGGCGGCGTTCGCCTTCTTCCTGGTCGGCGGCTTCGCGGCCAGCGCGCTCGACGTGAGCCTGCTCGGTGCGCTGGGCCTGCTGCAGCTTGCGTTGCCCTGCGCCTTGATGGTGGTGGCCGCGCGTCACCTCAGCGCGCCCGAGGTGGCGCTGCTCGCGCTGCTCGAGATCGTGCTCGGTCCGATCTGGGCCTGGCTGGGCGCCGGCGAGGTGCCCGCCCGCGCCACGCTCGGCGGCGGCGCCCTCGTGCTCGCGGCCCTGGTGGGCAACGAACTGGCCGGCCGACGCGCCCAGCTCGCGCGGCGCTAGCGGGTCCGTGCGCGCGCCCGCGGGTAAGCTCGCGCGATGCTCACCGTGCTCTTCTCCGGCCACATGATCGACCGGCCCGGTCGCACGTCCGCGCGACTGCCTGCCCATGCTACGGGCGCGGCCGCGCAGCGCATCGCCACGGCCCTCGATGAGCTCGGTCTTGCGCGCGCAGATCGCGCGCTGAGCAGCGGGGCCTGCGGCGGCGATCTGCTCTTTGCCGAGGCCGCGTTGGCGCGTGGCGCGCGGCTCGAGATCTTCCTGCCGCAGTCGCGCAGCGAATTTGCCGCGACCTCGGTGGATTACGCGGGCCGCGCCTGGCGCGAACGCTACGAGCGCGTGCTCGCCCACCCCGCCACGCGCGTGCGCATCGCCCCCGACGAACTCGGCCCGCTGCCGGCTGGCGACGACGCCTACGAGCGCGCCAACCGCTGGATGCTTGCCGCCGCGCTGGAAGGCGCGACCCCGCCGGCCTGCCTGTGCCTGTGGGACGGCGGCGAAGGTGACGGCCCGGGCGGCACGCGCGACATGGTGGCGCGCGTGCTGCAGGCGGGTGGCACGGTGCGGCGCATCGACCCGGCCACCCTCTGATCGCCTGCCCGGGCCGGGTCCACGGCCCGCGCGCCGCGGGCTCGCGCTGCTAGGGTGGGCCGACTCGATCGTCGCGGGAGGCGGCCATGGCCAAGCGGGCACTGTGCGTGGGGATCAACGACTATCCGGGCACTGACAACGACCTGGCCGGCTGCGTCAACGACGCGCGCGCCTGGGCGCAGCTGCTGCGTGAACGCTACGACTTTCCCCCTGCAGGGGTACGCGTGCTGCTGGATGCCGAGGCCACGCGAGCCGGCATCCTCGCGGGGCTGGACTGGCTGCTGGCGGGAGCACGCGCGGGTGACCAGCTCGTGTTCACGAATTCCTCGCATGGCACCTACGTGGCCGACGAGTCGGGCGACGAGGCCTACGACGAAGCACTTTGCCCCTTCGATGCCGCGGACGGCCTGATCCTCGACGACGAGCTGCGCGTGCGCTTCGCCCGCCTGCCCGAGGGTGTGAGCTTCACCATGATTGCCGACAACTGCCACTCGGGCACGATCACGCGGGCCGGCGCGGCGACGGGCACTGCGGCTGCGCCGGCGGGCGACGAGCGCCGCGCCCGTTTCCTGAATCCGGCGGCCATCGGCAGGCGGGTGCTGGCCGACCCCTGGAAGGCGAAGAAGCGCGGCAGTGCGAGCGCCCTGCCGCAGGCCGGGATGAAGGAGCTGCTGCTGTCGGGCTGCAGCCCGCGCGAGTATTCGTACGACGCGCGCTTCGATGGACGCAGCCACGGTGCGATGAGCTACTTCGCCCTGCGCGCCATCGAGGAAGCCGACGGCGAGCTCACCTGGGCACAGTTGCACGCGCGCCTGCGCGAGCTGCTGGACGAGGCCGGGTACCCGCAGCACCCTCAGCTCGAGGGCAGACCCGAGAGCAAGAAGCGCCGCGTGTTCGCTTGACGAGCGCGGCGCGCTGCCCCGATCGGGCAGACCCCTGCCGCGCGGATGCAACAGGCCGCGGGCTTCGCTGCGGTACGAAGCGCGCTCTCGGCTAAGCTCGCCGCACCGGCCGCCGCGCGGTCGGCACGCCTGATCGCGGGGCCCTGCCCGCGCAGCCGCCAACGGAGCCCATCGATGCCCTCGTCGGTGTCCCTGCCCTACGTCGAACCCGACCTGCCCCCGGTCTTCCTCGTGCCGGCCACGAGGCCGCTGCAATGGGTCGCTCGCGGGGTGCGCGACGTGCTGGCCGCGCCGGTGCCCACGCTGCTGCATGGGGTGCTCGTGGCGCTGGCCGGCTGGGTGGTCGCGGTGCTCGGCATGCGTTGGCCCTGGCTGGTGCCGGGTGCCTTCTCGGGTTTCGTGCTGGTCGGACCGATCCTCGTGACCGGCCTGTACGAGGCCTCGCGCCTGACGGAACTCGGGCGCCGGCCCTCCCTGGCCGACTGCGCCGAGGCGTGGCGGCGCGGCACGCGCCCCTTGGTGCAACTCGGTCTGGTGCTGCTCGTTGCAGCCACGGCCTGGGTCGCAGTCTCGGCGCTGCTCTTCGCGCTCTTCGTCAAGGCGCCGGTCGGCGATCCGGTGGCCTTCCTGCGTTACGTGGTGCGCGGCCAGGGCGACCTGCTGTTTCTGATGTGGACCATGCTCGGTGGCCTGGGCGCGGCGCTGGTGTTCGCGCTGACCGCGGTGTCCGCGCCGCTCATGCTCGAGCGCCGCGTGGGGCTGCGGCGCGCGCTGCTCACCAGCGTGCGCGCGGTGGGCGACAACCCGGTGGCCACCGGCCTGTGGGCCGCGATCATCATGCTGGCGACGCTCCTGTCGATCCTCACCGGGATGCTGGGCTTCGTCCTCAGCGTCCCGGTGCTGGGCTGTGCCGCCTGGCACGCCTACCGGGACCTGGTGGACTCCGCCGCGCTGCCCCTGCGTCACTGAGCACCAGGAAGGCCGGGCGCTTCACGATGGTCTTCGGCTACACGGAAGAGCAGATCGCCCACTTCGGCCTCACCTGGGGCGTGGGCGGCTTCATCGCCTTCATGCTCTTCATCATCTGGCGGCTGGCGCGCGACTCCAAGGCCGGGCGGCTGGGCACCTTCGTGCTCTTCTTCGTGCTCGCTTTCGGGCTGCTGGGTTTCGTCGCCAAGACCGTGATGCAGTACTTCATGGAGTAGGCCGCCGCCGGCCGGCTCGTTCAGTCGGGCACGGGCCGGGGCGCGATGTCGGTGTTCTGCGCGGCCTCGATCAGCCACGCGCCCTCGGTTTCGCGCAGGACGAAGATCAGGCGCCCGCTGCGCGGTGTGGCCGCCTCGCCATTGCGACGCGTCTGGCCGCGCAGGTGCCAGTGGGCGCGCGCCAGCGCCAGCCCGGGCGCGAGTTCGCGCAACTCGACGTCCTCGAAGGCGAGCGTGCTCGTGCCGAACACGTCACCGTGAGTGGCGGCGTGGGCCGCCTCGATTGCCTCGCGCCCGCGCCACCAGGTGCCGAAGGCATTGACGAAGTCCGCGGCGGGCGTGAAGAGCCGCCCGAAGGCGCGCATGTCGTGCGCGTTCCACGCGGCGCAGAAGGCGTCGAGCGGCGCGCGGCGCGGGTCGGCGGGTGACTGGCTGGAGCACATGCTTGATGACGGCGAGGTCGGGAGCGCGGCCAGGGTCGCCGCCTCTGCCCCGAGGCTGCCGCGACTCGGCCTGCGGGCTCTTGTCGCCGGTCAAGCGCGGCGGCTGCCGACCGTGCCGCAGTCGAGCACCACGAATTCCACCCGCCGGTCGAGCGCGTCCGAGGCGTCGTCGCGGCCATTGCCCACCTTCATGTCGCTCGATCCTGCGCCGCGCGCCAGGAGTCGTCCCGCCAGAGCGGGCGCATCGGCCTCGAGGCGGCGCTTGACCTCCTCGGCGCGTAGCAGCGAAAGCCGCTCGTTGATCGCCGCGGCGCCCGTGGCGCTGGTGTGGCCCACGATCTCGAGGCAGGCCGAGGCGCGCACCGTCTGCTGGGCGATCTGGCGCAGCCAGTCGGGGTAGGGGCCGGCGATTGCCGGATCGCTCACGAAGGTCGCGGTCCCGGGGCGGAAGAGGAACTTCACCGCCAGTCGCCGCTGCTCGAGCGAGTAGCGCACCAACTGCGCGAAGGCTTCGTCGGCGGCGGCACGCCGGCCCAGCCGCGCGTTGGCAAGATAGATGCCGTTGTAGACGCGCAGCTGGCCGCCGGCCGGGGTCCGCGCCGCGGCCTCGTAGAGCGCCAGCGCGTCGGCGTAGCGCCGCGCGTTGTAGGCCTCGATGCCCTCGGCGATCTGGGCCGCGGCCAGCACCCGGTCGACGTACATCGGGTTGATCGGCTCGCCGGCCTTGGTGCCCTGGCAGGTGCGGATGTAGCCCAGTGTGGCCGGATCGTCGGTGCTCGCGGGGCTGTCCTGGTAGTAGAGCAGCGGGGTCGGGTCCACGCCCTTGGGATCGGCGAAGGCCAGCCCCTTGCTCAGGATGCGGCCGGTCTTGAGGTCGATCAGCGCCAGGCAGATGCGGTAGGCCGAGCGCTCGCCCGCGGTCTGGCGCTGCGCGTTGACGCCGGTGAAGGTGCCGATCAGCACGACCGGCGCGCGTTGCACGTTGGCCGCCGAGAAGGGCTTGACCTCGTAGAGCGGGTAGCGCTTCTTCACGAGTTCGGCGATGCGCGTGCCCATGTCCTGCGTGGCACGGGTCTGCGCGCCCGTCACGCCGTCGATCAGCGGGTCGATCAGCAGCGGCGTGGCCCCCACGGGTGCCGGCGCCGCGCCAAAGAGCTGGGTGGCGGCCGCCAGCACCGCCTCGTCGTAAGGGCGGATCGGCGGGGGCGGCGCCGCCGGCGCGGGCGCTGGCGCTGGCGCGGGAGCCGGCGCCACGGCAAGCGCGGGCGCATCCGCCGCTGGCCCCGGGCCGGATGGCGCGGGTGACTGGCACGCCGCGAGCGGCAGGATCAGGGCGACGAGCGCAGGCAGGTTCGATTTCATGGCGGGCACTCCTTTTGCAGCCACGCACGGTCGGCCGCGGTCAGCGGCTCGCCCAGGCTCAGGCGGCTGTTGAGGTCCGAGCAACGCGCGAGCGCCGGCGACTTGCCGGTGGTGCTCGGAGCGGTCTTGGTCAGCGGCAGCTTGATGGGCGCGGCACCGACCGGCGGGGCAGGCGAGGGCTGAACCGACAGCCCGCCGGGCGCGGCAGGCTGTGGGCGCGCCGCGTCGGCGGGCCCCGTAATCGTGCCGGCGGCGCCGTCGGTGCGCGGGGCCTCTGGCCGTGGCTGCTCCTGCGCATCCGGACGCACCGCCGGACCTGCCTCGGGTCGCGCATCGGAGCGCGTGTCGCGCTGCGGCGGCGGCGCCGGCGCGTTGCTGCCTTCCGGGGGGCGCTGCGTTTCGGTCGCCGCCGGTGGCGCTGACTTCGCATCGTCAGCGGGAACGGGTCGCCACAGCCACCACGCGAGCAGGCCCAACAGTGCGAGGGCGAGTGCGGCGCCCAGCAGCCAGCGCGGCGCGCCACCCGTGGGGGCCGGGGCGGGTGGGCGCGGCGCGGCGCTGGCTGGCGCGCGCTGCGCCCGCGCCACCGCCTCGTCCAACTGCGCGCGCAGGGCGCGAGCGTCGAGCCAGTCGGGCCACTCGCGTTGCAGCTTCTCGAGCTCCCAGACGATGCGCTGCAGTGCCGTCGCGTCCGGGGCGGTGAGCATCCGGCTGCGCAGTTCGCTGAGACTGGCCTCGGGTGGCGTGGCCGCAGGCGCGGCACCACGGCGTCGCGCCTCGTCGTCGATCTGGTCCGACAGATCGGGCCGGGGCGCCTCGCGCACGTGCGCCGCGAGATCCGCGAGCAACTGGCGCGCGGCGGCGTCCTGCGGGGAGCCGTCCCACTTCGAAAGGTCGGCTGCCTGGATCTGGCGGAAGCCCACCGGCGGCAGCACGGCATCGAGCGCCACCGGCACGAGCTTGCCCAGGCGCTGGCCTTCGGAGGCTTCTTCGCACACCCAGTCGCTGTCGATCGAATTGCGCGACCAGAGCACGACCATGCAGTCCATGCGCGCCAGCGCGTCGGCGAGCACGTCGCGCCAGGTGCGGCCGGCGGGGATGCGCCGGTCCCACCACACGGTCCAGCCGCTACCCTCGAGCAGGCGCACGACGCTCGCGGCGCGCTCGCGATCGCGTTCGTTGTAGCTCAGGAAGATGGTGGTGGAGCCAGACATGTGTCCCGTGCCCCGAGAGGTGCCGCGGTGCGGCCGCCGAAGTGGCCATGGTCCGGCGCCCTGCCGCGAGGGTCAAGGCGCGCGCGCCCAAGTCGGCGCGCGCCGGCGATGCGCGCGTGCGTCAGCGGGTCAGGACGCGGCGCGACGCGTAGCTCAGCGCATCGACCAGCGCCACGAGCAGCAGCATGGCGGCGAGCACGGTCGCCGTCTTGCCCATCTGGAACAGGCCCATGTGGAACACCAGCAACTGCCCCAGGCCGCCTGCGCCGACCACGCCGAGCACGGCCGCGGCGCGAATGTTGTTTTCCCAGCGGTAGAGCGAGTAGCTCATCAGTTGCGGCACCACCTGCGGCAGGGTGGCATAGAGGAAGACGCGGCCGCTGCCCACGCCCTGTGCGCGCAGGGCTGCACCCGGGCCGGGCGGCGCGTTCTCGATTGCCTCGGCGAACAGCCGGCCGAGCACGCCGGTGGTGTGCGCGGCCAGGGCCAGCGTGCCGGCGAAGGGTCCCAGCCCCGCGGCGATCACCAGCAGCCCCGCCCAGACGAGTTCCGGGATCGAGCGCATGCCGTTGAGCACTAGGCGCGTGGCCGCGCGCAGCCACGCCGGGCTGCCGGCGTGATGGCGGCTCGCGGGCAGCGCCAGCGCCAGACCCGCGACCGCCGCGAGCAGGGTGCCCAGCCCCGACATGGCCAGCGTCTCCCAGGTGCCACGTGCGACCTTGGCGACGAACTCGGGCGACAGGTCCGGCGGGAAGAACTCGCCCACAAAGCGGCCCATGCTGCGCAGCGCATCGAGCGAGACGAACTCCGCCCAGCGCAGGTCGAGGCTCCAGAAGCTGGCGATCACCAGCACCAGCACCCCGGCCGTGATCCAGCAGGCCTGGCAGCGCGCGTCGAACATCGGCGGCGGCAGGCGGTAGGGCGGGTTGGCGGCGTGCTGCGCGTTCGGGCGGCGGCTCATGCGAGGGCCTCCCGCAGCCGCGCGCTGACGGCGTCGGCAAACGCCACCAGCGCCAGGAACACGAGCAGCATGGTGAGCACCTCGCCGCCGTTGAACATCTTCATCGAGTTGTCGAGTTGCTGGCCCAGGCCGCCCGCGCCCACGAAGCCCAGCACCACCGAGCTGCGAATCGCGCACTCCCAGCGGTAGACCGTGTAGCTGGTGAGTTCGGCGGCGTTGCCCGGCAGCAGGCCGTAGAAGAAGGCCTGCAGGCGCGAGGCGCCGTTGCGCAGCAGGGTCTGGGTGACGTGCGCCTCACCGCTTTCGAGGATCTCGCCGTAGACCTTGCCCAGCATGCCGCCGTAGGTCAGCGCGATGGCCAGAACGCCGGCCGTGGGGCCGAGACCCACGACGCGCACGAACACCAGCGCCCAGACCAGTTCCGGCACGCTGCGCAGCACGATCAGCAGCCAGCGCACCGCCTGGCGCGCCGCGAAGGGCAGGGCGGCCATGCGCCCCGCCAGCGCGGAGATCGACAGCACCCGCGTCGACAGCAGCGTCAGCGGCACCGCCAGCACCAGCGCCAGCGTCATGCCCGCGGTGGCGATGGCCACGGTGCGCCAGGTCTCGCGCGCCACCATGGCGAGGAACTCGGCCGAGTGCGCCGGCGGCAGGAAGCTCGCCAGGAACTGGCGGGTCACCTTGAGGTTGTCGGGCTGGACGAGCAGCCAGGGCTGGAACTCGGTGGCCACCAGCAGGGGCCAGAGCAGCACCGCGCAGGCGAGCATCCAGCCCACCCGGCGCAGCCAGGCGGGATCGCGCTCGGGCGGGGTGAGGCGGTGCGGGGCGACGGCGGCCATGCTCTTGCGCGCCCCTCAGCGGCAGTGCATGGCGGCGGGGCGCGGGCCGTCGTCGGGTTGCTCGGCGATCGCCGGCGGCGCGCCGCGCAATTCGTCCTCGTGCTGCGCGTACAGACGCTCGAGCCGCTCGCGCGTGATCTCCTGCGGCGCCAGGTCGAAGGCCAGCTGCCCGTCGCGCAGGCCCAGCACCCGCGGAAAGTGCGCCAGCGCGACCTCCACCTGGTGCAGCGTCGCCACCAGCGTGACGCCGCGTGCGCGCGCCTCGTCCACCAGGGTGCCGATCGCCTGGCGCGAGCGCGTCGGATCGAGCGCCGAGAGCGGCTCGTCGATCAGCCACAGCCGCGCCGGGGCGAGCAGGGCGCGCGCCAGGCCGACGCGCTGCCGCTCGCCGCCCGAGAGGCGGTCGACCCGCTCGAAGAGCTTCTCGCCCAGGTCGAAGCGATCGAGCGCCTGGTAGGCCGCGGGGATGTCGCTCGGATAGAACAGCGAGCGCAGGCTGGACGCGAGGCTCATCTGCGGCAGCCGGCCCGCGAGCACCGCCGTCACCACCCGCTGACGCGGCGGCAGCGGCGGCGTCTGCGGTGCGAGGAAGAGCTCGCCGCGCAGTGCCTGCAACTCGCGCCGCGGCAGGGCCCAGGGATCGGTGCCGTCCAGGCTGATGCGCCCCGCGGCGGGGCGCAGCGCACAGGCCAGCAGCTGCAGCAGCGTGGTCTTGCCCGCGCCCGAGGGGCCGATCACCGCCACCTGCTCGCCCGCGCCGACGGCAAGCGACAGGGGCTGCAGGGCCGGGGCCGTGCCGGGGCGTGCCGCGGGATGCCGCGCGCTGGCCGCGGCGAGCTCGAGTCTCATGCGCCGGTCAGCGCCGGACTCAGAGCAGGCCGGCGCTGCGCGCCGCGGCCTCGATGCCCTTGTAGTTGTCGGGCGAGGTCGGGATGTAGCGCGTGGCGCGGTTAAGTTGGAGGATCTCTTTGCCCTCGGGGTTGTCGGGGCTGATCGCGAGCAGCGCCTTTTGCACCTTCTCGCGCTGCGCGGCGGGCATGTCGGCGTGCACGCTCCAGTTGTAGTTGTAGTAGGGCGGAGTGGTGAAGAACACGTCGACCACCTGGGTGTCGACCTTGCCCTCGTTGACGAACTTCTTCCACACCGTGATGTCGAGCGCCGCGGCGTCGACCTTGCCGCTCACCACCGAGGCGATGGTGGCGTCGTGCGCGCCGCTGTAGGCGATGCGCTTGAAGTCCTTTTCGGGGTTGATGCCAGCGGCCAGCAGGTTGCTGCGCGGCATCAGGTGGCCCGAGGTGCTGCTCTGCGAGCCGAAGCTCACCTGCTTGCCCTTCATGTCCGCCAGCGTCTTGATCCCCGAGTCCTTCTTGGCGATGAACACCGACTGGAACTTGGTGTCCTCCTCGCGCTGGGCGATCGGCACCACCTTGCCGCCGGAGCGATTCGATGCCTGGACGAAGGTGAATCCGCCGAACCACACCAGATCGACCTTCTTGTTGACCAGGGCCTCGACCGCGGCCGGATAGTCGCTCACCGGAGTGAATTCCACCTTCGTGCCGAGCTGCTTCTCGAGGTACTGGGCGAGCGGGGTGAACTTGCGCACCTGCTCGGTCGCCGCTTCCTCGGGGATGGTGGTGACGCGAAAGACCTGCTGCGCGTGCGCTATGGCGCCGAAGGCGAGCAGGGCGCAGGTCAGCAGGGACCTCAGGGTGCGGGAAGAGGAGAAGCTGATCATGGTCGTGACTCCGGGGAGTTGGGCAGGTGGCCCCGCGCCGGGCGGGCCCCGTACTTTAGCGGCTCGCGCTTGCTAGAGTGGATGACTGAGCGATTTCCCGCACGTCATCTGTACGCGCCAGGCCATGACCGGTCCCCGCAGTCCCCGCTTTCTCCAGGTTCCGGCCGGCGCCAAGCTGGCGCCTGAGTCTGTGGCGTCGCGCGGCCTGCTCGCGGCGGCGGCCAGCATCCCCCCCAAGTTCTTCTACGACGCGCTGGGCTCGCGCCTGTTCGACGCGATCACCGAGCTCGCCGAGTACTACCCCACGCGCACCGAGGCCGCGATCTTCGCGGCCCACGGCGAGGAGATCTGCCGTGCCGCGCTCGCGCTGACCGGGCCGCGGCCGCGCCTGCTGGATCTGGGCGCGGGCAACTGCGCCAAGGCGGCGCGCCTGTTCGCCGGCCTGGCGCCCAGCCGCTACGTGGCGGTGGACATCTCGGCCGACTTCCTGCACGACGCGCTCATCGACCTGCAACGCCACCATCCGGCGGTCGAGATGCTGGGCGTCGGGCACGATTTTTCGGAACGCCTGGCCTTGCCGCCCGAGGCCTGCGAAGGCGCGGCGGTGGTCTTCTACCCGGGTTCGAGCATCGGCAACTTCGCGCCCGAGGACGCGCTGCGCCTGTTGCGCGAGGCGCGCGCCGCCAGCGCCGACGGCACGCTGCTGATCGGCGTGGATCTGGTCAAGCCGCGCCCGCTGCTCGAGGCCGCCTACGACGACGAGCTTGGCGTCACCGCGGCCTTCAACCTCAACGTGCTGCGCCACCTCAACCGCCTGCTCGGGGCCGACTTCGAGCTGCGCGACTGGCGCCACGTGGCCCTGTACAACGAGCCCGAGTCGCGCATCGAGATGCACCTCGAGGCGGTGCGCAACACGGTGGTGCGCTGGCGGGGCGGCGAGCGCTGCTTCGTCAGCGGCGAGCGCATCCACACCGAGAATTCGTACAAGTGGAGTCCCGAGGGCTTCGCCGCGCTGCTGCGGCGCGCCGGCTTCGGCGTGCTGCGGCGCTGGACCGACGAGCGCGGCTGGTTCGGTGTGTGGCTCGCGGGCGCCTGAGGCGCGTGCTCAGGCAGCCACGGTGCGCAAGCCCGCGGCAAGGTCGTGGCGGTGCGCCTGGAAGTAGTTGCGGTAACGCGAGTGGCGCAGGCGCGGCTGGGTCATGAACGAGGCGCCGCGCAGCACCGGCCGCCCGTCGAACCACGGCGCCGAGTAGTCGCGATAGGGGTGGGCCACGAAGCCCGGATAGGGAGCAAACGGGCTTGCGGTCCATTCCCAGACCTCGCCCCACGAAAAGGCCGGTCCGGCCTCGACCGCGGCGCGCTCCCACTCGGCCTCGGTGGGCAGGCGCCGGCCCGCCCAGCGGCACCAGGCGAGCGCCTCGTGCAGGCTCAGGTGGCTGGCGGCCTGCTCGGCCACGAGCGGCTCCCAACGCCCGTAGCGCTGGCGGCGCCAGCCGCCGTCGGGGGCGCGTTCCAGGTAGCGCGGTGCCTCGGCACCTTGCGCGCCGCGCCACGCCCAGCCGGCCTCGGTCCACCAGCGGCTCTCACGGTAGCCGCCGGCCTCGACGAAGGGCAGGTACTCCGCCCAACGCAGCACCTGAGCGTCGATCTCGAAGGCGGGCAGCGCCACGCGGTGCGCGGGCAGCTCGTTGTCGAAGGCAAAGCCGCCACTGGCACTGCCCAGCGACCACTCGCCAGCGGCAAAGCGCAAGGGCGCTGCGGGCCGCGGCAGGGGCGCGGGCTGCCAGCGCGCATCGTCGATCGGCACGCCCAGGCCCTGGGCCATGTACAGCGCTGCCTCGTGGTGCATGTCCTCGTGCAGCAGGGCGAGGCGGAAGAAGTACAGCGCGTCGTCGTCGGCGGTGGCGGGCAGTGTGTCGAGCAGGCCGAGCAACTCATCGAGCTGGCGCTCGAGTTCGCTCCGGGTGCAGCTGACGTCCGGCAGGGGCAGGTTCCAGCGCGCCGCGTGCGGCACCCGGCTCGAGTCGTAGAGCGCGTCGGCGTCTGGGCGGCGCGGCGGGCGGCGAGGCGCCTCGGGATCGGCGCGATGGCCCTGCGCGCGTGCCGGGTTGCGCGTGACCTGGTAGCCCTGGAACCAGCCGATGTGCCCCAGCTCCCAGAGCGGGGGATTGAATTCTTCGCGCCGCGGCACGATCAGATCGGGCAGGGCGCGCTGGTAGGCGGCGAAGGTGGCCAGCGTGTCGGCACGGCTGGCGCGCAGGGCGCGCGCGAGCCAGTCGCGCGGCGCGCGCCGTGCAAGCTCGGACGGCACTGCGGCAGGCTCTCGCGCTAGGCTTGAGGCGTGCATAAACCTTCCATCGTTCTGGTGACGCCGGCGCTGGCTGGCGCCAACAACGGCAACTGGCAGACCGCGCGGCGCTGGGCGCAGATGCTGCGGCAAGCTTATCGCGTGCGCCTGACCGACCGGTGGGACGCGGGCGACGAGGCGCTGATGATCGCGCTGCACGCGCGCCGCTCGGCCGCCTCGGTGGCCGCCTGGTCCGCCGCGTGGCCGCGCCGGCCCCTGCTGCTCGTGCTCACCGGCACCGACCTGTACCGCGACCTGCAAGCCGATGCGTCCGCGCGCGCCTCGGCGGCGCGGGCGGACCGCCTGGTGGTGCTCAACGACTTCGGCGCCCGTTCCCTGCCGCCCGAGCTCCAGGGCCGCACGCGCGTGATCCTGCAGTCCTGCGCGGCGCGCCGGCCGCTGCCCAAGACCACGCGCCACCTGCGCGCCCTGATGGTCGGGCACCTGCGCGAGGAGAAGGACCCGCTCACCTACCTGCGCGCCGCGCAACTGCTCGCGCACCGTGACGACATCCTGTTCGACCACGTCGGCGCAGCGCTCGACCCGGCGCTGGGCGAGGCTGCCGCCGACACCACGGCGCGCTGTCCGCGCTACCGCTGGCTGGGTGGGCGGCCGCATGCCGAGGTGCGCCGGCGCATCCAGGCTGCGCATGTGCTGGTGCATCCGAGCCGGCTCGAGGGCGGCGCGCACGTGGTGATCGAGGCCGTGCGCAGCGGCACCCCGGTGCTGGCCTCGGCGATCGACGGCAATCTCGGGCTGCTCGGCGCCGACTACCCCGCGGTGTTCGCTCCCGGCGATGCCGCGGCTCTGGCTGGCTGGCTCGAGCGGCTGCGCGACGATGCCGATATGCTCTGCGCCTTGCGCGGCCGCGTGACGGCAAGCGCCTCGCGCTTCGCGCCCCAGGCCGAGGCGGCCGCACTGCTCGGCCTCGTGGCCGAGACGCTCAACCTGCCTGCCGGAGATTGCTCATGAACGCCCCCCAGACCCCCATCGAGCCCCGCCTGACCTCGCTGTCGCACGGCGGCGGCTGCGGCTGCAAGATCGCCCCCGGTGTGCTCTCCGAGATCCTCAAGGGCACGGCGGCCATGCCGATTCCCAAGGAACTGCTGGTGGGCATCGAGACCGCCGACGACGCGGCGGTCTACCAGATCAACGCCGAGCAGGCGCTGATCGCCACGACCGACTTCTTCATGCCGATCGTGGACGACCCCTACGACTTCGGGCGCATCGCCGCCACCAACGCGATCAGCGACGTCTACGCCATGGGCGGCCGGCCCATCCTGGCGCTCGCGCTGGTGGGCATGCCGATCAACGTGCTCTCGACGGCCACCATCGGGCGCATCCTCGAAGGCGGCGCCAGCGTGTGCCGCGACGCGGGCATCCCGATCGCCGGCGGGCACACGATCGACTCGGTGGAGGCGATCTACGGACTCGTGGCCCTGGGCCTGGTGCATCCGGCACGCGTCAAGCGCAACGCCGACGCGCGCCCCGGCGACGTGCTGGTGCTGGGCAAGCCGCTGGGCGTGGGCGTGATGAGCGCCGCGCTCAAGAAGGGCGAGTTGGGCGCGGCCGGCTATGCGCAGATGATCGCCAGCACCACCAAGCTCAACACCCCCGGGCCCGAGTTGGCGGAGCTGCCCGGCGTGCACGCCCTGACCGACGTGACCGGCTTCGGCCTGGCCGGCCATGCGCTCGAGATGGCGCGCGGCGCCGGCTGCGAGGCGGTGATCGACTGGGCGCGCGTGCCCTTGCTCGACGGCGTGCGCGCGCTGGCCGCGCGCGGCGCGGTGACCGGGGCCTCGGGCCGCAACTGGGCGGGCTATGGGGCCGAGGTCGCGCTGCCCGCGGGCTTCGCCGCCGAGGACCAGGCCTTGCTCACCGATCCGCAGACCAGCGGCGGCCTGCTCGTGGCGTGCGCGCCCGAGGCTGTGGCCGAGGTGCTGGCGATCTTCCGGCGGCACGGCTTCGACGCCGCGGCCGCGGTGGGCGAGATGCGCGCCGGCGGGGCGCGCGTTTCGGTGCGCTAGGGCCTGACAGCGTCCGAGGCGGCCGCCGCGGGATCGGCCAGGCTCGCGCGCCAGGCCGAGGGGCTGGTGCCCGTCCAGGCCCGAAAGGCCCGCGAGAACACGTTGGGATCGGCGTAGCCCAGGGCGCGAGCAATGCCCGCCACCCCCAGCCGGGTGTCGGCGAGCAGTTGGGTTGCCAGTTCGCGACGCGCGCGCGCCAGCAGCGCGTGAAAGTGCGCCCCTTCGGCCAGCAGGTGACGGCGCAAGGAGCGCTCGTGCATCGCGAAGATCTGCGCCACTTCCGCCTGAGTGCAGCGTCCGCCGAGGATGGCCTGAGGCAGCACGGCGTGCACCTGCTGCGCAAAGCTCATGCCGGCGTGCGCGCGCGCCTCGCGGATCTGTGCTTCCAGCACGGCACGGCGCCCGGGGTCGGCGTCGGCAAGCGGCAGGTCGAGCAGGTCGGCCGGGAACACGACCCCCGACAACTCGGCGTTGAACCGCACCGGGCAGCCGAACGCTTCGCGGTAGGGGAGCAGATCGTCGGGCTCGTCGTAGGCGAAGCGCACTTCCAGCGGTCTCAAGGCCGGGCCGCACATCTGCTCGAGGAACGCGAACGCGACGGAGATGGCCACGTCCAGCGCCGGACGGATCGGCACTTCGATGCGGTGGTAGAACGAGTAGCCCAGGATCAGATGCTGGGGGCCGAGGTCCAGCAGCATCGGCGCCGCCACGCGGTCGCTGAGGCTCAGGTGCGAGATCAAGGCGCGCAGGCCCGCCCCGACCGTCGGGCAGTGGCTGACCAGTTCGCCCACGGCGCCGAGATCGGCCAGGCGGCGGCGTCGGCCAACGAGCAGACCCAGGTGAGGCTGTGAGAGCCGCTGCGCAGCGATCAGGAACAGGCGGCAGATGGTGACGTCGTCGACGCGGTTCTCGGGATCCGCGAACAGATCGTGGGGCGCGCCGACCTCGACCAGCATCTCGGCCAGCGGCAGTCCCCGCGATGCCAGCGCATCGGCCAGCGGCAGCAGCACGCCTACCCGCACCTCCCGTTCGCTGCACGCACGCAGCCCGGACGGCGCCGTGGGCACCTTGCTCTGTCCGCCCATGCCCAGGCGGACCAGAGGTTGCGTGCGGCGGGACGAACGCAGGGCCGGAGGACTCAAGGTGGGATCAGACGGTGTCGGGCAAGGCGCGCATCTTAGCGGCTACCGGCCCGGGCAAGAACTTCGAAGCCGGCTTGGCATTTCGGTCGCGCGCGCCCGGAAAAGCAAGGCCTGCCGACGGGTGGGTAGGCTACAGTCCGCCGACATCGAACGCGCCCGGCACCAAGGCGGGGCGCGCGGTGACACAGGGAGAGGGTTCCATGCGCAAGATCATGCTTTCCGCGGCCATCGCCGCGACGCTGGGCGGCGGCATCGCCCAGGCGCAGCAGGTGACGGGGGTGCTGGGCTCGCCGAGCGCCACCACCACGGTGCCCAACACCCAGTTGCCGCCGCCCGATCCCAAGTTCGGCGGCGTGATCAAGGACGGCGCGCTGCAGTCCAAGCCCTGGTGGGCGCCGCGCGTGGTGCCGCCCAAGGGCGCGCCCAACGTGCTGCTGATCATCACCGACGACGCCGGCTTCGGCGTGCCCAGCACCTTCGGAGGCGTGATCCCCACGCCGACGATGGACCGCCTGGCCCGCGACGGCCTGCGCTACAACCGCATGTTCTCGACGGCGCTGTGCTCGCCCACGCGCGCCGCGCTGATCACCGGCCGCAACCACCACTCGGCGGGCTTCGGGGTGATCTCCGAGCAGTCCACCGGCTTCCCCGGCTACAACAGCATCATCGGCCGCGACAAGGCGACCATCGGCCGCATCCTGCTCGACAACGGCTATGCCACCTCGTGGTTCGGCAAGAACCACAACACGCCGGCCTTCGCCGCCAGCCAGGTGGGGCCCTTCGACCAGTGGCCCACCGGCATGGGCTTCGAGTACTTCTACGGCTTCGTCGGCGGCGACGCCAACCAGTGGCAGCCGAACCTGTTCCGCAACACCACGCAGATCTTTCCGTTCCAGGGCAAGCCGGGCTGGAACCTGATCACCGGCATGGCCGATGACGCGATCGACTACATGACGCGCATCCACCAGACCGACCCGTCCAAGCCGATCTTCATCA